>DASREJ010000176.1:0-28037 GCA_035652115.1 Bryobacteraceae bacterium
TGGCGCGCGCGGAAAGGTGGGCATGGTGATGCAGAAGCCAGGCGGCACATCGACGGTGCTACGAGAGCAGGGCTTCGACGCGACGATCGCGAAGGAATTTCCGAGCGTTCAGGTGGTGGCGCGGCAGTACGGCATGGCCGATCCGGCTCGTTCGCGCGCGGCGGCTGAGGATATTCTTACGGCCCATCCCGATCTGGCGGGTATCTTTGCATCGAGCGAGGCCGCTTCGCTGGGCAGCATTCAAGCGATCAAGAATCGCAATCTTTCGGGAAAAATCAAGCTGGTGACTTTCGATTTCAGCAAGGCGCATGTAGAGGCGTTGCGCGACGGAACGACGAACGCCATGCTGGTGCAGAATCCCTATCAGCTAGGCTATGAGTCTGTGAAATCGCTCGTAGAGAAGCTGAACGGCCAGACGCCGCCCAAAAAGGTGGAATTGCCGGCGCGTGTCATTGTGAAGGCCGATCTGGCGAAGCCCGAAGTGCGCGCGCTCATTGAGCCGGAGTGGCTGAAAGGACAATAACCTCCTGCGGGTTTACCGCGCCGGGTACTGCTTTGCAAGTTTGTTCCTTGCGTTGTAGACCTCGAAGCTTCCGTCTTCATTGGCTGTGACCTTCAGATAGAAGCCCGTGTCTGCTTCGGTAACGTTTGCAATGAATGGATCTTGGGCGTTGTGCTCGCTGCCGCCGGCGTCCGAAAAATGCAGTTGCCAGATGTCCAGCAGCCCAGGCGATGATTTAACGACGTCCCATGCCGATGGGCTGCCGCCCTTTTTTGCGCCGTTATCGAAAATTGCCACGCGCGGCTGAAGCCCATGCACCAAAGCGGGACTGTTGCTCTGGTCCAGACCATGATGGGACACGACCAAAATATCCGCATGGCCTAATTTATTCACTGGACACATCAGTTCCAACTCTTTGTTCCAGGTCAGATCGCCGAGATCTACAATTCGGAGCTTGCCAAAGGTCAGCACAGTTCCTAAAGACCGTGCATTTTCGCTCGGATCAGTCGCCTTTTGCTGCACGCCCGAGCAGCTTGAATTCTCTTGTCCGGCTCCGGGCAAGGGCTGCGAAATCAGATTTCCATCCGCGCTGACCACCACGGCATCAATTCCCTTGATGGGCAAGGTATCGCCCGGCTTGGCAACAATGTGGTTTTTGCCGGCGATTGCCTTCTGATAATCGTCATAGACGTGCTGTCCGGCAGGCGTGTCTTCCCGATTCGGGCCGTGATCGATAAACGTTCCGACCGGGAGTTTCGCGACGAGCTGCGGGACACCACCCACATGGTCCTGGTGATAATGCGTGATCAGAACATAGTCGATCTTCTTGATCTTCGCCAATTTGGCCGCGGCTGCAATCCGATTCGCGTCGCGATACGCGTTGTATCCCCAACCTGTGTCAATCAGGAGCGATTGTTTATCCGGCGTTACAAAAAGCGTAGATTGACCGCCCTCTACGTCTATAAAAAAGATTTCGAGCTGTTTGTTTGCCGCTGCGCCAATCGATGCTGTCAGGAATGTTGCAATAGCGAGAGAAAAGAGTCGCATGCGCACCGATCGTATCAAAATGGTTTGCTTGCAGCATGATCGGAACAATCGTCCGATCAATCACGTAGTTTTGATTACAAGATCAGAGTAGTAGGAGTGAGTGAATTTGCCCTTTTGTACCAATTGCGGTAGCCGTGTCGACGCGAACGCTTCGTTCTGTAGCAACTGCGGAACAGCCCAGCCGCGCCCTACCGCACAATTTAGCGATTTTTTGGAGGGCATCAGCAACCGTACTGCCTCCATACTCTGCTACATTCCGGTGTTCGGAGTTATTCCGGCGATCATTTTCCTTGCCTCTCAAAGATTTCGGCGCAATATGTGGGTTCGTTTTGACGCTTTTCAGTCGCTCTATCTTTTTGTAGCCTGGCTTATTCTTTCTTCGGCCATTCCCAATTTAATTTCCGGCGTCCCAGGCTGGGGCCTCTTTGGCTTGATTAAATTAGTGGTAATTCTCTGCTGGATCTATCTTTTAGTGAAGGCCGCGCAAAACCAGCAAGTTAGATTGCCGATTCTTGGGGATTTGGCTGCACGATCTGCATTCGAGCAGCTATAGTATAATTATTCATTGTTGTGAATAATTACTCAGGATGCAAAGTAGGCATCGTGGGCTCCCGCGGTTATAGCGGCGCCGAACTCGTGCGCCTGCTGCGTAAGCATCCGCACGTCGAGTTGATTCTGCTCGAACATCGCTCAGACGTTGATGGGCATGTCGGCCCGTTGGGCCAAACTCCTCTAAAGACCATTCCCGCCACGGCCGGGGCCATTCAGAGCGAAAAGCTGGATTTAGTTTTCCTGGCGACACCGCCAGGCGCATCGATCGAGCTTGCTCCGAGCATTCTGGAAATAGGCGCGAAAATAATCGATTTCAGCGGCGCTTTTCGGCTCCGCGATGCTGAAACCTATTCCCGGTGGTACAACGAACGGCACACTGCTGCCGCTTTACTGAATCAGGCTGTTTATGGCCTGTCTGAGTTCTACCGCGACCAGATTCGAGGTGCGCGATTGGTGGCCAATCCAGGTTGCTACCCCACCGCGGCTAACCTGGCGATCCGGCCATTGATCAACGCAGAAGTCGCCGATCGTTCTCGCGGAATCATCTGCGACGCCAAATCTGGCGTAAGCGGGGCTGGACGCCATCCGACGCTAAAAAACAATTTCTGTGAAGTGACAGAGAATTTTTCCGCTTACGGGTTCGCTACTCATCGGCATGTTCCGGAAGTGTTGCAAAATTCCGGTATTGGGGAACGCGAGTTCACCTTTACCGCGCATCTGTTGCCACTTGATCGAGGCATTCTGGAAACCATTTACGTACGTACGCAGCGAGTCGAGAAGCCCGTGGACTTGTTGTCCATCTATGAAGAGGCATACGAAGGCGAGCCATTTGTGCGCTTGTACGCGCCGGGCAAGGTACCTGATTTACGTGCCGTTCAGCGCACCAATTTTTGCGATATCGGATTCGTATTCGATAGCGAAAGCCAGCGTGCCACTATCGTGACGACCATCGATAACCTTGGTAAAGGAGCTGCTGGACAAGCGGTGCAGAACATGAACCTGATGCTAGGCTTCAAGGAAACCGAGGCCCTGCTGTGAAGGTTTTGATCAAGCTGGGCGGGTCGTTACTCGACGAATCGGAATCGCGCGCTCGAATTGCGGCTGAAATCGTCGAAGTCGCCCGCGAGTACGAAACCGTTGTCGTCCATGGCGGCGGTAAACAGCTTACCCGTTATCTCGAAGCGCAGGGAATTAAGAGCAGATTCGTTAATGGAATGCGCGTCTCTGATTCGGCTGTCATTGACGGCGTCGCCAAGGTCATTGCCGGGAGCGTGAATAAGAGTCTGGTCGCGACGATCACTGCTCTAGGCGAGGCCGCCGTCGGGCTTTCTGGCGTCGATGGCTCATTAACGAGCGCTGTCCAACTATCGCCAGAAATGGAATTTGTAGGCAAGCCGGTCAAGACAGACGCACGTTTGCTCGATTTATTGGTTAATTCCGGCTATTTGCCTGTAGTTGCATGTATCGCAGGCGATTCTAAAGGCACAATCTTCAACGTCAACGCGGATCAGATGGCAGTATCCTGCGCTGCGGGATGGCGTGCTGGCAAGTTGATTTTCCTGACGGATGTTCCGGGCGTTAAGGATGCGTCGGGAACGGTGGCGCCCAATCTCAATACAGATCAAATCCGCGGTTTGATTAGTGCCGGAGTTGCTCACGGCGGTATGCAGGCCAAGCTGGAAGCCGCCATTTCGGCCCTCGCTTGCGGGCTCGAAGAAGTAATTATTGCTTCGGGTACTGAGCCCGATGTTTGCCGGCGTTTGCTTGCTGGAGAAGGGATCGGAACTCGGCTATCTGCCGCGGCAGAGGCCTTACGCTCATGACAACCGCTCCGGTTCAAGTCTCCGTTCGTAAGGCCGCCATGCGCGACATTCCCAACATCCTCGCGCTCATCAATTCCTATGCAGCGGGCGGCATCATGCTGCCTCGAACCGAATTCGAAATGTCGGAAAATATCCGCGATTTCTCCGTCGCCTACGACAGCGAAACGCTGGCTGGTTGCGGGGCGCTGCATTTTTATACGCCTACGACAGCGGAAGTTCGGTCACTTGCGGTTCTGCCGGAAATGAAGCAGCACGGAATCGGGCGGGTAATAGTGGAAGCGTTGGAAGCCGAGGCTCGCGAAAACGAGTTGGATGCCATTTTCGCTTTTACTTATGTTCCGGGCTTTTTCCAAAAGCTGGGATTTGGCGAAGTGGAGCGCGGCGAGTTGCCGTTGAAGGTCTGGAAAGATTGTCTCCGATGTCCAAAATTTCAGAATTGCGATGAGATCGCCGTGCTGAAGCGCCTCCGAAACGTGGGGAATTTGTCTTTTTCGAGGCGTCGACCGGCTTCCGCGGCCGATCATCTGGTCCAGTTGCCGCAGGTGGCGGCGTCTGTAAACCGCTAATTCGGGTAATTCACACCAAAACCGACCCACAAAGTAAAAAATTCAAAAGTTTTGTATTTTTTTCTGGCACATTTGGCTTGAGTACTAGTATACTCATGGCTCAGGTACTACTACTAACACCTATTTGTACCAGAGCCAACTGGTAGGAGGGCCAAATTGCGCGCGTTAACCATGGATATTCAGGAATCTGCCGGTCGTATATTGTGTTGCACAATATTCAAACCCGGAGGCAGAAAGCTCCTCGCAAAGGGGCACATCCTGAGTTCTGAAGACATCCGGCTGCTGCAAGCAGAGGGAATGAACCAAGTCTGGGTTACCGAATTGGAGGATGGAGAAATCGGCGAAGATGCTGCCGTTATGGCAGTCGCCGAGAGCATGTGCTGCGGCTCGGTTGAGATTCGATTAGCTGCCGGCGGGCGGGCGAATCTGATCGCGACCGAGAATTGCTGCGCATTAGTAGACGACGATCTACTGAGGAAGATCAACATGAGCGGCAGTGTTGTCATTGCAACAGTGCCGAACTATCGCTATGCGCGCAAGGGCGACAGAATCGCTACCGTCAAAAGCGCTCCATTTGCGGTGGCAAAAGCTCATGTGGAGGTTGTTTTATCCATCCTCACGGATGCCGGTCCCATTCTCCAGGCTCGCCCAGTAAAAGATCCCACAGTGGCGATGCTTTATACGGATCCCGTTCACGGCGACCGCGCCCGGGTCATGTTTGAAGCAGTAGTGCAGCAACGGCTTGAGCGATACGACGCCACTTTGAAGTACGCGCTCTCGGCGATTGAAGAAGAAGATCGCGTGGCGCGCTCGCTTCAACATCTCCTACGCAGCAAGCCCTCGGCAATTCTGGTCGCCTCTACGACAGCTCCCTCCGGCCCCGAAGATGTGATTGGCCGAGCGCTAGTTCGTTTAGGCGCGCACGTGGAACGGTTCCTCGCGCCGGTCGAGCCGGGCAACTTGACCATGCTTACCTATAAGGACGACATCCCGGTCGTCTCGGCTCCCTGCTGTTTCCGTTCGCCTAAGCCGAATATCCTAGATGTTCTGCTGCCACCGATGCTTGCGAAATACCGTATTTCCGGTTGGGAGATCGGTTGTCTGGGCCACGGCGGTCTTCTGAATTAAAGCTCGCTCTTCGATCCAATTGTTCCGGATGTTAGCTTCCGGGCGGGAGTTATCATGAGGTTCTGTACATGCCCGAACAGTTGGAAACAGACGATTTGGGGGCTCATGTTATCCGGGTGATCGCCCGGTCACAACGGATTCCCGTTGAATCCGTCAGCCTCGACAGTACTTTCGAAGAATTAAAGATCGACTCTCTCGACGGCATTAATATTGTTTTCGAGTTGGAGAAAGAATTCCAGATCGAAGTTCCCGACGAGGGCGTCCAGAATCTTAAATCGGTTCGCGAGACTGTTGCCGGCGTTCGTCAGCTAATTGAACAAAAAAGTCAAACCGTTCGCCCAGGTGTGGCTTGACAGGTGCGGTCTGACAAGTGTGGCGTGACGGAGGTCGCGTGAACCGCGTCGCGGTGACCGGACTGGGCTTGGTCTGCGCACTCGGCAACAGCACGAACGAAAGCTGGGAACGAATCAGCCGGGGAGAATGCGGCATTCGCCCCTTACGCGATCCTGGCAATCCGCCATATAAATTCCGCTTTGGCGCGGAAGCGCAGACATTTCAGCCACTCGATTACTTCACTGAAAAAGACCTGCTGCTATTGGAACGTTTCGCGCAAATGGCAACCGTGGCCGCTCGCGAAGCAATAGCACAGAGCGGGCTGAGGTTTGATTCCGAATTGGCCGACGCATCGGCGGTTATTACGGGAAGCAGCGTCGGTGGTCAATTTTCGGAAGAAGAAGGTTACATCCGCCTCTATCGGGAAAATAATCCCCGAGTTGCGCCGCTGACCATTCCTCGCACCATGTCAAATGCCGGCGCCAGCCGTATTTCGCTGGAATTCGGCATTCATGGCCCCGCCTATACGGTATCTACAGCCTGCTCTTCGTCGAACCACGCCCTGGGCCAGGCGTTTTGGATGGTTCGCAGCGGGCAAGTTACAGCAGCGGTCTCGGGCGGCAGTGAGGCCGTTTTCGCCGAAGGATTGTTGCGGGCTTGGGAGGCGATGCGCGTAGTCTCGCCCGACGTCTGCCGTCCATTTTCGGCGGACCGGCGCGGTCTCTCGCTGGGCGAAGGAGCAGGCATTCTGGTTCTTGAAAACTGGGACCACGCGCGGGCTCGCGGCGCGGAAATCTTAGGTGAAATTGTCGGTTTCGGCATGAGTTCCGATGCCCACCACATCACTCAACCATGCGTTGAAGGCCCAGCAAAAGCAATGGAATGGGCTTTGAAAGATGCCAACATCAAGCCGGAGCAAGTGGGCTACGTCAACGCCCACGGAACTGGGACTCAAGCGAACGATGTGACCGAAACGCGGGCCATCCACAGCGTGTTCGGCGCGCACACGGACCGGTTGCTGGTCAGTTCCAGCAAATCGATGCACGGACATACGTTGGGCGGAGCTGGTGCAATCGAGGCAATTATCACGATTTTGGCTTTAAAGCACGGAATTGTGCCGCCGACCGCGAATTTCACCGCGCCCGATCCTGCCTGTGACCTGGATATTGTTCCCAACGAACCGCGCAAAACTTCCATTGAGGCAGCGATCTCAAACACGTTTGCCTTCGGTGGCCTGAATGCTACGCTCGTGTTCAAAAGAGCCTTATGAGAATTTCAATTGGCGCGGACCATGCGGGGTATGACATGAAGCAGGACCTGATCGACTTCATTAAGCAACAAGGTCATACCGTGCATGACGTCGGCACATTTGAGCCGGGCAAACCGGACGATTATCCCGACTATGCGACTTTAGTCGCCGAGGATATTCGGTCGGGCAATGTCGACCGTGGAATTCTCGTGTGCGGTAGCGGCGTAGGCGTATCGGTGGCCGCGAACAAATATAAAGGGATTCGCGCCGGTCTTTGCCATGACCACTACTCCGCTCATCAAGGTGTCGAGCACGACGATATGAACGTGCTGGTCCTGGGTGCGCGCATCATTGGGCCAATGATGGCGCGCGACGCCGCCGAAGCATTTCTAAACGCAAAATTTAGCGGCGAGGAGCGGCATGTACGTCGACTGAACAAGGTCAAAGGAATCGAAAACGAGGAATTTCGTTAAGCTTGTAAGGCCTGCTCGAGCGCACTCTGCATCACAGTTCGCGGCGCGGAATCGCCCGTCCAAATTTCAAACTGCCGGGCTGCTTGTTCCAATAGCATTTCCGATCCATAAATAACCGTGCAGCCTTGCTGCCTCGCATGCTTGAGCAGCAGCGTCTCATGCGGGTTGTAGACCATGTCGAATACGACCGCGGCAGGGATACGATTCGGGAACAAAGATTCATTGGGCCGTGGCGACATTCCCACCGGCGTTGCCTGAATGAGTGCATCGTACTCTCGTGTTTGCGCCTGCTTTAACGAGACAACACCGGCTTTCACTACCCGCGCTAACGCTTGGGCGCGATCCGGTTTGCGCCCGGTAATGGTGATTTGCGCTCCGGCATCCGCCAAAACGATTGCCGCAGCGCGAGCAGCTCCTCCATAGCCGGCAATGAGGATGGATTTATGCGCCGGCCGCATGTGCCTGCTGAACGGTTTGAGAACCCCGTCCACATCGGTATTTGTTCCGCGCCACTTGCCCGCTTTGCACCAAACCGTATTGACGGCTCCAATTCGCTTCGCCAGCGGTTCCACAACATTCAGATGCCGGATGATTTTTTGTTTGTGGGGAATGGTTACGCTGAATCCACGCACTGGAAGTTTCTCCGCAAGCTTCATCCATTCGCTCAGATGAGGCGCGGCAACCAGAAATGGAAGATAAACCGCGTCAATACGGCGCGCTTGAAACGCGCGGTTGTGAATTACGGGAGATTTGCTATGGGCGACCGGGTCCGCGATAACGCCAAAAACTCTAGTTTGGCGGCTCAGCTTATCGGTGTGATACAAGGAGCGCATCAACTTCGCCGCAATCTGTCCGGGAGCAGTTCCGTCATCCTGGCACGGCGCAGCATACGTGAATATGCACCCAAAAGCCGGACTCAAGATCCGCGTCGCCAAACCTGCTTCAGACATCGCGAACGAAATGAGCGGCTCGCCGCGATGCGCCTTGACAAAGTCGATCAACCGCAAGGTGTCGGCGGGCTTATGCGCCGTGGTCGCGAGCTTATAAGCATCCGCGGGCGTATGCCGCAACCGGCGTAGAACTCCAGCAAGCGCCGGCGTGTTATCAAACGAGTGATAAGAGACTATCAGCGCCGCGTTTGCGCGTAAATCATTCGCCGCAGTTTTGATTTTTTCGGCCGATTCAATCTCAAGATCCACAGCAATGGCACCCGAGTCCGCCGCTGCCTTCAAAATGTCGAGTTGCTGTTGAACAGTGCCTGAAAAGCGTCCGTGATTCTGTTTGTGCCGGCAGGTTGCCAAAACTTGCGCATCCGGATAGCGCCGGCAAAAATTGTGAATCAGTTCCGCGCCCGCAGCAGGATCGGCCAAATAATCGAGCCGGAACTCCAGAAATGTGTTGCCATCTTTATACTCTGCTTCCGCGGCCCTGGTGAGCTGAGCCGCATTAGGCAACCCCAGAGCAACACAAATCCGCGGAAGAGAAGACGGGAGTCCAGGCATTAGAGAGCGGCAGTAGAGCGGTTCGTTCAGGATATCAACTCAGGAAAGATTATGCCGGGCTTCTAAAATAAGACGAAACGTGCCATTTGCTCCTGTCGACGAACAGCTCACATACCTCAAGAAAGGCTTAGCCGAACTCATCCGTGAAGAGGATCTTCGCGAACGCTTGATTGCGTCGCGGAAGGAAAATCGTCCGCTTCGCGTCAAAGCCGGTTTCGATCCGACTGCTCCTGACTTGCATCTGGGGCATACAGTCCTGCTGCGAAAAATGAAACACTTTCAGGATCTGGGCCACACCGTCATCTTCTTGATCGGCGACATGACAGGCTTGATCGGCGACCCCACGGGCCGCAACGTCACGCGGCCGCCCATGACACGCGAGGAAATCGAACACAACGCGGAAACATACAAGGCACAGGTCTTTAAAATCCTCGATCCGCAAAAAACCGAAGTTCGATTCAACAGCGATTGGCTTGCGCCGCTGGATTTCCGTCAAATTGTGGAGCTTTGCTCCAAGTACACCGTTGCCCGCCTGTTGGAGCGGGATGACTTCAGCAAGCGCTTTAAAGAAGGACTGCCGATCTCCGTACACGAGCTTCTGTATCCGCTCGCGCAAGGCTACGATTCAGTAGCACTTCAGTGCGATGTCGAGATGGGTGGCACAGATCAGAAATTCAATCTGCTTGTTGGCCGCGAGTTGCAGCGCGACTCTGGTCAGCCACCGCAAATTGTGGCAACTGTGCCCCTGCTCGAAGGTACTGACGGCATCGAAAAGATGTCGAAATCGAAAGGCAACTACATCGGCATCAATGAGCAGCCGAAAGTAATCTTTCGAAAAACCATGCAGATCAGTGACGATCTCATGTACCGCTACTACGAACTGCTTACCGACATGCCGTTGGCGCAGATCGTCGCCTTGCGCGCCGATGTTGCCGCAGGCCGCCGCGATCCTATGGAAGTCAAGATGGATCTGGCGCGCCAGCTTGTCGCCGACTACTATACGAATGCCGAGGCCGATGCCGCCCGCGAGGCGTTTAATCGCGAAGTTCGCCAAGGCAAGGAACCAGCCGACATTGAGACAGTGGATCTGCCCGAAATGGTGCGCACGGAAAAAGGCATTCGAATCGACAAACTTTTGGCGACGATTGGGCTGGCGGAAAGTGTTACTGACGCCGTACGCAAGCTGAAAGCGGGAGCCGCCGAAATCAACGGCCAGATACAGAAGGACCTCTTGCTCGCCGGAGCTACGGGGACGCTTGTGTTGCGGGTTGGTAAAAGGTGGAAGCGCGTGAAGGTAGATCGGTAACGTTCGCTCGGTTTTCTTGGCGTAGAATGAAACGCGTACGATCCTAGTTGTGATCGCGAAAAGGAGAGAACCATGGCTACTGTTCTGACCGAACCGACTTCTACCCAAGCCCCCATTAAGCAAACCAAGATTCTTATCAATAACAAGTGGGTGGACAGCGTCTCTGGCAAGACGTTCGACACCACGAATCCCGCAACGGGAGACGTCATAGCGAAAGTGGCCGAAGCTGACGCCGCGGATGTAGATCTTGCTGTCAAAGCCGCGCGCAAAGCGT
Source organism: Bryobacteraceae bacterium (assembly GCA_035652115.1). GTDB lineage: Bacteria > Acidobacteriota > Terriglobia > Bryobacterales > Bryobacteraceae > Bog-105. Next base: position 10,756 of record DASREJ010000176.1, read on the forward strand.
TTCATGCAAAAGCGCCGTGGCGCCGCATGTCGGCATCCGAACGCGGCAGGCTCCTGACGAAACTTGCGGATCTGATTGAGCAGAATGCGGACGAACTCGCCACGCTTGAATCGCTAGATAACGGCAAGCCGAAGCACGTCGCGCGCACAGCCGATCTGCCGCTAACCATCGCCTGCTATCGCTACTACGCGGGCTGGTCCGACAAAATTCAAGGTAAAACGATTCCCATCAGCGGCGACTATTTCTGCTACACACGGCACGAGCCCGTTGGCGTGGTGGGTCAAATTATTCCCTGGAATTTCCCGTTGCTGATGCAGGCCTGGAAGTTGGCCCCCGCGTTGGCATGCGGCAATACCGTGATTTTGAAAGTTGCAGAGCAGACACCTTTGTCCGCGCTTCGCGTGGGCGAGCTGATTCTTGAAGCTGGCTTCCCTGAAGGCGTGGTCAACATCCTGCCCGGCTATGGACCGACCGCGGGTGGCGCCATCGCCCGTCACATGGATATCGATAAGGTGGCGTTCACAGGTTCAACCGAAGTAGGCCACCTCATCATGAAGGCCGCCGCGGAAACCAACCTCAAGCGCGTCACGCTCGAATTGGGCGGTAAGAGTCCCAATATCGTATTCGCGGACGCTGACATGGAACAGGCGGTGGAAGGCTCTCATTTCGCGCTGTTCTTCAATCAAGGACAATGCTGCTGCGCAGGCTCGCGAGTTTTCGTGGAAGAAAAGGTCTATGACGAGTTCGTTGAACGCAGCGGCGCTCGCGCGAAACGCCGTACGGTTGGCAATCCGTTAGACCCGAAGACGGAACAAGGGCCACAAGTGGATAACGAACAGTTCAACAAAGTGTTGGGCTACATCGAATCCGGCAAGAAGGAAGGCGCGAAACTCGTCTGCGGCGGCGACCGTGTCGGAGACAAAGGCTACTTCGTCGCGCCGACAGTCTTTGCCGACGTAAAAGACGAGATGAAGATCGCTCAAGAAGAGATCTTCGGACCGGTAATGAGCGTGATGAAATTCAAAGACATGGATGAGCTTGTCGACAGAGCGAACAAGACCATTTATGGCTTGGCTGCTGCCGTGTGGACGCGGGATATTTCAAAGGCTCACCGAATTGCTAATGATGTTCGGGCAGGAACCGTCTGGGTTAACTGTTACGACGTTTTCGATGCTGGAGCGCCTTTTGGCGGGTTCAAGCAATCGGGAATTGGCCGCGAATTAGGCGAGTACGGCCTACAACAATACTCCGAAATCAAGACCGTTACAGTGAAGCTCTAGAAAAAAAGAGGAGCAGGCAGCCACACCTGCTCCTCGAGTCCACCACGCATCACCAAACGCAAACAGGAAAATCTTAAGCCGCCAGCGGCATCTCCAACGGAAGGTCAACGACTTTATCGGCGGCGAGTTTCGCCAACAGAGCATCGGTTGCCACTTTCAGCAACTCATCGACACGCACGGTCATGTCGATCTCGGTTGAGAATCGTCTAAGCTGGATTTCGAACGCACGCCGCAACATTTTGACGGCGGCATCAAGTCCCACGGTTGGAATATCAACCACGGCGAAGTTCAGGACGCTGTCCATCAACACGGTATCGACGGTCAACATCTTGTAGATGGCTCGCCGGTTCTTCTTGACGTGCTTGACAACCTCATTGTTGCGGTATGCAAAGTAGTGCTCCCGCGTAAACCAGTTGAATCGCTTGGTATCAAGCGTTTTCAGTTCGCGGCTCAAGGCTTTCGCAGCAGAGGAAAATGCCTTATCCAGCGTCTCCGTCTCTAATATGTCGTAAGTAAAGATGTTGGTTTTCTTACCCGCGAACGGCCGTGTGCATTGATACACCAGAATCGGATACGCAGTCTGTGGCCGCATCAGGATGTCGGGATTGGCCTGGAACCATTCGCGAACCCATCCACGCATCGCTGCCTGCATCGCACGGGAGACAGCGGAATATGTGGGAAAGTAACTCGGTGTGCGTTCTTTCGGAGCTTGCCGCCAGATGGAAAAATCAGTCGCCGATGGATCTTCGCCGACGGCTTTCGTGTTCTGGGCCGGTTCATGATGCGCGTCCAGTGTTGAGCGATTTTCGAATGCGTCTTCGATGCTGACGACCTTGGCTGGCTTGCCTAAATCTTGCGAGTCAACGGATTCGGTTTCTGTGTTGCGCGACGGCATCATGATCAATTCGCCCATAATTTTTTTTGCTGAGGCTCCTTTCAAAAATGCGAAAGCCGGGAATGAATCCCGGCTTGCTGTTCGCGAGTTTCTCTCGCGAACGATTTGAACGTAGCATGCAACCCAGCAAAAACGGACGGCTACAACCATCGTGCAACTCTTGCAACCGTTCCTAAGCTGCTGATTCGAAGCGAGAAATTTTTTTTGAGATTTTTTTCTCTCTTTTGTGACTACCTTTTCGGAACCAGGCAAAAATGCCCCTATTCGGGGGCTGGCGCCAGTTGTGTTTTGGCCTTGATCCCCGGCCCTCGGAACCATCAAAATCCGGCCATAAACGGCGGAAAAATTGCTATAATCAAAACGAATGGGCTTCTGGCGTACGCGCCTGTGGGTTCAGCATGCGGCCTTTCTGAGACGCTTTCCCGCCTCTAACTGTTTTTTGGCCTTGTCCGTACATTGTTCCTTCGCTACCAAGCCCGTTCCCGTTAGTTCATCCGCCAAACCCTCTTGATGAAGTCATCTGTTCAGATCTCTCGTGGAATTGAATCCCTGTTCGGCACCCGTGACGAGAATATCCGCCTGCTTGAATCGGAACTCAACTTGCGCACCCGCTTAATGGATGGCGATTCGCTCGAGATCGAAGGCGAAGAGCAACAGGTGCGCCGGGCTGAACGCATTCTGGAAGACTATGTCGGTCTGGTGCAAGAAGGTCACATCTTCAACAACGGTGACTTGAACAGTTACATGCGAGTGGTGACGGCCGACCCGAACGTCAGTTTGCGCCGGCTCGTGGAAAGCGGCAAATCACGATCTTTTGGCAAGAAGGTGTTGGCCCCGAAGACTGTCAATCAGCGCCGCTATGTGGACGCGATCGAAAATCACGATCTCACCTTCGGCGTCGGACCCGCCGGTACCGGAAAAACCTATCTCGCGGTGGCAATGGCGGTTTCCGCGTTGCTAAATAAGCGTGTCAGCCGCATCGTCCTTACTCGCCCTGCTGTTGAGGCCGGCGAGCATCTTGGTTTTCTTCCCGGTACTTTGCAACAAAAGATCGACCCATACCTGCGCCCGCTCTATGACGCATTGTTTGACATGATCGATGCCGACAAAGTGGAGAAACTGCTGGAACGCAACACTATCGAAATTGCGCCGCTTGCTTTTATGCGCGGCCGTACGTTGAACGATTGCTTCATCATCCTGGACGAAGCTCAAAACACAACTTCCGAACAGATGAAGATGATTTTGACCCGCCAGGGCTTCAACTCCAAAATGGTCGTTACGGGCGATCAGACACAAATCGATCTGCCAGGCGGCAAGAAAAGCGGACTACTCAACGCGATCGACGTTTTGAAGGGTGTGGAAGGCATTGCCTTCATTAACTTCGATGAGCGGGATGTTGTGCGCCATCATCTCGTCCAGCAAATCGTGAAGGCATATGATCGCTACAACGAAATGATTGGGGTAGGTCGTCAGTTGGCTCTCAAACTCGGCTCTGAGACCGTGCCGGAAGTAGTTCCGGAGCCTCCGCCGAACACTGCCGTGGAAATTCCGGAATTTCCCTCCCTCGCCTAATGTCTGAAAGTGGTAGTACATTGCTCTTTCGAGAGCTGCCATCTCATCTCAAGTTCTCCGCGGAAGAGAAACGCAGTTTGAAAGCGTTCGCGCGTACGGTTTCGTCGCGCGTTGTGAATCGCCGTGCGTTCACATGCGTTATCAGCAATGACGACGAGCTTCACCGGTTGAACCGCATCTTTCTAGGGCACGATTACCCGACCGATGTTCTCTCGTTTCCCGAAGTCCCCGAAGGCGAACATGCGGGCGAAATCATTATTTCCGCCGAGCGCGCGGAGGCCCAAGCCTCTCAGTTTGGTCACGGTCGCATCGACGAGATTCGTATTTTGATGCTGCACGGTTTGCTACACCTCGCGGGCATGGATCACGAGTGCGACAAGGGCGAAATGGCTCGCGCGGAAAATAAGTGGCGCCGGGAATTCGGTCTTCCGACGGCTTTGATTGCCAGAACAGATGGAAATGGCTACGGGCGCCGGGGCGCAACTCGATGACACTCCTTTGCCTGGCCATCGCCCTCTTATTAACCGCGCTGCTTACCTTTGTCTCCTATGTTCAATTGCTGTATCTCGAATCGTTGCGTCTGATTCGCCGCGAGGTTCCCTCGCTTGAATTCTTCCGCGAAACGCTGGCGGGGAAAATCGGTCTTGATCCCGAGCATGGCTCACTCGCCTTCTCACTCATCAAGCATGTCTCACTTTTCTCTATCGGCCTGTTTTATCTGTGTGCATTAGTGCGACCGAACGCACCCCATTGGCAGAGCGTGCTTGAGGCACTTGGTCTCTCGCTGCTTGCGATGCTGCTCTCCACCTACCTGGTTCCTACCGTCATTTACCGGCGCACCAAGGGCCAATGGATGGCGAAGGCCGTACCGTTCATCAAGCTGCTTGCGCTGTGCGCCCGGCCCTTAGTGTCGATCGTGCGGCTGTTTCAATCGCTGCTTGATCTAAACAAGGACGCCAATGGCGAACCCGCTCCCGCAGATTCTGTCGAAAATATTGAAGCGCTCATTACCGCCGGAGCCGAAGAGGGCATTCTCGAGGAAGAAGACCGCAAGCTGATTCATTCGGTCGTCGCTTTTGGCGATAAAAACGTTCGCGAGGTGATGACTCCGCGGCCGAATATCACCGCCATCTCAATTGATAAAACGCTTGAAGACTTGCGCCAGCTTGTCATCCACGAACAGTATTCACGCATTCCCGTATATCGCCAAACCATCGACAACATCGTCGGGTTTGTCCACGTTCGCGACATGTTTGAACTCAGTCCGGACGATCTTCAATCCAAGGCGCTTAAAGATCTCATCCGCCCGGTTCCGCTAGTTCCCGAAACTAAACCGGTGACGGATCTACTCCGCGAAATGCAGCACGACGGCTCCCATATGGTCGTAGTTGTAGACGAATACGGCAACACCGCCGGTCTGGCAACGATGGAAGACCTGGTAGAGGAGATTCTGGGCGAGATTCGAGATGAGCACGAACCCGACCGCGACGTGCGTCAGGAATCGGAAAGCGTGTTCGTTGCACCGGGAAGCCTCGACCTTGACCGTTTGCACGATCTGCTCGGCTTCCGGCCCGACTACAACACTGAATCGACTACGGTCGCAGGGCTGGTTGCGGAATGGCTGGGACACGTGCCACAAGTGGGAGAAGCGGCCGAGCGCGATGGCATACGCGTAGAGGTGCTCGCCGGAAATGAGCGGCGCGTCGATGAGGTTCGTATTTCGCGCGCGCCTGCTCCTTCGCCGGTTGAGGCCATCCATTGAGCGATTCGCTGCATCTGAGCGATTCGCTGCATCGCGCCGGCTTTGTCTCCATCGTCGGGCGTCCAAATGCCGGCAAATCGACTCTGCTCAACGCACTGGTGGGCGAAAAGATCGTAATTACCGCGCATCAGGCACAGACAACGCGTACAACAATCCAGGGCGTTTTGACTACGCCCGATGCCCAAATTGTCTTTGTCGACACGCCCGGTATTCACAAATCCGACACCCTCTTCAATAAACGGATGATGGAGACCGTTCGGAGTTCCATGAGCGGCGTCGATCTCATCTTGTTTGTCGCAGACGCCTCAAGACAAATTTCAGAAGAAGAGCGGCATTCGGTTAGTGCTTTGCCTCGCGACGCGAAAGCCCTTCTGGTTCTCAACAAAATCGACCGTCTGGAAGACAAGCGCCTGCTTCTGCCCGCGACGCAAAACTACTCCGCGCTTCATCCATTCGCCGAAACCGTTCCCGTTTCCGCGAGAACCTGCGACGGCATTGAGCAACTAAAACGCGTCATCATCCAACACCTCCCGCAAGGGCCTGCGCTTTTTCCCGATGACTACATCACGGATCAGCCGATGAGGTTTATCGCGGCTGAAACGATTCGTGAACAGATTCTGCGCGCCGCCCGGGAAGAGGTTCCCCACGCCACAGCCGTTCTGGTAGATGTCTGGGAAGAGACACCGAAGCTTACAAAGATCGCAGCTACGATTTATGTCGAACGGCCGGGTCAAAAAACGATCCTGATTGGAGATAAGGGCCAAATGCTGAAGAAAATCGGGTCTCAAGCCCGTCAGGAACTCGAACGGAAGCTCGATCAAAAAGTATTTCTCTCTCTTTTCGTGAAAGTGAAACCAAATTGGAGGGAAGATCCGTCTTTCCTGAGTGCTGTGGATTGGCGCTCGATGCTAGGCTCAGAAGATACTCCCGAATGAAACGTTTTATTGCTATAGCTTTGCTTTCGTTCAGTACGCTTGCAGCCGGCCAGAAAACGACTAACCCGGACGACCGCATATATGACCAGGTGCGCCAGAAGCTTGCCGTCGATCCCGATGTGAAGGGCGGCGCCCTTGACGTAACAGTAAAAGATGGCGTCGTTACGATCAAAGGCCGCGTGGACAGCGACAAGGGTAAGTCGAAAGCGACCAAACTTGCGAAAAAAGTCAAAGGCGTAAAGGACGTGGACAACGAACTGCAAGTCGGGCCGCCCACGACGTAAGTTTCCAATCGTGTTTCGGCAACTGATCGCCGCCTCACTTCTGTTTGGGTCGCTCGCCGCGGCCCAGAGTTCTAACCCATCTGAAAACGACCGTCTCATCCAGACCGCAAAGCTTTGGATTACGGTCAAGTATTTTCATCCCTATCTCGCGTACCGCAATATCGATTGGGACAAGGCGCTCATCGATGCGCTGCCAAAAATTCGCGCCGCTCAAAACAAGCAAGATTACGCTGCGGCGCTGCAGTCGATGTTACAGGCTTTGGAAGATCCCGCCACGCGTGTACTGGATGGTGATCGCGAGATCCAGGAGAGTGGCGGCCAGCGCATGTGGATGCATCATGGTTTTCCTCCCGAGTTCGGCCCCGATCCAGGCGTTTTCTATTCCGCTTTCGCCAGCAGGTCCGCAACTGCGGCTCAAATTGCCCGCCTTCCTCTGAGCGACGGCATCACAGCTTCCATCAGGCTCTCTGAACCTATCCAGTCGGCGGCAATTCCCACTATTAAGCCGGACTCCTACGACGCGAGTCGTTTTCCTTCCACCGAATACCGCATCCTCGCTGCCTTCAAAATTTGGGGAGTCATTCATTACTTCTTTGCTTATCGCGATCTGATGGACGAAGACTGGGACACCGTCTTCGCTGACTTCTTGCCGCGTTTCGTTTCCGCGAAAGACGCGCACGAGTACAGCCTGACTGTGGCGGACATGCTCACCCATACGCTGGATTCGCACGTTACGGTGAGCAGTGACGAACTGGCGGATTACTTCGGCCGTGCCGCAGTTGGTTTGCGTCTTCGGCTCATTGAGAAGAAGCCGGTTATTACGGAGATCCTGGATGAAAACGCGAAATCGGCCGGCCTGCGTATCGGCGACATCGTTGCCAGTGTGGATGGACAAAGAATCGCCGACCGTTTTAATCGCATCCAGGACTACATCTCTGCCGGCACACCACAACGTCGCGGTTACGATTCCATTCAGCAGGTGTTGAATGGCCCCGACGGTTCCACCGCCACACTTTTGGTGGGCACACAAGAAGGACCCACCAAAGAAATCAAACTGCAGCGCACAGCCGCTTTCACGACGGCGCTCAAGCAACTGGAACGCACTAGCGATCCCGTGCGGATACTTCCGGACAATATCGGTTACGCGGACCTTACTCGTATCGGAGACGATCAAACACCGGCCGTTTTCGAAAAGCTCCAGAATACCCGGGCGATCATCTTCGACGCACGCGGTGAGATCGGACGCGCGGCACAAGCATTGGTCGCCCATTTGAACAACGCCAAAGACGTGGCTGGCGCAATTATCACCGGTCCGATCACTCTTTCGCCGGACGTAACCACGACGCAATCTCTCACTTCAACAGCGAGCTACTTCTTCGTCGAAAAACTACCGGACCCAATCGAACCAAAGTACACGGGCAAGACCGTGATGCTCATCGATGAGCGCACTATCGGGGCGGCCGAACATCTGGGCCTGTGGCTCGAAGCGGCAAACAACACCGCATTTGTCGGTACGCCTAGCGCCGGAGCCAATGGCGCAACCTCCAACTTCGTGACTCCAGGCGGCATCACCATCACGTTCTCCGGGCAAGATGTTCGTCATGCAAATGCCGGTAAACTCCAACGTCTCGGCCTGCAACCCACTGTACTGGTGGCTCCTACGGTGAACGGCACACGGCGCGGCAGAGACGAAGTGCTTGAAAGGGCTGTGGAATATCTCACCAACCCGCGGTTGCGCGCGCTATAGCGAGCTTGCTACATTGGTATTTCAGCCGCTTGCTCTAGGGCCCGGCGGGAGTGTGCATCTATGGCAAAAGTTTGTGAAATCTGCGGTCGTGGTCCGCAATTCGGGCATCGTATCAGTCACGCCCACAATGTGACAAAGCGTCGCTGGAATCTAAATCTTCAGACAGTTCATGCGCTTGTAAATGGCGCCGGCAAACGCGTTCGCGCCTGCACTTCCTGCATTCGCAACGGCAAAGTTCAAAAAGCGCGAATCGCTTAAGTCCCTTCGACCGTGGCGGAATCTCCATCCACGCCCTCTCGACGTGACTTTCTTGGCGCTACCGCGGTTGCAGCAACCGCAAGCTCAACAGCATCCGCGCAGAATCGCTTCGACTCATCCAGGAAACCGAACGTTCTGGTCATCATCGCCGATCAGGTCCGTTGGGATGCGGTCGGCGCATACGGGGTGAATCCTTCGGGCCTTACACCGAACATCGACGCGGTGGCGAAGCGCGGAACACTCTATCGCAATACATTCACAAATCACCCGGTGTGCAGCCCTTCGCGGGCTTGTTTATTCACGGGACAGTATCAGGCTGGCAATGGCGTTTGGGCCAATGCAGGGAAGGAAATCGGCCTTAATCCCAACGCGCCTACGCTTGCGGGGGAACTACGCAAAGCCGGCTACTCGGCAAATTACATCGGCAAATGGCATCTTGCCAAGGACGCGGTTGGTCCCGTTCCGCCATCTGAGCGCGGCGGCTTCTTGGATCTTTGGGAAGCATCCAACGTACTTGAGCACACCTCACATCCGTACGAAGGCGACATGTACGACGGAGACGGCCGCCCCATTCATTTCGAGAATCAATACCGGGTCAATTTTCTTACCAGCCGCATTCAGCGTTTTCTGAAGAACACCAGCAAGAGTTCGCCGTTTCTCTTGGTTGTTTCTTATTTGGAGCCGCACCATCAGAACGACATGGGACGAATGGTCGCGCCGAAAGGCTATGCGGAGCGTTATCGAAATCCCTTTGTTCCACGCGATCTGCTGGAGATTCCGGGCGATTGGCAGCAGCAGCTACCGGACTATTACGGCTGCATAAAGAGTGTTGACGAAGCGGTCGGCGAAATCCGTGCTTCGCTCGTTGAAAACGGCCTTGATCGCAATACCATCGTTATCTTCATCAGCGACCATAGCTGCCACTTCATGACTCGCAATACCGAGTACAAGCGCAGCATTCACGACGCATCTACGCACGTTCCGTTCATTGCCGAAGGCGGCGTTTTCGACGGAAATCGAGAGGTTACCGATCTTGTCGCCATGGTTGATGTGATGCCAACGCTGCTCACGGCATGCGGTGTCGCCGTTCCCTCTGTAGTCCAAGGTCATAATACGGTGCCTCTGCTTTCGGGCAATCGCGTGGGTTGGACAAACGAAGTGTTCATCTCGTTATCGGAATACTGGGTAGGTCGCGGCCTACGAACGCCCGAATGGTCGTACGTTATGGCCGCACCGCGCGGAACCGCTCCATTCAAACCCCAGCCGAAGGCGCCTGAATACTACGCGTTCCAGCTTTATGACAATCGGGCAGATCCTCATCAACTCGTGAACCTGGCCGGGAGGCGCGAAACCATGCAGATTGAGCAGCAACTGCGTGAACGGTTGAAAACGCTGATGCGGCAGGCCGGCGATGACCCTGCTGAGTTGAGCTCCTGCCAATTCCCCTACGCATAGAGCGCACACTCACTGGCGCGTATCCAGAGGATGTGAAGTTTTCTCGAAAAACTCATTTTGCAGCCTGAGACTGTTCTGGTCGCTCTTAATGGCACGCAATGCATTGGCGACATCGTCGCTCCAGGCATTCATATCGAACTCGCCTAGCTCTTTGTTTGCGAGCGCGCCATTGCCTGCATAGTGATCCGGAAACTTTGCGTACCACCAGATCCCCGTGTAGACGCCTTCGGGAAGGTCCAGACGATTTCGATCTTCGCCCGATTCGCTCCCCGCGCGATCCAGGTGCACTAAATCAGGACGTGATATCAGCGTGTGCGACGTCTCTGATTCACCCGCATGCATGTCAACTTTGGACTTCCGGGCCGGTCGATTGTTTGGATATCTTGGAGAGAGATAGACATAAACCACATAATCGTGCGGCTTCGCAAGTTGCGACTGCGCGAAATACGGCAGCAGATATTGATTGCCGCCGTGGCCATTTACAATGAGGATTTTTTTACAGCCGTTGCGCGCCATTTCATCCGTAGTCTCTTGCAGCAATTCCAATTGCAGAGCGGCGCTATACGCCACGGTTCCTGGCTCCTGCTTAGCCTCGAAAATCTGTCCAAAGTAGTATTCGGGGAAAACCACTGCATATTCTTTCTCCGATCCATGCAGCGCTGCATAGCGCGCATTGATCAGATCTGTGCCCAGCGGCAGTTGCGGCCCGTGTTTTTCAATAATGCCGAACGGCAGCACGCATGTGTTCTGTGCCTGCTTGATCGCGTGGGCAAAATCTGCTGCCGTGAGCTCTTCCCATTTGACCGATAGCTTCTGGCTATAAGCAGTTATCGCCGCGCACGAACCTATGATCGAGAGCAGGAACAGCTTTGAGCGCGTGAGGTGAAGTATTTGCATAGCGTCCGCCAATTTATAACAGATGCGCCGGCGTCCGGCGCTTTGGCGGCATCCATTCCCGTCGCAAGAATTCATTTACGCTTTCGAGCGATCCGAAAAAGCCGACAAAGCAGTTGTCCAATCGCCTCGGACGCCGAAGAGCTTGGCGAAAATCTACGCGGCGGAACTGGCCAACTCTGCTGAGGGCGGCTGTTCCCATAGGGCGATACTCGTGAGTTCCCTGCGCCCAGGCGACACCCTCCTCGGCGTCAATCCATAATGCAAAGCCCACCAGATCAGGCTAACGCGGGCACGCGCTCAAAGCTTAGCGATGAACGCTTTCTGCTCTCCCGTATCTAGTTCTGCCGTGTTGAGCGCGGTTTCAAATGCCGCTCTGAGTTGGTCAATGTCTACGACAGGCGCCGGAGACGGTTGGCCGCACGCCTTCTCTATCTCGCGCAAACGATCCTGCAGTTCAGGATTGAGCATGCGGGTGGCTCCGCCTTGCAGCCAGTGGGCGAAACCCTTTGCTCCGGTCCAATCCTGGCGTTCCAAGGCACGAATCAATTTTTGGAAAACCGCTGGGGCCGTATCCAGAAAAACTTGTTTGACCTCGGTCATAAAAGAAAGCGAATCTTGTTCGCCATCAATTCCGTCCACACCCGCCAGCCCAGGAACGTCGCTCTGGTTGGCCGCGCGATGAACTTTTATCCACTGCATACATTTGGCAACCAGCTCCCAGGAATGAAAAGGCTTTGCAATGAAGTCATTCATGCCTGCTTGCTTTGCTTTTTCACGGTCTTCTGTGAAAGCGCTCGCGGTGAGAGCGATGATCGGAACTTGGCCGCTCGTTCCCGGAAGCTGCCTGATGAACTTAGTGGCCAAATACCCATCCATCAATGGCATACGGCAATCCATCAGGACGGCATCGAACTGGAAGCGCTTGATGGCCTCAATCGCCTCTAGCCCGTTCTCTACTTCCTTCACTTGAAAGCCAGCCTGTTGCAGGCTTGCGCGCGCCACCATTCTGTTGGCGGGGTTGTCCTCGGCAAGTAGCACGCAAAACTCACTCGCGTCCGGCATTGCAAGTTTGGCTTGCGTCCACCGGCTTATCATCGGCGTTGTGTTGCGCGACGGAGCGCCGTTTTGGCTCGTTAAGCCGCACTTTATCGTGAAGTGGAACTCGCTTCCTTGTCCCACTTCGCTCTCTGCCCAAATCTCGCCACCCATTAACTGAACCAGGCGATGGCAAATTGCCAATCCAAGTCCGGTGCCGCCGAATTTTCTGGTAGTCGAAGTATCGGCCTGCGAGAAAGCCTCAAAAATAGATTTCAGCTTTTCGCGGCGCACCCCAATTCCGGTGTCCCTCACCGTGAAGTACAGGGACGCTCCGCTCGCATCTTTCGATTGGCATGCAATGCTTAACTCCACCTCGCCTTCAGAGGTGAATTTAATTGCATTGCCCAACAGATTAGTCACTACCTGGTTGAGCCGCACCGGGTCGGCCTTGATCATAGAAGGAACGCCTGGATGGATGGTGCATGACAGGCGAAGCCCCTTCTGTTGCGCTCTGACGGTCATGGAAGCAATCGTCCCGGTCAAGCATTCACGCAAATCAATGTCAACCAGATCGAGCTCCAGCTTGCCTGCTTCCACTTTGGAGAAGTCCAAAATTTCGTTAATGACGGTGAGTAACGATTCCGCGGAATTCCTCACGACATCCAGGTAACTTTGTTGTTCCGCTTTCGAGTCCGTCGCAAGAGCTAACTCCGTCATCCCCAGAATTCCATTCATGGGCGTACGGATTTCGTGACTCATGTTAGCCAAGAATTCGCTTTTTACGCGGCTCGCCTGCTCTGCCGATTCTTTGGCCTTCAGCAGTTCTAAAGCCGTGCGTTTTCGCTCGGCGATCTCCTCGCTCAACTCGCGAGTGCGCTCAGCGACGTTATGCTCCAGCGATCTCTCTCGTTCACGCAGTTCGCGTACGTGGGCGAAGTGGACTGCTATCACCATGCCGCCAAACGAGAGCGCGCACAAACAGTAAAAGAGGATCGTCTGGTAGAAATGCGGCTGTAGTCTCAGGTCGAACGAAAGGTTCGGAGTGCTCCAAACGCCCTCGCCATTGGTGGCGACTACTTCGAAACGATAATGTCCCGGCGGAATATTCGTGTAGTAAGCTCCGCGGCGTTTCCCAGCATCCACCCAATCATGGTCGAAGCCATCCAGCTTGTACCTGAAGTTCACTCGTTGCGGAGCGCGAAAGTTAGGCGATGAATAATAAAATTCCAGTTTTCCCGGACCTGGCGGCACTTCCATGCCACTCTGCAGCACTTTGCGGCCATTGAGGAACGCCGCATCAACGGAAGCCGGTTCAGGCGGCTTCTGACCTGTCGCCTTTTGCGGATCGACTACCGCGATGCCGTGCATCGTTGGGAACCACAACTTGCCGTCCCGGGTTTTCCATCCCGCCGGTTGGAAGCTGCCGTTGCATTCAGCGGTATTCATGCCGTCTAACTCACCGTAGGCGATCGTCTCCACACGGCTTCTCTTTTTATCCGCGTATTCGTTCAGAGCCGCCCTACTAGTGCGAAAGACTCCACGATTGTTGCTCATCCACAGATTGCCGGCGCTGTCTTCAAGAATCCGGAACACCGCGTCATCTAACAGGCCGTTACGCATGGTGTATGCCGTAAATTTGCCCTCTTTGAACCGGTTGAGTCCTCCGCCATCGGTCCCGATCCAAAGTACTTTGTCAGCGTCTTCGTAGATGGCAAGCACAACGTTATTCGAAAGGCCTCGGTGCGAATCGTACGTTTCAAAATGGCCGTTCTTGAACATACTCAGACCGCCGCCACCGGTTCCAATCCACAGCCGGCCTTCCCGATCCTCATAGATGGTGCGGACGACATTGCTTTTCAATCCATTCGCAGTGGTGTAAGTTTTGAAAGTTTCGCCGCCATCTTTTGCCTTACCGGCGCCGCCAGGTTGCAACGTGCTCAAACCCGCGCGTGTCCCAATCCACAGCGTGCCCTTTGAATCGACAAACGTCACCAACACGACGTCGCTCGGCAAACCGTTTTCCTTGCGATAAGTACTGAGGCGTCCGTTGCTCAGCCGGTTCAGTCCTTTTCTGGTGCCGATCCACAAATCGTGGTCGCGGTCTTCGCCAATGGAAAACACGAGGTTATCCGCCAATCCGTCTTTTGCGGTTAACGCTGTAAAGTGCCCGTTGCGGTAACGATTCAACCCGCCGCCGTTCGTTCCGGCCCAAATAGTCCCTTCGTGATCTTCAAAGATCGGCAGGACTACATCGTTCGATAAACCGTCTGTGTGATCGAAGGTCGTGAATAGACTGTGGGCCGTCCATCGCGTGAGTCCACCGCCACCGGTTCCAATCCATAAATCCCGGTCGCGGTCTTCAAAGATGGCCCACACATCGTTGCTTGGCAGACCATCCTTATTTGTATAGGAATCGAATGTCGTTCCCCTTAGCCGGTTTAAGCCGCCACCATAGGTGCCAACCCACAGAGTGCCGCTGCTGTCCTGGCGGATGGATGTGACCGCATTACTGGACAGTCCATTCCTGGTGTTAAAGCAATTAAACGTTCCTTTTTCTAACTTGCACAGGCCTCCGCCGTATGTGCCGACCCACAAAGTCTCGCCCGCCACGTAAAGAGAGCGCACATATGGATTGGCCAAGCCATCAGCCTTTCCGTAGTTGTGAAAGACGCCGTCCGAGAAACGGCTTAGGCCATCGTGCGTACCCACCCACAAAGAACCGTTCGCGCCGCGGGCCAACGAAAACACCTCGTTGTCGGGCAAACCGTTTGCCGTCGTGAACGACGTGATTTGTCCGTTGTGAAGACGGTCTAATCCTCCGCTATCGGTTCCTATCCAGATGTCGCCCGCCTCGTCTTCAAGCAGCGCATGGATTGAATCGCTAGATAATCCTTGCCGCATCGTGTACGTGCGGAATCGCCGGTGGCTAAGGCAAGTAACGCCTCCGCCAACAGTTCCTATCCATAAATTGCCTTCATGATCTTCAAGCAGGGCGTCAATAACGTTGCTTTGAAGTTCCGGCGTGTTGCTTTTGTCGAAGACAATAAATCGCGAACCGTCGAAGCGCGCTAAGCCCAGCTCGGTACCAATCCACAGGTAACCCTGGCGCGATTGAACGATCGCGGGCACAGTGTTCTGCGGAAGCCCCTGTTCGGTCCTCCACACATCCTGATGAAATTTGAAATGGGAATCTGTAGGACTAGGGCCAGCGTAGGCGCTTCCTGCCAAAATAGCGAGAGCCGCCCAACACAACCGTGGGGCAGCCGCGCCCTTGCATAAGCACGGCACAAAAATAAAATGACAAATTTACTATTCTGTTATGGAAAAGCCTGTATATTTTACACGCTTCCGCTTATAATCTAAGGAAACTCTGACCAATAGTCAATAGTCAAGCGATTTTTTCAATTGGCCTAGGCCGTTGTGCCGAATCCATCATTATTCTTCTTGATTCTCACCGAATAAGAAGCTTACTTATGCTTCGCTAAATTTGCGTCTGCTCGCGTTCCTACCGCCTGCTTCGCGCGCTTCCAGAGGACTCAAAATGAAAAAGATTGCTGTCACATTCGCGATGCTCATGGGCCTTTCTTTTGCGGCCATCAGCCAGACTGCCTATATTTCCCCTGAATTACTCAATGCAGATCCCAATTCAACCGTCAATGTCATTGTGCAGTTTGGACAAAACAATTCCGTAGTTCCTTCGATGAAGTTCGCGGCAATCCCTGGAACGAATCTTAGGCGGGGTTTGGGGAAGATCCACAGCGCTGCGTATTCCACCACGGCCGGCAATGTGAGGGCCATGGCAAGTAACCCCAACGTTGTGTCTATTGTTCCGGATCGTCCGGTCCACATGTTACTCGACAACACTGCTGGCGCGGTAAATGCGTCTGCCGCCTGGAGGTGGGGGTTGGATGGATCGGGAATTGGAATTGCGGTAATCGATAGCGGCATTTCGGCTCATGACGATTTGCAGGGAGCGAACGGAAGTCGCATCGTGTACAGCGAGAATTTCGTAGGCACGGACGCAACCGATTCTTTTGGACATGGCGAGCACGTCTCCGGAATTCTAGCCGGTAATGGAGCCGATTCCTGGTGCTGGTATTGCAGCCGCCATTTTGTGGGAATGGCCCCCAATGCAAACTTGATTGACCTCCGTGTCCTCGACGAAAACGGAACTGGAACTGACAGCGCGGTGATCGCTGCCATTCAGCAAGCTATCCAACTTCAGGCTCAATACAACATACGTGTAATTAACTTGTCACTTGGACGTCCCGTTTACGAAAGTTATCAATTCGACCCGCTTTGCCAAGCGGTTGAAGCAGCTTGGCAGGCTGGAATCGTGGTGGTGGTCGCGGCTGGAAATGATGGGCGCAACAACTCAGCAAATAACAATGGTTACGGCACTATTGGCTCTCCGGCCAATGACCCGTACGTCATTACCGTGGGCGCGATGAAGGCGATGGGTACTCCCGACCGAGCGGATGATCTCATCGCCAGTTACAGTTCGAAGGGCCCGACGGTGATTGATCATATCGTTAAGCCCGATCTGCTTGCGCCAGGCAATTTGGTGGTTTCCCTATTGTCGCCAGGCAGCACGCTGCAAAGCCTTTATCCGCAGGACGCGGTATCGCTAACCTACTACCAATACACAGATCAGTCGCAAGCTTCCAACTCTTACTTCTCGTTAAGCGGCACCAGCATGGCTGCTCCGGTAGTCAGTGGCGCAGCGGCCCTGCTGCTGCAACTGAATCCTTATCTCACTCCAGACCAGGTAAAGGCCAAGCTAATGTTGACGGCCTACAAGCAATTTCCACAAACAAGCACGGCTTATGATCCGACGACCGGTCAAACCTATACGAGCGAGTACGATATCTTCACCGTCGGCGCCGGGTACCTGGACATACAGGCCGCCCTCGCGGACACAACGCCTTTTTGGGGTACCGCACTCTCCCCTACAGCGACACTTGCTCCCGGTTCAGACCCGAGCACGCAGGTCGCGCTGGTCCAGTGTAATGCGGCGACCGTATGTGCCGGCCAACTCTGGGGGCAAGGACAAATCTGGAGCCTCCAATCGGTCTGGGGCACCCAAGTTATCGCTTCCGATCAATCGATTTGGGGCGATCAATCGATTTGGGGAGACCAATCGATTTGGGGCGATCAGT
>DASREJ010000177.1:0-3433 GCA_035652115.1 Bryobacteraceae bacterium
CTCCAACTGCTTCCACTTCGGCAGCCGCTGCCAAGCCGGCGAACGCATCATGATGATGGTGAAATTCATGTTGCCGCACCGCGCGCGCCGTTCGCGCACGCCGCTTTTCGACCTGGTGCCGGAGCCGACGGACGAGGCGCGTAGGTTGGCTCTCGCAGGCGCTGTCTTCGAGCAGCGCTGACAAGATTGCCAGGATCGCGGCCGAGGACAACTTCGATTTCCAACTTTAGCTCGCGTTATCGCGGTTTTTTGGATCGCGCGCGCGGCGTTACGCCGGCGCGCCCCGAGGGCGTTCGGGCGCGGCTCTGGTCGAAAATCCGATCGGGAAAGGGCGGTCGCTGGCTTCTTGGCGCGTTTGCCAATAAACGAAAAGTGGATGAGGCGCTTTCGCCGCGGAAAAACATCGAGAGCGCAACCAGTTTTATAGTCGAGCACGTCCATCGGGTCCGGCAGCCGCTCGTTCTAATTTCCCAAGTCGAGAGATCGGGCGGCTCATTGCTCAGTCAGCTTTTTGATGGCCATCCGCAAATCTTTGCGCATCCGCATGAAGTGAAGCTCGGCTATCCCAGCGACGAGACATGGGTGCCGCTCGACCCTAAGCTCGGCGCCCGCAAAAATTTTCTCATGCTCTTCGAGCACAAGAATGCGATGCGAATGCGATTTGGTTACACCAAGGGCGAGCGCGATCCGAACAGGCATCCGTATTTCTTCTTTCCCGGCGTTCAGTACCGCGTATTTCAACACCTCTTCGAGACGCATCCGCCGGCCGGACAACGCGACATACTGAATCACTATTTTACGTCGTACTTCAATGCCTGGCTGAACTACAGCGGTTTGGAAGAAGATAAGCGATGGATAACCGCATTCGCGCCGCGGCTTGCCAATTACGAAAACAACGTGACCTGCTTGTTCGAAAACTATCCTGACGGGCGGCTTATTCAGATTATCCGCGATCCGAAGAGCTGGTATGCGTCTGCAAGGAATCATCGTGGTGAAAAATCACGGCGCTTATCAATTCAGTCGATCATGCGAATGTGGATAGTTTCTGCCAAAGCGATGCTGCGCAATAAAGTCAATTACCCAAATCGGGTCATCGTTCTAAAATTTGAAGATCTGATTCAGAGAACGAATCGCACCATGGAAATGTTGGCTGCCGAGCTGCAAATTGAGTTTGATCCCAGGCTAACTCAACCCACCCATAATGGGGGCCTCATGCGGGCAAATTCCAGCTTTGCAGTCGAAAGCGCCGGCGTAATCGAAAGGCCAGCGTTACGCGAAGAATACTTGAACGAAGAGGAGCGTGGCTATATCGAACAGCGCGCGGGACGACTTTATTTAACGATCTGTGATATTGCTGGGATAGGCAAATGAGGCGTCCGTTATTGCATATCGGATTTCACAAATCGGGCTCGACAACATTGCAAGAAGCGTTGTTTTCGCGGCACTCGCAGGTGGCTAACCTTGGCGAACCTGTCGAGAATCCGGACGCGCTCGCTGCCATGCGTAATGCCTGGGAGGCATGCTGCGACGATGCAACGTTGCGAACGCCTTTCAAACTTGAATACAGCCAGAGTTTATGGCGAAAGGCACTGGAGAACGTGCCGCCCGAGAAACTTCCCGTGTTCTCCAAAGAAAGGTTAACGCGCTTTGGCTATTGTGGCGCTCCGGACTGCCTTCCAGCAAAACTACACGCGATTGTCGGGCCGGCACAAATCGTGATCGTGATTCGCAATCAGATCAAGCTCATCGAGTCCTTGTACTACGCCAAAACGGATGGAGACATGACTCCCGATCGCTGGCGCACGGCTGAAACCGAAGGGCCGCAAAATCGAGACCGATTTCATGTGTATCGCTACCATGCTTTTGCTAAAGCTTACGCTGACGTGTTTGGGCGTGAAAACGTTGGGATTTTTATGCTCGAAGAGCTTGCAACTGACGTAGAATCTTTTGCGCGCAAGCTCTGCAACTTCATTGGCATTGATGGTGACGAGGGAAGCCGACTTCTACGGAACAAGCGCCTTCATAGCCGAACAAGCCAGCGTGGTCTCGCGTATGCGAAATTGCGTAGCGTTGTTGGACGAAACATACATCTGGGGGTGTATGCCCCGAAAATACTTGTCCAGGTGTTCTCAAATTTTCTCAGCCGAGGCAAGCCGGTTGCGGTGGAGCTGCCAAGGGACTGGATTGAACATTTGAAATCATTTTATCGAACGGAAAATGCTCGGCTTGCGGCCGAATGGGGCTTGCCGCTGCAGGAGTACGGATACCCGTTGTGAGGGCGCCGCGCGTTAGTCCGTTTCGATGCGAATAGGGCTGTCCGCTTTGTCGTCGTCGGGAATAAGCAACATATGAATGGGATCGCTGCCAAATCGTTTCGTAAACTCCGGTGAGCGCAGGAGATTGACGCCGCGCCCGGGCGGTAGATCGAGCGGACTCCAGAATTGAAACATGATCAAGAGACGTTCCTTCCCGCGGGTGCGGCTGCCAAAATGAAAGCAGCGCGATGTATCAAGGACCAAGCCGCTGCCAGCCGGACCTACAAACTGCAGTTCGTCGGACGGGCTAACGTAACGATACATGTCTTCGTCTTTTACGCGGTCAAGCATTCTGAAGGAGTCGTACCGCTTTGAAACCTGTTCGGAAAGATCTGCTGGCAGGAACGTAAAAGGACCGCTGCTTTCGTCGATGTCGTTTGCAGCGAATATGAACTTCACCCGTTGCTGGAACCAATGGCGGCCGTCGCGGTGGTAAAGCTGGCTTCCCTTCAATCTGCTATTCACGGGAGACCACAGCAGCTGCACTCTCAGCAGAACTGGCAATTCCCCAAGATATTCCGTCGCGATCTGTAGAACCTCATTAGAAAGCGCAAGATCAAATAGCGGCGGTGCTTCCTCGTAACGTGTAGGCACGAACAGATGAATAAGATAATCCTCGACCGCCTGCTTGCCTTCCTTGCGTGGGCGCTGGATGTGGCGGCGTTCTTCGAGCACCCGCTGCGCGTAAGCTACGGCGGGGCCGACAGCGCCCATCGTGCCTTTCGGAATCCAGCCAAAACCGCGCGCTGGGTCGAGAAGGTTGGTGAATTTGGGATCGCGGGGAACGGAGGAAACAAGCTTCCGACGGCGCGCGCGATCCTGAGCGACGCGAACGGCCTTGCTCGCGCGCACGATGCGTTCCACCGTGCGTGCCGCGCTCCGTGGCGTCCGCGGATGCATCATGATCTTGTCGAGTACGTCTAACATTTCTCGTTTCTCCGGTCGGCTGCAGGACCAAACCTGACCCGCTTCGGGCTCACGGAATGCTGTGGCGTTAAGTTGCAAGCATAGTCCGATATGCATGCTTGGAGCAAGGCTCACGGCGCAACAAACAAATAGATGGTTGCCGCGAAAGAAATCCCGACCAAACAGAGTGTCTCGGGTTAACGGCGGCGGTT
>DASREJ010000178.1:0-3777 GCA_035652115.1 Bryobacteraceae bacterium
ACTAATAATCGCCGCAACGATTCCTCGCATAGACCGTTTCCTGTGTTTGGAGTTCAATGTTGGCGACGCGGGCTTGGATGAGCGAGCGTTCCTCCGCGAGTTGTCGTTTGCGGCTCGTGCAACCGTTGTTGCCGGTTGGGGGGAATGGGACAGCGTCGAATCTTTCTTGCTGGCTGTCACAGGCTCATGCAGTTGCGCCGAGCGAATCTCGAACAACACTGCCGCAAGCATTACCACCGAGCCAACGATCAGATAAACCATGTTGGTAGACCGGAAGTGAAGGCAGCTACTAACGATTAGCGCGACACCTACACTTAATGGGAACGCAGTTGTGATTCCAAGCAGGGATACAGCCGCCAGCAGCAGCATGTTGCCTAAATTGAAGACTCCGCCGGCAATAATAGCCAAGCCTTGAGCGGTGCGTCCGGCAACAAGTATCCGATCGCTAAAACCTAGGTCCGAGCCAAGTGTGCCAAGCGTGAATGCTGCCAAAACAACCAAAAACACGGCGCCTATTGAAAAGTCGATCGAAAACAACTCGAAGCGCCAGCGCGGGCCGGCGGCCTTGAACGTGTTTACCCAGCATCCAAGACAGATTAGGGACGCAATCAGCAGCAGTAACGCAGAGGTATGGGAAACCGGTAAGATCATCGTCGCGCACTATACTCTATCAGTTAGCTGCGCAACCTTCGTCTGTCACCGGTCCGTAGGTGCGGGTGAGACGAAAGCGGTGGGTATTACCGTCGTCGAAGCTTGCTCTGTGCCCAGGTAATGTTGAAGAGCCAGATTATGGTAGACGTTCCCGGCTACGCTGGAGGCGATTGGCCCGCTGATTCCTCGACCACCCGTAAGTAGGACAACCACCACAAGTTTGTTCTTGCCCACATCGCTAAACGAACCGAACCATCCAAGGTGAACGCCGGGCTGCGCTGTGTCCGTGCAAGTTCCGGTTTTACCGAAAATCTCTTCTGTCGGATCGAAGTTGGCGCGTCTCGCCGTTCCATACTCCACCGCGCCCAGCATGCCCGCCTTGACCTGCGGAACGAAGCTCGAAATTTCCAATTCACGCTTAATGCGAGGGACGAATTTATCAATGTCTTCCTGAGTGCGCGGATACTGCAGGTAGTACATAGTGCCACCGTTGGCGATTGTTGTCACGATGCTGGTCAACTCCAGCGGTGTCAGGCGGATTCCGTCGCCGAAGCTTGTCATCATGCCGACTCCGGTGGTCGGCACTTCAGAAGTCAAAGAACCGGCTTCCTCACCGGGAATGTCGAGTCCTGCTTTTTCACCCAGGCCAAAGAGCTTACCGTATTTTTCGACGCGGTCGAATCCCAGTTGTTGCCCCAGCTTTGCAAAGTAAAGATTGTTGGAGCGCGCTAACGCCTGGGTTAAGTCCATGCTGTAGCGGCGAGTCAGGCTAACTCTTGTCGTCGAACCGATGATGCCTTCGCTCAACGACGCAAAGGAGACCACCATCTTAACGGTGGAGCAAGGCTGAAATGCGCCTTTGAGCGCGAGTTTCTGATTGACGATGCTCAGGATACGCCCCGATTGAGCATCAGCCACAACGACCGAGCCGTTGTACGGCCCGAGCGCATCCAGCGCCGCCTTGCGAATTACCGGATCTTCGCCGTCGACCGAATCTCCAACTGTGGAATCGGCATATGTCGGCTCTGTCCAGGGATTGAAGAAAACCTTGCCTCGCGTTCGGCGCCGCGCAACAGCGACCTTACGTGTCGTAGCCACGTCCGTGTGCAGCAAACCCGCCTGGGTATTGGTTCGAGGAACAACGCGGTTCGTCTTCGCTGCGACTACCACCTCCGACGACGGCGTCACCACTCTCTTCTTATGCTTCTTGCGATGAACCGGAGTAGTAGAAGTGGAAGTAGAAACGGTTGCGGCCGCCTGTAAACTCAGGCCGGAGCCGAGGGCGATCAGGCCCGCGGCGGATAAACTAACTCGGCGAATAAGACTAAGGTCCATTCAGCAACCTTTTAGATTTTCGGTACCCATCAAACATCAGCAGGCATCTTTTAAGCGATCACAAGACACCCGCCCACCTCAAACCACATACACGCAGTTTGAGACCGTGCAATGCAGATTACTTATATCGTAAGTAGTTCGGTTAATCACGTCAACTAAAACATTCTTCAGAACTTAAAGAATTCTTCATCCATCCGTTATCCACCCTTAAGCGGCCGTCCAGCCGCCATCAATGGTGATGATTGATCCATTCATAAAATCGGCAGCCGCTGAGCAAATGTATAGCGCCAAGGCGGCAATTTCGTCAGGTCTACCCATTCGTCCGACGGGCTGTCTCTCATTTAGTTCAATTCGAATCTTTTCTTTCTCGTGTTTGTGATACCGCTCCAAGTAAGCTTCCACAAAAGGTGAATCAACGGTCCCCGGCGCAATGCAATTCACCCTAATCTGTGTGGGGTAGTCCACTGCTAACTGCTTGGTCATGGCGATCACTGCGCCCTTGGTCGTACAATATGCGAACCTTCGCCTTACACCCACCAGGCCAGCTACTGAGCCGATGTTCACGATGGAGCCGCGAACCCGCATAAGCAAATCCAAAGACGCCTTGACGGCCAGGAAGGTCCCTTCAACATTCACGCGCAAGAGGCGTTTGAAATCGTCCAGTTCTGTCTCTTGCACGTTTCCGACCAGCCCGATGCCGGCCGAATTCACCAGAATGTCGAGATGAGTTAGTCCTTCTAAAAGCTGCCCGAGACTTTTTTCATCGGTTACATCACATCGGCGAAACTCTGCGTCAATTAAACCGGCTGCCAGATCACGCCCGCGCCGCTCATCCAGATCGGCGATAATCACGCGCGCGCCGGTCGCCGTAAAGAGACGGGCTGTCGCCTCGCCAATTCCACTCGCACCACCGGTGATTACAGCGAGCTTCCCGTCCAACCGAAAGAGATCCGACATTTCGGACCGATTGTAATACCCCTTAGCTCCTATCCGCGGCTTGGAGCAACTCTCTCTCCAAGCGTTCCCGCCAGACCGCGTTTAGTTTGACTCCGTTTCGCGTGATGTAAAAAACGTCGATTGCCTTATGTGCTTCGGTGTCGATCATCACCAGTTCGATATTGCATCCGGCGGCGGAAATGGCACAGGTCAAATCGTAGAGCAACCCCGGCCGATCCTGTCCGACGAAATCGACAAGCGTCGCTAAGTCGGAGGCGTCATTATTAAAACAGACGGAGGGTGTAATTGCTGTCTCAGTCCGAACGCGCGGCGCACGCCTCCGCTTTAAGAGATCTCGCACTTCAACCGAATGCCTGACAACACAGACAATCGTCCACTCTAGTCGGTTGATCTCGCCGGGATTGAGTTCCAGCGTGCGCATCGGATCTGTGAAGCGGAACAAATCAAGCACGTGGCCGCGCGCGTTAGAGGATGCCTCCGCCTTGACGATATTCATCCCGAAGCCCGCTAAAGCGCCGCATAAGGAGGCAAAGAGTCCTGGTTCGTCCTGAGCCAAAACAGCCAACAAATAAGCTCCGGCCTCTCGCGTGATCTCTACTGCAACGCCTTCGCGGCGAATTTTTTGTGCCAGATCGAAATGATGTTCAATCTCTTCGCGCGTATGTGTCCGCACATAGCGCTTCGGAAATCCTTCCAGGAACGCCGCCATTTCACGATCGTGCACCCAAGCAGGAACATCGTGGCTCGCTTCGTGAATACGGTCCGTTTCCAATTCGCGCACCAGTTGTTCTAAACCCGTACTGTAAACGCGCCAAAGCTGCTCCAGCCGCCATG
>DASREJ010000179.1:0-6617 GCA_035652115.1 Bryobacteraceae bacterium
GGTTCAGCTTCAACGTGAAGGGCGGGCGTTGCGAAGAATGCCAGGGCGAAGGCGTGATCACAACGCAACTCTACTTCATGCCCGATGTCGAAGTGACATGCAGCACGTGCAAAGGAGCGCGTTTCGATACCGAAACACTGGAAGTCACGTTGCGCGGGAAAACGATTACTGACGTACTTAATATGTCCGTGGAAGAAGGCGTTGTGTTCTTTGCGGAGGAGCCCGTAGTAAGCCGGAAGATTGAAGTACTGAACGATCTGGGGCTTGGATATCTGACGCTGGGACAATCGGCGACGACGCTTTCCGGAGGCGAGGCGCAACGGATCAAGATTGCATCGGAACTTTCCAAGCTGCAGCGATCCAAACACACCATCTACATTCTGGATGAGCCTACCACGGGTCTTCATCTTGCAGACGTGGAGCGTTTGCTAGAGTGTCTCAACCGCTTGGTGGATGCAGGTCATACGGTCATCGTCATCGAACATCATCTGGACGTCATCATGGCGGCGGACCATGTCATTGATCTGGGTCCAGAAGGAGGTCATGCCGGCGGCGAAGTGGTGGTAACAGGCACGCCGGAAGAGGTTGCGGTCTGTAAAGCATCGCATACGGGCCGGTATCTCAGGGCCAGATCGCGAGCAAATTGACGGTGGACACTTTTGGTTTTGAGAGATGCAACATTTCTCGAATGTGTGCTTGAAAGACGCTCGCGCAGTGCTCGAATGGGGCGTTCATATTGTTCCCCCATGCGTTTGTGCAGCGCGCGAATCGACTCAGCCTGCGCAAAAAGCCTGACGGATTCCTTACGATCTCCCAAATCCAGATAGCAGTTGGCCAAGGCCGCTTGTCCGACCGCGAGATCGGGGCTTGACGGGTAGTACATCTCTGTTTCCAACTGTACGGCTCGTTTCAAGATTGGAAGCGCCTGCTCCGGATTACCGCGCAAACACAGGGCAGTTCCCTGCTCCAATAAATATCGGGCTTCCCAGCCTCTCAGGTATTGTGCTTCACCACTTGACGCGATGAGATTCAAGCCGCGCGTTGCGAGCGAGGCGGCCGTCACAGCATCTTTGTTCAGGAGCGCCAATTGTGCGCGCCAGTACAGGTTCCTCAACAGATTTTTCGATAACACGTCATTTGGGGGGAGAGGGCCAACATCACGCTCAATTAAAGTTTTGGCACTGCCGCGGTCATTGGAATTTAAAGCGAGCACGATCTGCACGGCAACAAAGTCCTGCCCGTTGTTGAAACCGACTTTGCGGCCAATGACACTTGCCTCCTCTAGCGATTGCCGAGCCGCACCGTCTTCGCCGATATCGGCCAAGATTAAAGCTTGACCGTGTAGCATCTGGGCCAGATACCGGGTTCCGGGACGATTTTTGCGCCGGTTTTCAATTGCGCGAGCTACATAAGACAAGCCCTCTTCCAAACGGCCACTCAAACCCAATACCTCGCCATATTGAAAAAACATTTGAGGTGTAAAGAAGGGATCATCGACGCCTTTGATTTTCAGGCAGACGTCAGTGGCGTGTCCGAGGTGCTGAACAGCTTCGCGATACCGGCCGACATTTGCCAGGAAGCGTCCCAGCCGTGCCTCCGTTTCAATTGTGTCGACATGCTCTTCGCCATTCAGTTTTTTGGCGACGTTCCACGCGAGCTGGAAATTTTCCTCGGCGGAGCGGCTACGCATTAAGGATTCATCAGCTTCGGCCAGAGCAGAAGCGTAAACCGGTATGTTCGGATCGAGACTGCCGCTGAGTTTTTGTGCGACGGCGAGAGCCTCGGCTAAAAGCGGCTGCGCTTTGGCGTCCTCGTCGTTGTAGCTGTAGATCACTGCTTCGTAGTAGAGAGCACCTGCGAAATCGTCGGAAGGGGACAACTTTCGGTAAATGGCCACAGCCCGAGCAGCGAAGTCTAATCCTTTTTTTCGGTCGGAACTCTGGTAATGCTCCGCTAAGGCGCTATAGAGTGCCGCCCGGTTCGGCGATGACCAATCGCGATTACCGTCGAGTATTTTTTGGGCCTCTAACAGTACAGCCTCGCGTTCGTTCACCGACGACGAAGAGTGCATGGTTCGCCCGAGCGAAGTCAGTGCAGCAGCAACTCGGGGATCATTTTGGCCAAATGCCTGTTTGGCAGCGGTCACCCGCTTTTTCGCGAGCGCAACGGCCTCGTCATCGAGGCCGAAGTCGCCGTAAAGATTGGAGAGAATCGACAGCATCTTCTCTTTTGCTTCCGGAGCATCGGTCAGGCTGCGGTCTATTTTTTTGGCGCCGATATCCACGAGCGCCCGGGCCGTAGTTTGCCGAGCCTTCACGGGGTCCGCCTGATCCCGACTGTTGGCCTCAAAAATATCGAGAATGAATTGTTGAACGGCGGCCGCCGTCTGCGCCTCCCTCCTGGCTACATGAGATTGCCACAATGCAATGCCGAACCCGATGGCGATTGCGATGAGAACGGTTGCGGCGGCGGCCACCGGCAGTTTATGCCGGACCACAAATTTTCCGGCGCGGTACCAAGCGCTCTCCGGCCTAGCCAGAACCGGGTGACCAGACAAATAGCGCTCCAGATCGGATTTGAAGGCATCCACTGTCGCGTAGCGTTTTTCCGGAGTCTGCTGAATCGCTTTGAGCGTGACGTTATCCAGATCGCCCTTTAACGCACCAGATAGCTTTTTCGGCGTGGAGTCACGCGCGCGAGCATGGGCCGGGTCCGTTGCCGCTTGACTGGGGCGGCTGCCAGTTGCCGAGACTTCGGGTGTCAGAACGCCAGCCGGACTGCGCTTCAATCCATATGGGCGGTTCCCGGAAAGCAACTCGAAAAGAATAACTCCGAGTGAATAGATATCGCACGCCGTTGTCACTCGCTCGCCGGCGAGCTGCTCAGGCGCGGCATAGCCGGGTGTCAATGCCGCGGAACCCGGCACGGTTAAGTCGCTCCCAACCATCTCCTCGCTTTTTATGAGCTTGGCGATGCCGAAATCCAACAGCTTGACCTCACCGTCAGATGTAACCAAAATGTTCGATGGTTTCAGATCGCTATGAATGACCAGATGAGAGTGGGCGTACTGCACAGCGTCCAGTACTTGAAGGAACAAAGAAAGCCGTGCGCGAATTTGCAATTGGCGCTCATCGCAATAGCGATCGATTGCGATGCCCTCGATGAATTCCAAGACAAGAAAAGGCCGTGCCTGTTCGTCAACTCCAGCATCATAGAGGCGGGCGATTCCGCGATGAGCGAGGCCGGCTAAAATGTCGCGCTCGCGATGGGAGCGCTGCGCGAATTCTTCTGCCTGGAGGCCGGAGTGGGGGAGCTTTAAAGCGACAAGCCGCTTCACCAAACCGTCGGTGCGTTCGGCGAGCCAAACCTCGCCCATTCCGCCGCGGCCGATCGACTTAATAAGACGGTACGGCCCACAGGTGGCGTTTGAAGTTGATTCGAATCTGGCGGGAAGGCCGGCTGCCATTTGCTGACGGACAAGCTCGGTAAGTAAGTTAGTCGCTGTGCTGTCTGACGCGAGCAGAGATTCGACCTGACGGCGCATCCCGGTGTTTACAGCATGCTGCTCAAAATACCGCTTGCGTTGCTCGAGATCGAGATCCGCGACATCGTGAAAGATGCGTTCTATTTCCGGATCGAAGTTTAGCGTTGAGTCTCCTCCGCCGACAGCTCACGGCGTAGCCACGCTTGTGCTAAGCGAAGTTCGCGACGAACCACGTGCACGGACATATCCAGAAGATTTGCAGATTCCTCGGCGGTCAGGCCCGCGAAGAAGCGCAGTTCCACCAGGCGGCATTTCAGCGGGCTGGCTACCGCGAGATCGTCCAGAGCATCATTCAACTTCAAAAAGGAACGATCATCGGGAGCCATCAATTTCAGAGATTCCGTTATGGGCGTATTCTGGCCATCGCGCTTTGCGGCGCGGCGCGCACGAGCCATCTCGACTAATACCTGACGCATTACCCGTGAGGCAATGCCGTAGAAATGTGAACGGTTTTCGCACTCGGGCAATTTGGAACCAGTGAGCCGAAGAAAGGCTTCGTGAACCAGAACGGTGGTTTGGATGGTCGCCGGTCCTCTTTCGCGCCGTAAGTGGCTCGCGGCCAGACGCTTCAGTTCCTCGTAGACCAATGGGATCACTGCCTGAAGTGCTTCGGCATCCCCTTCATGGGCGCGGCACAAGAGACGCGTGATCTCCATTTGCCAATGATATTTCACAACAGCGACTGACGGGCACCGAAAAATTGCACGCGGCGGCACAGCGAGGATCAGGCTATGAATAGCTGGCGCGGCTGTTTCAGAACGGTATGTGGCGCTTGACTTCAGAACGCAGAATAAAGCGAATTCGGATCCTTTCCCAGAGCTCCGAAGCGATCAAAAAAAGCACCCACCAGGGGCTGCCCGCCCATGCTTGGAAGCACTGGGGACACCTGCCAGCCTGCTTTTTCCCTGCCTAAGGGTGCGAAGGCTCAAATGGATCCGTTGTTCGCCCATATAGATTTTCGATTCCTAACCTTTCTACTGTCTACCTGTGCAAACAGTAGATGAATTTCGTCGTCATGACGAACTTTTGTTGATAAGTTTGCTAAATCCGACTTAAAAGGCGTTGTGGCGCGGCGAGATGATTTTAACCGCGGCCTGCGAACGGCATGCGCGTCGCCATGACGGTCATGAATGGAACATTGGCGTCGAGGGGAAGTTTCGCCATATAGACAACAGCGCCGGCCACGTGCCGTACGTCGATTCTGGCTTCAGCCATTCGTGAACCGTCAGGCTGAAGGACACCGGCTGCCATGCGTTGAGTCATGTCGGTTGCTGCATTGCCGATGTCAATTTGACTGCCTGCAATGTCGAAGTCACGGCCATCCAGGCAGATGCACTTAGTCAATCCGGTAATGGCGTGCTTCGTCATGGTGTAAGGAACTGAGTGCGGGCGAGGAGTGTGGGCCGAAATCGAACCGTTGTTGATGATTCTTCCACCTCGCGGGTTCTGAGTTTTCATCAATCGGAACGCTTGCTGGGCACAGAGAAACGCACCGGTCATATTGACGCTGACCACCGCGTTCCACTGTTCCTCTGTAAGATCTTCGATTGGCGTTTCATGTGTATTGGCGCCGGCATTATTGAACAGAACGTCCAACCTACCGAAGGCTTTTACGATCTGCTCGAATAACGACTGGACAGAAGCCGAATTGCTCACGTCGGCTTGGATTGGGAGCATCTCCCCACCGGATGCCGCGGCCAGCGAGGCCGTGTGCTTCAGTTCATCAAGGCGTCGACCAGCAAGGGCAACCGAATATCCATCGGTTTGCAGAGCAAGGCTTACTGCTCGACCGATGCCGCTTCCGGCGCCTGTCACCAGCGCAATTTTTTGCTCTTGCTCAACCATTTTTCGGATTTGTTGTGCACATTTACAGCGTCTGAAATAACGAAGCCATTTTATAGATGGTTGTTACCGGGCGGCATCAAACCGTTTTTTGGCCGTTACCGCTTGCTGACCCGCGCGGTTCTGAATGAGCAGTTTCGTCATGCGGCGGTCAGGTGCGTAAGCGGATTTTGAGCATTTGAAAAAACGAAGCCATTTCCACTAACCGATTGCGTTGACGTGGGGAGCCCGGCGGCATCGAGGGCGGCAAAGAGTTCGTCGCCGGACGGCTGTTCGTTCGCTTCAGCTTCTTTGCGTTCAGCTTGCAGGCGCGCGAGTTCGGCCATGGCTCTGGCGCGCTTGCGGTCCAGGCGTGCTTCCTGGATCTGGTAGTTCCGGAATTGCTTGGCGTACGTGATGTCGGTTTGCAGCAGGATCTTGCTGTAGCGGTCTTGTTCCGGGCAATTTTCAAAGGCATCCGCGAACTGTTCGTGGCCGTGCGCGTATAAGGCAAATTCGAGCGCCTGGATGCGGCGCTGACGCCAGAAACAATCGACTACGATCTGGACGAGTTCGCATTCAGTCTGACCGACGGGCTTGAGGTCGCGCTGAAATCCGGCGAGGAAGCGAGCGTATTCTTCGACGTCATCGGTGGGAAGAAGGACGGTGCGGCCGGTGAGCGCGGATTTGACGGCGTTTTGGGAAGATTTTGCGAGGCCGGCGGCGGTGCGCGGACCTGTTGAGAGTTGCGCGTTGGCTCGGTTGGCAGCGAGCTGGGCCGGGCTGATCGGTGAGAAATCGGCGGGAATCGAAAGCGGCGTTTCGATGGCTGGTTTTTCGGAGACGGCGCTTGCTTGCGGGGTGACGGGCGCGGCTTTGCGCCAGGGACTGCGGTTCTTCTTCGACATTTTTTTATCTTGGCTCCAGAAATAAAAATGGCTCGGGAAGAGGGAGTCCTCTACCGAGCCTCCTAAAATGTAGCACACGACGAGCCAAAAACGAACTTCGGAACCCGGATTTCGGCTGTAAGCGGCTGAGCCGGAATCAGAAAAAAAATTTTCTACTTTTAAACTGGCGAACCCGCCGTGCAACGTTGCGACGCCAGACAATGATGATTTCTGCGTTCGGGGCAATCTTTACGACAACAGTGACCACACGCTTGCAGGCAAAACCGTCTACCTATGCACAGAGGGTTTTGAAGGAAGCTATAACGGCTGTGGCTCGGTAATTGTCTCGGTCCAGACAGATGCAA
>DASREJ010000180.1:0-2266 GCA_035652115.1 Bryobacteraceae bacterium
ACGTGATCCACAGGATCCGGGCCGTTGCACAAGCCATTGGGATCAGTGCTGGAACAATCCAGCACGCTTACCAGCTTGGGAGGTTCCGTCGTCCCGTGCCCGCAATCTGGATCATTGGCAAACGAGGGATGGCTCGGATCAATCCCCGTATCGAGCATGGCGATTATAATGCCTTCACCTTTGGTCGGTGAGCTGCCTGGTGGCACGGCTGTGCCGTCCCAGATATGGTTAGCTCCGATAAATTCAGGGCTGCGAAAAGTCGTAACGTGATAGAGCCGCTCGCGTTCAACCGATTTGATGCCCGGCAGCCCGCGCACTACCTGCGCTTCTTCCGGAGTGAGACGCGCTGCAACTCCACTGCGCGTCACCAGAAAGTAATGCGACACATTGAGTTGTCGCCCCAGGGCTCGATTCATGGCCTGAATATGGCCGGCTTGTTCCCTCATGATCTGGGTGCGCACGGCCTGCGCCTGCGGCGTATTCATCTGGAAACGCTGCCCCTTGGCCCGCGTCTGCCTTTTAAGTATTCCCTTTTCGGCGAATTCGATCATGTATTGAAAACGTCCATCCTTGTCCGCAGGGGAAAACTCGACGTCGCTTCTGCCAGCAGCGTGGGCAAACGAATGAGATGTGAATTTCAGCCCGGTGGAGGATTTTCCGCCAAAGGCCGGCGTCGCTTGCCCGGCTTTACGCGGCGTGCTGGAAAAAGCACCCAGGCCAGCCAGCGCCAGGCCGATGCCAGAAAGGAATACAAGCAGGCCGATTATAATGCGAAGGTTAAGGAATGCAGATTGCGAAGGCGATTTCTTTTTCATAAGCGAGATTTAAGTTTCAGGAAAGGGATCATGACAAAAATGTAATGATAAGCCAAGATATTTTTTTAGAATTTCTTGGCGCGACTGACGTTTTCTTCGTCCGTGAGGCGCAGCTTTTAGTTGAAATGATAAATGCAAGGTGAAAAAATGTGGCCGCAGCCCGCTCCACTCGGACTGCGGCCTCTCCACTTCAACAACCCCGAAAGCGTCCGGGGTGTCAGCCTGCAGGTTTATAATTACAAAATTGTAATGTCTGGCAAGTTAAATTTTTGCGAAATTTTTAACCCACACCTCGACGCGCCGCCGGCGGACTGAAATCCGTTCGTAAAATCCACGAATTCGATGTCAGTCCTGAACAGGAAATTTTTTTTGGGGAAATGAGCCCGGCAGCGGTCCCGGAGAAAGAACTGGCCTCTTTGAAAATCAGCTCTGGGCTGTTGCGCCTCGTTCAGAGAGGTTTGCGGAGTGCTGGGGGGCGTCGGGCTTTGGGAAGAGAAGGCGAACGGTAGTGCCTTTGCCCACCTCGCTTTCAATCGTTGCCGACCCGCCGTGCAGCTGAACGATGGATTTTACCAATGCCAGACCCAGCCCCGTTCCTTCTGTGCTGCGCGACGATTCCGCGCGATAAAATCGGTCAAATACGCGCGGTAAATGTTCGGGTCCAATTCCCGGTCCATGGTCGCTGATCGCCACCTCGAATGCAGCGGGACGCTCTGTGAGTGTGATGCCGATGCAACTTTTCTCAGGCGCGAACCGCAACGCGTTATCCAGCAGATTGCCCACCGCGCGCTCGAACAATGCCGGATCGGCGTAGATTTGTCCTCCACCGCCGCAACGAATCGCAACGTGGCGCTCATCGGCGATCATTTGATAGAACGCGGCGATCTTTTCCGCTGCCGTCCGCGCGTCGAACCATTTGCGAGCAACCGGTTCGCGCGCTGCATCGGCCCGGGCCAGGAAAAGCAGATTGTCAACGATGCCTGAGAGCCGTTCGCATTCACCTATGATCGATTCGATGGTTGCGCGATATTCGCAAGAACTGCGATCTCGAGTCAACGCCACCTGCGCTTCCCCCAGCATGTTGGCTACGGGCGTGCGCAGCTCATGCGCGAGATCGGCAGAGAATTGCGAGAGCCGCGTAAAGGAATCGTTAAGCCGCTCGAGCATGTTATCGAACGCAACGGCCAAAGGCTGAAGCTCGCCCGGCCAGCCTGTCGCGGCGACGCGTTCGTTTAAATGGGTCGGCCCGATTCGATGCACGGTTTGTGTCATTTCTTCCAGCGGCCGCAGGCCCCGTTTGGTGACAGTGACAGCGATCAACCTCGAGGCAAACATGCTGCAAAGCAGCACAAACATGAGCAGATAACCAAAGTTTCGCTCCACTCTTTCGTCGCTGGTACGGTCCTGCGCCAGCTGGATGGTATAGCGCTGGCCGTTGAATTGTTCTTCCA
>DASREJ010000181.1:0-3602 GCA_035652115.1 Bryobacteraceae bacterium
ACCGGAGGGTACGGGTACACCGCGGCACCATAGACGGCTACCGGGTCATACGCAGGCACGTAAAGAACTTCCGGATTGGCCGGTTCTATGATCACCACCGTCTTGTTTTCGACGACTTTCGTTTCCACCGTTTGCTGTTGAGTGGTCTGCAAATTGCCTTTGCCCAGCGCCTTCCGACGCATGCGCTGAACCGCATCCATCATCTCGCTCTGCTGCGCCAGAAAGGCGTTGCCGAGATCAGTAGTCCACTGAATGTTGTCTCCCAGGAATTTCACAACGTCTGGTACCGCAGCCAGAGCCTGGACGCTTGGATCCCAAGGTTCTTTTTCCGCCGCATCCGCGAGTTGTTTGCCCTTCAGATTCTTATTCTTCTCCAGCCATCGCTGGAGGAGGACGATTTCGATGGGATAAGTGGACGCGGCCAGAACCTGGGCCAGTAGCGGATCTGGATAGAGCGCAATGGGTGCCACGAAAGAGTCCAGTTGGTCTGGCGAAAGTTTGACGGTCTGACCACTTGGCGACGCCGGCGGTGTTACCGACGATTGCAGTGAATATCCCAGGGTATCCCCCGGCATCAAAATGATCATACACAGAATAGCCACCAGAGATCTTAGGAGTGAGCCCGTCTCTTTGAACTTCATTTGACTACCTCGCTTTGGGTACCGGCCGAGCCACGCGCCAGTGA
This sequence comes from Bryobacteraceae bacterium, assembly GCA_035652115.1. Lineage (GTDB taxonomy): Bacteria > Acidobacteriota > Terriglobia > Bryobacterales > Bryobacteraceae > Bog-105. The sequence continues at coordinate 686 of DASREJ010000181.1, forward strand.
TCCATCGATTGCGGCCCACGAATAACGATGCAATCGAAAATCGAAGGTCTTGTTTAAGCGGGTTACCGGGAAAGTTGACGGCCAGGCGCGGAGGTCTCACCCGGCTTCCATCTTGGGCGCAAACCTCCATTTAGCGAATGGGAGAAGGTCTGCCACTTAGGCTCAGCAGCCGTAGAGCGGGTTTGGCCTCACGGAATTATGCTGCTCCTTCCAGCCGCTCACCTTGAAAGTTTCCCGATTTACTGCGTCTTTTTTGTTATCCTCCGGCTCGTGATTCGCCAGAATAAGGTTGTGCGGCGCTGGCTCATACCGAGCATTAGCTTTGGGCAATGGGCTACGAAGATGCGAAGCGTAAGACCGGCGGCGCACCCGAATCACTTCCCCGCAACGGACGGGCTGATTCGTTCTTTCAATCTGAATCGAACGGTGGCAATACTGTTTCGATTTGCGCGATCAACTTCCGCCGCCCTGAATCGTCTGGTCCCTCGGGTTTCCGACAATGAAGGTCAACGTAGGGGATCTTGCTCAGCTGGACCTGATTTTTGTCGGTGACCACCACTATCTTGAGGCGGGGATTCAGACCACGAAGCATTTCGATGAAATCAACAGTATCGGGCAAAACGGGATTAACCACTAGCAAGTCAACTGCATTGCTCATCTCGCCGAGTAACTCCCTCGCGCCCGGTGCGCTTAGGGCAGGAACCGCTGAATATCCCGATTGTGCGAGCCCTTGGCCGAGCCATAATGCAAAGGCCATGTCGGAATCAAGAACTAGGATGGTTTTCATTCGAGACTTCTGAAGCGGGAGCCAGGTCGAGAAGTTTGAAGGAACCGTTCGACACCCGTGTTCGTTAAGGCTTCTCCAACAGCAAGGGCGCCCTCCGTCAGCGCGCCGGTTCTTCATCCTGCCGCTTACGCCGAGCCGCCCAATATCTCTTCATCCGATCAGAAACCTCCCGCCGTTCTGCAGCCCCCATGGACTTTCGACCGCGGCGCTTGCCCTCCGCATGGGAGAATTCAAGGGAATGCTGTAACTCCTCGAGTAACTGGATTGCACGCCCCAGCTTTTCTTTTTGGGCATAAAGCTCCCGGAGCGTTTCGATGAAATCCATCTGGCTATTCCGGTGAGGCTCGCCCCGGAGTGGCTGCGGAGCGTCACTTCTCGTCATCGCCTGGGGTCACAAAACCGGCAATTTCGGATTTCGCCGCCGCTCGTTCCTGCCGAGCACGCATTTCTGGTGCCAAATCGAGAAATCAGCCGCATGCCGAACCCAAACCAATTATTCTTAATCATATCGGCCTCGCCAGAACGCGGCAAGTTAGCTATCCGCTAGCTATCGGCTCGTTAACGGTGTTAAGAAATTTAAACCAAGCGATCGCATGGGGCCGTCTCTCTTTGCATGAGCCGCTCTGATTTCTCAGGCTTCGGCGCGGGAAACTCTGCCCCTGTCAGCGATCATGATGTCCTTGCCGAACTAGAGCGCGTTCTGCAAAGCCGTTATTTTCGCAACGCGGAACGTCTCCGGCGCTTCCTCAAATTCGCCGTTGAGTGCACGTTGGAAGGAAACATTGATCGCCTGAAAGAATCGGTGCTCGGCCGCGCCGTCTTTGATCGAGGTTCCAAATACGATCCACGCACGGATTCCATTGTCCGGGTAGAATCGCAACGGCTGCGAAAAAGACTCCGCGAGTATTATGAGGTAGAAGGGCGGGCGGACCCCGTTTCCATCGTTTTCCAGCCGGGTAGTTACGTTCCGGCGTTTGCTTATCTCACTAACGCACACTTGTGCAGCCACGCGGACCAGGGCGAGCGGCCCGCGGCACGCTTACTGAATCCCCAGACTGTAGCTGTTCTTCCCCTGTCCAACCTGAGCATGGATCCGGAGCAGGAATACTTCTGCGACGGCATCACGGATGACATCATTTATGCGCTCAGCCGCCTTCCGGGTCTCAACGTCATTGGCCATTCCAGCGTGTTCGCCCTTAAAGGAGCCGGCCAGGATGCCCGCGAGATCGGCGGCCGGCTAGGCGCGGGAACAGTGATCGATGGAAGCGTTCGAAAATCGGGAAGTCGGCTGAAAATTTTCGCGGAGATGTTAGATGCGTCAACTGGGGAGGTACGCTGGGCGGCAACATATGACCGAACTTTAGATGGCCTCTTCGCGGTGGAAGAGGAGATCGCGCAGTCAGTGGCACGGGTTTTGCAGTTGACACTAGCCCCTGTTCTAAGAAGTCTGATTCGAGGCGCACCCAATATGGATGCGTATCTACTCTACCTCCAAGGTCTGCATGCCTGGAACCGGATGAGCGCGGACGGTTATCGAACCGCTGCGGAAATCTTCGAACGCGCGATTTCTTTGTTCCCAGCATATGCGTCGCCGTACGCGGGCCTTGCCGACGCTTATTCGTACCTCGCCTTTTGGGGATATGCCCGTCCGTGCGACGTCCTTCCAAAGGCGCAACGGTCAGCCCTGCAAGCGCTGAACCTCGACTCCTCGCTACCACACGCTAACTCCGCACTCGCAGCCGTTACGGCATTTTATGAATGGAAGTGGGAGGATGGCGTGAGCCTTGCCCGCCGCGCCATTGAGCTTGAGCCGTCCTACGCCTTCGGTCAACAAATCTACGGTTGCTGTCTACTGGCACGGGGGGAGATGGAGCAAGCCTGCGCGCGTTTTGAGAGGGGAGTGGCTCTGGACCCACTTTCAGTGCGCGCCCACCGCATGCTGGGGTGGGCGCTGTACCTTCGGCAGCGGCCATCCAATGCCGAAAAGTGGCTGCAAGCCGCGTTGCTCCTAGATCGTGAGCCGTCGCAGACGCACTATCTCCTCGCCCGTCTGTATATGAGCGAGAGCCGCCTTGGTCCCGCATTGGAGCAGGCAAGACAATGCCAAACCGAACCCCCGGACCCGCTCGG
>DASREJ010000182.1:0-10601 GCA_035652115.1 Bryobacteraceae bacterium
GTAAGAGAAGTTCGCCCGGAGCTGCCGATCATCTATGGCGGTTGGCATCCCACGCTCTTGAGCGCCCAAACACTCCGCGAAAATTTTGTGGATATTGTCGTGCGTCATCAAGGCGAGAAGACGCTGGTCGAAATTCTTAAGCGGCAATGCTCAGGCGCAGCGCTCGACTTCGTCGCCGGGTGCTGGTTCAAGCGAAACGGCAAAATTACCACTAACGGCGACCGTCCCGCATCTCCGCTAAGCAGTTTGCCGTCGCCCGCCTATGACTTGGTCGATTTCGAAGCCTATGCGCGTGTTACCGGCGGCCGAAAACTCCCTTACGCCACTAGTATTGGATGTCCATACGCCTGTAATTACTGCACGGACATGGTGTTTTACAACCGCCGCTTCAATCCGCAGACGACCTCAGGAGTTATCGGCGAAATTGTGCATTTAGTAAAGACATTTGGGCTTGATGAGATTGCTCTTGTCGATTCGAATTTCTTAGTCGACACTCGACGCGCAATCGCATTAGCACGCGGCTTTGTCGACAGCGGCGTGAAATTTCGCTGGACTTTTCAGGCTTCTACAGATCTTCTTTGCCGGCTGACCGACGAAGAGGTAAGCTTGCTTGCCAAAAGTGGCGTGAGTCACATAGGGTTCGGCACTGAATCCGCATCTCCCGAGGTTTTGCGCAAAATGCACAAAGCCCATCAAAAGATCGAGGACATGTTCGAAGCGGCTCGGAAGTGCCGCGATGCAAGCATCCGTGTAACCTATAACCTCATCTTCGGGTATCCGGGCGAAGAGGACAGACATCGCCGCGAGACATTGCGTGTGATGGGTGAAATCGCAGAGAAATTCGCGAACGTCACTTTTTCGCCGAATCTCTTTACGCCATATCCAGGCATTCCTATTTGGCCCGAATTGCGCGAAGCAGGGCTACCTGAACCGCAGTCGCTTGAAGAGTGGGCCTCAGTCGGTCTGGGACAAGCCGAACTGCCGTGGCTGCAGGAAAGGGCGAGCACCGAGTTATCGCGAGGCATGTCCTACTTCATGCTGGCCAATCAACTATCTAAGCTCACTCACCGTGCGCGCTCAGAATTTGCCCGCAAGGGCGTGAGGCTGCTACAAAAGCCATTGCACTGGCGACTGAAGCACTACATGTTCGGATTTCCCGTGGAGCTTTGGGCCTCAATGGCGCAACACTGGCTTGTCGTTCGCCGCTCGTTGTTGAACGGAGAACCGCTAGGGCGAGAAATGAAAGAAGTCCACTGACTCCGTAAAGCCTGCATATGGACGTACTGCTCACTCACAGCAATTATGTCTTCTCCGACGAGAAGCAACGTCAAAAAATGGAGCCTTATCCTCCTTTGCAGACATTGCTTGCCGCCGCTGTGCTGCGTGAGTGCGGCCTAGCCGTTACTGTCTGTGACATCGCTCTCGAATGTCCCGAAGAGAAGCTGACGAAAGCAATTCAACAAGCCGCCCCGTGCCTGGTCGTGGTTTGTGAGGACGATTTCAATTTTCTTACCAAGATGTGTTTGTCACGCAACCGCGAACTAGCATTCTGGACGGCCAAACTCGCCCGCGAGTACGGATGTTTAAGCGCCGTGCATGGTTCCGATTCCACCGATCGCATCGAAGAATATCTTCAGGCGGGCTTCAACTACGTACTGCTAGGCGAGGTGGAAGACACTCTGCGTGAACTTGCCATTGGAGCACCTCCGCGCGAAATATCGGGACTTGCATACCTGGACGCTATTACGGGCACAATTCATCGGACGCCTGCTCGTCCGCGGCGTACCTATCTTGACAAGCTTCCTATGCCAGCCTGGGATCTCGTCGACATCAATTTGTATCGGAAACAGTGGCTTATCAATCACGGCTATTTTTCGCTGAACATGGTGTCAAGCCGAGGCTGCCCTTTCCATTGCAACTGGTGCGCAAAACCCATCTGGGGCAACACTTATTACGTCCGTTCGGCGATGAACGTTGCCGAAGAGATGTTGCATCTGAAACGGCGATATGCACCCGATCATATTTGGTTTGCCGACGATATCTTTGCGCCCTCGGCAAGATGGACCCGGGAATTCGCCGACGCAGTGGAACAACTGGGCGCGCAAATCCCGTTCAAAATGCAATCCCGCTGCGATCTGATGACGCGGGACACGGTGGCCGACCTGAAACGCGCCGGCTGTTCGGACGTTTGGATGGGCGCCGAATCAGGTTCCCAGCGCATCTTGGACGCGATGGAAAAAGGAACCAAGGTTCACCAGATCTATGAAGCGCGTGAAAACCTGAGGCGAAATGACATTCGAGCTGGATTGTTCCTTCAGTTTGGTTATCCGGGCGAGACATGGGACGACATTGAAGCGACCATTTGCATGGTACGCGCGTTGCGGCCAGACGACGTCGGTATTTCGGTGACTTATCCTCTGCCGGGCACCAAACTTCATCAACTGGTTTCCGCTGAACTGGGTAAAAAAAGAAACTGGACGGACAGTGCAGATCTTTCCATGATGTTCCATGGAACGTTTTCAACTGAACTGTACCGGGCGCTTGCTCGCGCCATTCATTTGGAAATCAGGAACCCCGGCAACGCCTCATCGATCGCGAATTCGTGGGCAGACGTCGAGGCATTGAAACCGGCACAACTGCGTGCGATGGAGGTGGCTTTGTGAAACTGCTCCTGACGCACGCCTATTTCATTGCGGAAGATCCCAAGGAGCGACAGATCATGAAGCCCTACGCTCCGCTTGGGCTTCTGTACATTTCCTCCTATCTACACCGGCAAGGTTTTGACGTAGATATTTATGACTCTACGTTTGGATCCAAAGCCGAATTATTCGCAATTCTGCGCGATGGTCCTCCGGCAACAATCGGCCTGTACGCCAATTTGATGACGCGAACCAACGCGCTCGAAATCATTGCGTGTGCGCGCGAGGCCGGCTGGAACGTGATCATCGGTGGACCGGAGCCCGCAAACTACCCGGAACAATATCTGGATTCCGGTGCAAATGTCGTCGTTGTTGGCGAAGGCGAATTGACAGTTGAGAAACTGCTCTCGTCCTCGTTCGATCGGCATCAGTGGCCCGAAATCGGTGGGCTGATTTATCGGGGACCGGACGGCGGTATCATTCGCACACCCGCGGCCACACTCATAAAAGATCTCGATGCTCAGCCTTGGCCGGATCGAAAACGCATCGATATCGACAAATACCTCAAGACGTGGCGTGATTTTCACGGAAAAGGCTCCGTTTCGCTCATCACGGCGCGCGGCTGTCCGTATCGATGCAACTGGTGTAGCCATTCCGTTTACGGCATGACTCATCGACGCCGAACTCCGACGTCCGTAGTCAAGGAGATTGAATGGATTCTCGATCGTTATAACCCGGAATTACTCTGGCTGGCCGACGACGTATTCACGATTCATCATGGTTGGCTGTTTGAGTTCGCGGCTGAAATGAAGCGCAAACGGTTATCGATACCGTTTGAATGCATCACGCGCGCTGATAGGGTCAACGAACGCGTTGCACAAACATTGGCGGAACTTGGCTGTTTCCGCGTTTGGATTGGTTCCGAGAGCGGGTCTCAACGGATTCTCGATGCCATGCAACGAGGCGTTTCAATCCAGCAAGTCCGTTCCGCTGTGCAATTCTGCAAATCCAACGGCATTCAGACAGGCATGTTCCTCATGTGGGGCTACGACGGGGAAGAAATAGAAGATATTGAGCAAACAGTGGCGCATGCGAAGGCCTGCCAACCCGACGCTTGCTTTACAACCGTTTCTTATCCCATCAAAGGAACGCCATATTTTGAGCGCGTGTCATCGCGGCTGGTGATGCCGGAGAATTGGACGAAATCAACCGATCGCGAGATCCGCATCAAAGGCCGCCATTCACGCCGGTTCTACCAGCATGCCGACGAGCTTTTGCGAAACGAGCTTTTGCCTAAGCCCAATCCGGCTAAAACGTTAGCCGCGCGAATTGGCTTGCGGATGACTCGCAACGAAGTGGAGGCGTAGTTCGTATGCACGCGATTCCGCAAACCGCCTTCGACAAAATCGCTCCCCAATATGATGCTCTTTGGTCCGATACGCCAATCGGCCAAACACAACGCTCCGCCGTCTGGGACCGAATCGATCTGCTGTATAAGAAGGGCGATTTCGTGTTGGATCTGGGGTGTGGGACCGGTGTGGACGCGTTACATCTCCAATCGCGTGGTGTATCGGTCTACGGCATAGACAGTTCCAACCGGATGGTGGAAATCGCCAGAACGCGCGGCGTTGATGCCCACTGTTGCCCTATCGAACATCTCGAGTATTTTGATTTGAGATTGGATGGCGCGATGTCCAATTTTGGTGCTCTGAATTGTTTGGGTTCGCTCGATACGATATGCGCTTCACTCGCTCGCATGGTTCGTCGAGCGGGGTTCATCGCGCTTTGTTTTTTGAATCGCGTTTGTATTTGGGAGATGGCGTTTTACCTATCGCGGACGAACCCCGCGAAAGCTTTTCGCAGGCTGAAGAGCAGTGCTGCATCTTCTATCGGTGTTTCCGTCTTCTATCCGTCCAAAGCAAGCATTGTCTCCGCATTTCAAAAGAGTTTTCGTTTGCTCAATTCCTATGGAATCGGCTTATCCGTTCCACCTTCTTATGTCAAATGTTTGACAGGCTGGGAACTCCAGCAACTGTCAGCATTTGATCGGCATGCCGCACATAGACCGGTTTTCCGCGCGCTGGCGGATCATCGCCTATACATTTTTGAACGTATATGAACATCGCTGAGAATGCGCGGCAAAAATTCTTGGAAGACTACCGCTACATCAGACACGCCGAAGGCCGCGGTTCTGATCAGAGCGACTATTACCGTGCTCTGCCGTGGTGCGACAAAAGCGATCCAAATGCCGCGATGTGGGACATACGTTCGAAGACGTACTCGTACTTCTTAAAAAACATCTTCGAACCTTTGGAAAAACGAGCCGGCCGGCCGTTAGATGTGCTCGATCTAGGCGCCGGCAACTGTTGGTTGTCGCATCGCTTGTCGCTGCGAGGCCATCGCGTCGTAGCTGTAGACATTTTTAATGACGACCGGGATGGTTTGCAGGCAGCTCGTCACTACCCAACCACTTTTCAAATCGTTGAGGCTGACTTCGATCATCTTCCGTTACCTGCAAAAGATTTCGATTTGGCGATTTTTAATGCGTCGTTTCACTATTCGGTGGATTTCGTTCAAACTCTATCGGAAGTGCGGCGCTGTTTGCGCCTCTCTGGCTCTTTCGCTATTCTTGACACGCCAGTCTATCGCGTGAAAGAGCATGGAACGCGCATGGTGGAGGAAAAGCATGCTGCATTCGTCGAACGATACGGTTTTCCGTCGGACGCGCTGCCAAGCATTGATTTTCTCGATATCGGCACTTTGAAAACGCTTCACACCTCGCTCAAAGTGGATTGGGAGATTCTCAAGCCCTGGTATGGATGGCAGTGGCATCTCCGTCCGGTCAAAGCCTTTCTTAAAAGGCGGCGGCCCCCATCTAAATTTTGGATTCTCATGGGGAAGTTTCAAGCTCTGTGATTATCCTGCTTCATCCGCGCTCCACCAAGCCTAAGAACCGCCGCTTTCCGTTGGCGGCTCTTTCGTTGGCGGCCGTTCTCGAAGGAAAAGAAGAGTACGCCATCGTGGACGGCAACGCGGATCCGCATCCGCAAACCACGCTGGAACGTATTGCCGAACAAAATAATGTCACGCTGCTAGCGGTTTCCGTGATGCCCGGGCCGCAAATGGTTGCGGCCATTCCACTCTGTCGCGAGTTTCGCCTCAAGTATCCATCCATACCCATTGTGTGGGGAGGCTACTTCGCGTCTCTATATCCTGACGCCGCGCTCAACGCGCCGTATGTCGATTTCGTCGTACGCGGGCAAGGCGAGGAAACTTTCCTGGAGCTTCTCGATGCATTAAAAACAACCCGAAAATACAACGGCATTAAAGGTCTTTCCTACAAAGATGATTTCGGCCTGCACGTCCACAATGCACAGCGGCCGCTGCGCTCTCCGAACGATTTCCCTCGGCTGCCCTACGATCGGCTGCCGAATGCCGCCAACTATATCTTGCCCACCTTCCTGGGACGGCGCACAGTTGTTCATCAAGCGAGTATCGGCTGCCCCTTTCGATGCACTTTCTGCGGTGTTGTTCCCATTTATCAGGGCCGCCAGCGCACTGAAGAGCCGGAGCGGACAGCCGCCGTCCTTAGCCATCTAAAACGTAAATACAACATCGATTCCGTTCAGTTCTATGACAATAACTTTTTTTTGAGTGAGAGCCACACCGCGGATCTGGCGCGGCGCCTCGTGCCGCTCAATCTCAAATGGTGGTGCGAAGGACGTATCGATACGGTCCTCCGCTACTCGGACGAAACATTCCGTCTGCTCAAACAAGCTGGTTCCGCCATGATTTTCTTCGGTGCGGAGTCTGGTTCCGATTGGGTGCTGGAGCAGATGAACAAGAAGGTGACTACCAACCAGACCATCGAATTGGCCGCTCGTATCCGCAAATTCGGCATCGTGCCGGAATTCTCCTTTGTTGTGGGGAATCCGAAGGATCCTCAACGCGACACAGACGAAACCATTGGCTTTATTCGCCGCATTAAGCGAGCCAATCCGGATGCCGAAATCATTGTTCAACACTACATTCCCACGCCGCATCCGGATGGGATGTATGGTCAGGTTGAAGGTAAGATCCAGTTTCCGCGTACACCGGAAGAGTGGGCCACGGATCGCTGGTATAACTTCACCACGCGCCATGATCCTAATGTTTCCTGGCTTCCCAGAAAACTCAAACGGCGCATCGATAATTTCGACTTAGTCGTTAACTCGCGCTGGCCCACTGTCCAGGATATAAGCCTTCCACGCTGGAGCCGGACAATGCTGCGTTGTCTAAGTAGTTGGCGCTACTCTCTCGGGTTTTATGACTTTCCTTTCGAGCTCGAGTGGGCACAGCGGTTCGTTACTTTGAGAAAGCCGCGACTGGAAAGCTTGTGATGCGTGTTTCGGCAACGGAGGGTTATAGCCTTTGGGCTCCCGTCTACGATTCAGCGATCAACCCTCTCCGAGCGTTAGAGCGCCGGGCAATGCGAAGCGCCTTGAAGGGGCTGCATCCATCGACGGTGATCGACGTGGCCTGCGGCACGGGCCAGTGGCTCTTACACTTTCAGCAAAACGGATCGAAAGTCTTTGGCTGCGATATCAGCGAGGAGATGTTGCGGGAAGCGAGAAAGATCGCCTCCTTGCGCGCCCGCGTGGCTCTCGCAAATGCCGAGCATATTCCCTTTCGCTGCGGGACGGCGAACCTGATTCTTTGCTCCCTATCGGTCGGATACTTTCCCGGCATCCGCCGCGCCTTCAGCGAATTTGCGCGCGTATCCAGGGCGGCTGGTTTGATCGCTGTGAGCGACTTGCACCCGGACGCGATCACCTACGGATGGACACGATCGTTCAGATTGGGTGAGCAGCGATATGAAATCGAACACCGCCATCGCACTATGCGGGAGATCGACGATGCGGCGGTTAATGCGGGACTCAGGTGCAGGTTGTCTCGGCCAATTTATTTTGGTGCGCCGGAACTACCGCTCTTCCAGCGCGCCGGCAAAGAAAAGCAATTCCCGAGTATCGCGAGCATCCCAGCGTTGTTTGTGGGTCTGTGGGAGAAGCCATGCTGATCAGAGGAGCACGCGTAGCCACTAGTTCCGCACGTTCGGCCGATCTGAATCTATGGATACATAACGGAATAATTTCGTTCTCTCCTATTCCCGCTGTAGAAAATCCTATTCTCAATTTGGAAGGATTTCTGATCTTGCCGGGATTGATAAATGGCCATGATCATTTGGAACTCAATCTCTTTCCTAAATTGGGATGCGGACCTTACCCGAACGCCTCTGCGTGGGCTCAGGACATCTATCGCCCGCATGAGCCTCCCATAAGAGAGCACCTCGCTCTTCCCAAAGTTTTGCGTTTGCGTTGGGGCGCGATTAAGAATCTCGTTGCAGGCGTTACTACAGTCGCTCATCACAATGCCTTTCATCCCGTATTCTTGGAATCCAGCTTTCCCGTGCGAGTTGTCAGGCGATATGGTTGGGCGCATTCAATCTACTTTTCACCCGATTGGAAGAGCCGTTTCGAAAATACGCCGCCCGATTATCCGTTTATCATTCATGCCGCCGAAGGAACTGACCGGGCTGCCCGCCGTGAAGTTCAAATTTTGGCGAACGCCGGAGCGTTGACGCGGTCGACCATCCTTGTCCATGGTGTCGGCGTCAATCGTCTCGACCTGCCCATCATCGAGGAGACGGGCGCTGGCATCGTGTGGTGCCCAACATCGAATAACTTCACGTTAAGGCGGAGCCTGGATAGAGCCGTATTGAACTCAGCGGTTCGGATTGTCCTGGGAAGCGATTCGGCAATCACTGCCGATGGGGATTTGCTGGATGAGTTGCATTTCGCCCACCGAACCGTGGATGCACACCGCCTCTACGGCATGGTGACCTCTGAATCGGCGAATCTATTCAAGCTCCCGACAGGATTTGGAACCATTTGTCACGAGGGTCCGGCCGATTTGATCGCCATGAAAGATGACGGCCAAACACCTGCGATGACGCTCATGCAGCACTACCCCGAGATGGTCATGATAAGCGGACGGGTGCGTCTGATCTCGTCGGCGATGGCGAAGGTCTGCCCCACCAGCATCCTCAATTTTCTTCAGCCGTTAGAGGTTGAAGGCCGCGGCGAGTACCTGGTCGCGGAAGACATTTCCTCCATGTTGAAGCAAACGACTAGTATTCTGCAGCAGCCTCCTCGTTTGGCAGGAAAGGCCATGGCGGCGTGACCACAGGCATCCGCAAACTTCCGGTGCTTGTTCTCTATCCTCATGCGCGATGCAACTGCCGTTGCGTGATGTGCGACATCTGGAAAGATACCAGCGCGGCCGAAATCACCGCTGAAGACCTGACGCGCCATCTTGCCGACATCGAAAGATTGTCCGTCCAATGGGTTGTGTTCTCAGGTGGAGAGCCGCTGATGCATAGCGATCTCTTTCGCCTGGCAGACATGCTGCGGTCCAGGAACATTCGGGTCACGGTACTCAGCACCGGCCTGCTGTTAAAGCGCTACGCGCGGCAGCTAGCAACTTCAATTGACGACGTCATAGTTTCCCTGGATGGCCCTGCACACATTCACGATCAAATTCGACGGGTGCCCGGCGCATTTGCGCAACTTGAGCACGGTCTGAAGGCTATTCATGAAGCGAATCCTGGTTTTCCCGTCTCAGCGCGTTGCACAATTCAAAGACTAAACTATGCGTGGCCCAACGAAACTGTCCGAACGGCGAAGCGTCTGGGATTGAAGTCCATTTCATTTCTGGCCGCTGATCTCACGTCTATCGCATTCAATCGATTTCAACCATGGGAGGCGTACCGTCAAGCGCAAATCGCTCTGACGCTTGAAGAGATCGTAACGTTGGAACGTGAATTCGAGAATGTGATTAACGATTGGGATGGAAGTGGATTTGTTGCGGAAAACGCTGAAAAACTGCACGGAATATCGAACCACTTCCGTGTGCAACTTGGGCTTGCTCAACCGATCGCGCCACATTGCAATGCGCCTTGGATCTCCGCCGTTATCGAGGCTAATGGGACCGTTCGCCCTTGTTTTTTTCACCCACCGATCGGATCGCTAAAATCGGAGACGCTCTTCAACGTGCTAAACAGCTTCGAAGCCCGGACATTTCGCCGTTCACTCGACGTTGCCACCAATCCCGTATGCAGTCGATGCGTGTGTTCTCTTAACTGGAAATGATACAGACGGGGCAGTGTGATTCTCTAGAAGTCGCGGCGAATGATCCTTTGCTCGCGCGAGTGCCTCTTGAGCATGAGGCCATCGTATATCGGTACGGATACCCAATACGAATTCGCTCGAACTCCCTCACCCCATTGGACACAGCTCGCAAAAGTTGGAATACCTGTGAATGCCGCTACGATGATGCTCCGCTCGACATACGTTTATTTCTTTCAAAAAGTGATAGCCCCGGCTGCCTCGAGATCCCTACGGTTCGGTCTCGCGGCCATCTTTTGAGTATTGTTGCGGATCATGAAAACTTCGCTTCGCTCGATTTGAAGACTGGCTTTGCCGCCGGCTGGCTGACAGAATCCACAATACAAAACGAGGAGTATTTCAGAGAGAACATACTTTGTGCGATGATCGATCCATTGCTCGAGGCGCGAAACATCATAACGATGGATGCCGCCGGTGCAGTATATCCGCGTTAAACATTCTCGCCATCATCAAGCGGGATTCGCGGTTCCATACATAGAGCAGTATCACTGCAACGGCGATCAACGCAGCAGTAAGACCAACCCAGACGCCATATATTCCCCACAGCAAAACGAAACAAAGCCAGTAGCCCAGCGGTAAACCAAAAAGCCAGTAGCAGACAAAATTGACTAGCATGGGAGTGCGCGTGCTTCCGAGTCCCCGCAAGCCGCCGGTAGCGACGGTTTGAATACCGTCGAAAAGCTGGAAAAGCGCCGCTAGCGCGAGCAGGCGAACAGCGACAGCAACAACTGCCGAATCA
>DASREJ010000183.1:0-31820 GCA_035652115.1 Bryobacteraceae bacterium
GTCCATGAAAGCCGCTGCTACGGATGAGCAAAAATCTGCTTTAGCCGCCTTGCAGCTTACGCTGAGGTACGCGCGACCCAATGCTGTAGCAGTGCAGTGATCCGCCGCCTGAGGACGCCTCCTGAGGAGTCAAGCCTCCAACCGCGCCTGAATTTGCGCCCAGGTGATCAGTTGAAAAGACCGCAGCTTGCCTTGCCGCGAAACCAGATAAACGCCACGTTTGCTTAGTACTAGTTGCTGTCTGCGATCTAGGCTTTTTTGCTTGGAACGCGGGCGCGGCATGCGGCAAGTTTAGCGCAGGAATGGTGGACCCGATCAATACTGGAAGTCCTACTCCGGGCTGGAGCCGGATTAGGCGTCATTGACCACAGGCTGGGCGTCCAGATGAAACACTTCCTCGAGCGGCGTCATGGCGCGATCCGGTGAAGCGCCGTTGGGCTGAACAAAAAACGGCATCATCTCGCGCTGCCAGCGATCGTTTATTTCGCGGCGGCCCATTTCAGCGCGCGCACGTTCAAAATCTTTCGTTTCGAGATAACCGATCAGAAGGCCGTCGGGCCTGAGGAAGAGCGAATAGTTGTTCCATCCCGTTTCACGCAGCGCCTCCTGCATTTCAGGCCAGACCGCGCGGTGCCGCTGCTTGTATTCTTCCAGGCGCTCGGGGCGAACCTGGAGGGTGAAGCAGATTCTTTCCATTGCCAATTAGTTCCTATCGGAGAAATGCTTCTTGTAAGCCGCCGTCTACCGGAATGATGTGGCCGGTGGTCTTGGCGCTCTCCTCGCCCGCCAGCCAAACGATGGCGTTTGCGCAATCCTGCGGCAGAATGGGGCGGCGAGTGAGCGTTCGCTGCGCATAAAAACCCGCGAGTTTATTGCGCAACTCTTCCGTTGTCTCCGATTCGGAAAAATCGATCTTATATTTCTGCAGCGATTGCATGACGCGGTCGCGCGGAAACATGGTAGAGCCGGCGACAACGGTTGCGGGCGCAATGCCGTTGACGCGCACAAGCGGCGCCAACCCCACGGCGAGCTCATGAATGAGATGGTTCAACGCGGTCTTGCTGATGTCGTACGCTTCGGTGCCGTGCTTGGGAACGACGGCGTTAGCCGAACTGGTGAGAACGATAGAGGCAGGAAGCTTCTGATCTCGAAGGACCCAACCGGATTCGCGAGCTAATAAATAGTTGCCCGTGACATTAACGAGGAATGTCTTGTTCCACTGCGCATCGGTGAGTTGCCCGTCTTTTTGCGCCACGGGAAAAATCGCGGCCGTGTTGACGATGATATCGACGCCGCCAAATTGAAGCACGGTAAACCGCGCGGCTTCGGCAATGCTTTCGGAAGAGCCGAGATCGACCGATGCGTGAGCTACAACCTCGCGGGACGCGATGGCGGCCGCTTCGGATGCAACCTCTTTCGCACCGTCGGCGTTCTGATCCGCGACGACGATATGCGCGCCTTTGCGAGCAAGAATGAGCGCTACTTCGCGCCCGATGCCGCTGCCGCCGCCGATAATTAATGCGATCTTGCGGCTGAACTCCGCCTCCGTGGGCATGCGCTGCAGTTTGGCTTCTTCAAGAGCCCAGTACTCGATCCGAAACGCTTCCGAACGTGGCAGCGCAACGTAATTGCGGCGGCTTTCAAACTGTTTGGATTGCTCCGCATGGCGCGCTTGCGGAAGTGGATGCGATGCGGGACCCGAGTCGAGAGCGTTAGCGCCCGCCATAACGTGGATGGCGTTGATGAAGAACTCTGTCGTGATGCGCGCTTCCTTCTTGTTTTTGGCGAAACCAAAAAGTCCGACGCCGGGAATAAGGACGACAGAAGGATTCGAATCGCGAAGCTTGGGCGAATCCGGAGTCGCCCAATCCTTGTAATAGGCGGCGTACTCGTTGCGATACGTTTTAGCGCGTTCGGCAACAAGCGCTTTCAACGTGTCGACATTTTCTTCGCTGGGATGCCAATCGACCAACATTGGGCAGATCCGCGTGCGGAGGAAATGATCGGGGCAACTCGTGCCGAGATTGCCCAGCTCGGAAGCCCATTCCGAGCCCGCGAACGTAAGCGCATCTTCGTGATCTGTATAGTGCGCAATTACGCGGCGATTGGAGGACATGATGCCGCGCAGGGTCGGCAGAATCGCGGTAGCAATTTCTTTTCGGTTGGGCAGCGGCTTATATTTCTGACCACCGAAGGCTGGAGCATTCAGTTTCTTTTGGTGCTCCATGATGAACTCACCCATCTGGTCAATGGTGCGAATGCTGTTCAGGTAGCAGTCACGCTGGGTGTTTCCCCACGTGAACAGGCCGTGACTACCAAGCAAGACGCCATCGCAACCGGGATTATCCTTTACCGCCTTTTCAAGCTGAAGGGCGAGTTCGAAACCAGGGCGCTGCCAGGTGAGCCAGACAATTTTTCTGCCGAATTCGCGATTAAATTGTTCGAGTTTCTGTTTGCCGTTCGCGGCAGCGGCGATTGCAATAGCCCAATCGGGATGTAAGTGATCGACGTGCGCGAAGGGCAGAAACGCATGCAGCGGCGTGTCAATGGAAGCGGCGACGCGGTTCTGGCCAAATGCGGAAAGCGGATAATAACCCACCATTTCGTCTTCGTGAGCTTCACCCCGATATAGTTTCTTCAGCTCGTCCAGGCGATCCAAATAGAGAAGCGCGAAGCCGGATTCTTTAATGGAGCCCAGGTCGCCGCCGCTACCCTTGACCGCCAGAACGCGAACAGCCTTGCCGGTAAATGGATCGGGCAGATCGATTTTCGAGCTGGTATTCCCACCGCCGAAATTTGTGATTCGAAGATCCGCACCCAATAGATTGGACCGATAGCGCAGCAGAGCGAGTTGGTCGCTTTCGAGTTGCGCGGCAACTTTGTCGTCCCAAAGATCTTTCAAGTGCTGAACCGTTTGCGTAATAGCCGGCATAAATGTTTACCTCCTCCGCGACTCGCTAAGCATATGACGTGATACTCGCCATATTTTTAGCACCGCGCTGTTGCGTAATTCGTTCCAGGTAGCCGCTGGCGCGAAATGCTTCCATCGGGTCCCGCGGCAAGCCCTTCGAAGCGCGCCACTCGCGAATGGCAGGGCGAACGTCAGTTGCGAAAGCGTCCTGCAGATAGGATTCAGCGCGGACTAAATCCGATTTGTTCTGAGCGGCCGCCAGAAGTTGATGATCTACCAATGCAGCTTTGGCGAAGAGCTCTTGCGCCACAGTAACGGTTTGAATCATCGCTTCGATTTTGCCCTTTAGATTGTGGCTTTGATCGATCATGTAGGCGACATCGGCGCGTGCGCCGTTTTCCCACTCGAAAAAAAGAATTTCATGGAAAATGCGGAACACCTGATAGGGGTCGATGGAACCCATGGTGAGGTCGTCGTCGGCATAACGGCGATCGTTGAAATGAAACCCGCCGAGCATGTTTTCCGACAACAACCACGCGACAATCTGCTCAATGTTTTGCGCCTGGTAGTGATGCCCGGTATCCACTAAAACTTTCGCTTGTGGACCGGCGGCCTTCGCCAGCAGCAAAGCCATGCCCCAATCGGCTATGTCGGTGTGATAGAAGGCGGGTTCGAACGGCTTGTATTCGACTAGCAAGCGCTGATCTGATGCGAGTTGCGCATGGCTCGACTTTAATAGCGCGGCAAACCATTCTTTACGGCGGCGAATGTTTGCGGTGCCTGGGTAATTGGAACCATCGGCAAACCATAACGAAATATCGCGGCAGTGGAGACGTTTCGCGATGGCGATGCTTTCTTCCGTGTGGCGGGATGCTTCCTGTCGAACCGATTCATCCGGATTGCCGAACGAGCCGTGCTTGTAGATTTGATCCTGGAAATAGTTAGGATTGATGGCGCCGGGCCGGACACCGTAGCGAGCCGCTAACTCCGCAACCTGCGAACAACTGTCGATACCGCCGGGAAAATCCCACAAAACATGCAGAGCGACAGTGGGGCAGATGCCGGTTAAGGCATGAACCTGTCCGGCGTCGCTGAATTTCTCCTCTATGGTGGTAGCGGCTGCCGGTTGAAGAAACTTGCCGAAACGAGTGCCGGTATTGGCAAAGCCCCAGGAGGGCAGTTCGATACGAAATGTTTCGAGTGCGGAGTTTATTTTATCCGTTTGACTTAAGGGCATCGGAGATATCAGTTCGATTTCGTAATCGTAGTTCACGTTCGCCCGGGAAGCAAAGGGTTTTGCAGTGAAGTCTTTGATTTCGCAATGTAAAACACTTCGCTCCTGACGCTGCAATATGTATCGCTCCGAACAACGCGTTTAGGCCTGTGCGGAATTGGAGATCGCACCAAATGTGTTGTGGGCGTTTTGCATTGCAGAAGACGTGAGTTACAGTTATATGAAGCTGTCGAACATCCTCCCTGTGACGAGGTGCCACTCATGAGTGTGGGAGTGCGGGGCCGTGATCCTTACCTGATAAAGTCCGTTCTTCATTCGTCGCAATTGCTGCTCGCGTTCAGGGCGGCGGGCGAGACATTGCGGCTGAAGGAAATTGCCGCGCGAAGCGGGCTGCCCAAAACGATGGCGTTCCGGCTGCTTTACACGTTGGAGCGCTGCGGGATGGTGGAAAAGGTTGGTGAAAATCTTTACCAAAGCTGTCTTCGTCCGTTCAAACAGAAGATGTATCGATTGGGATACGCCGCGCAGGGCAGCGACTATCAATTCTCTAAAGACGTGTCCAGCAGTCTAAAGCGGGCAACTGCGGCTGAAGGGATTGAACTGATTTCGCTCGACAACCGCTACAACGCTAAAATCGCGCAGCGAAACGCGGATTTGCTGGTGCGTGAAAAGGTTGATCTGGTAATCGAGTTCCAGACAGATGAAAATGTCGCACCCGTCGTAGCCGCGAAATACCGCGAAGCGAATATCCCTTTGATCGCGATCGACATTCCACATCCGGGGGCCACTTACTACGGCGCAAACAATTATGAAGCCGGTCTGATCGGTGGCCGTTACATGGGCCGCTGGGCCAAACATCATTGGCAATCCGATGTCGATGAAATTATTTTTTTGGAACTGCCGAGGGCGGGCAGCTTGCCGCGCATGCGGTTGACGGGCATGTTGGCCGGGATGAAGGAAGTGATTCCGAAGTTGGACCAGTGCCCGGTCCTGTATCTAAATACCGACGGGAGGCTAGACGAGAGTTTCGATGCGATGCGCAAGCATCTGCGCGGAAGCCGGGCGAAACGTATCATGATTGGCGCTATTAACGATGCGAGCGCGCTGGGTGCGTTGCGAGCATTTCAGGAAGCGGGACTCACCGCGAACTGCGCCATCATGGGGCAGAACGCATCGCCTGAAGGACGGGCGGAACTGCGCGAGCCCAGCACCAGGTTGATCGGTTCGGTCGCCTATTTTCCCGAGCGATATGGCGACGACCTAGTTCGCGTCGCGCTCGACATCTTGAACCGGCGGCCGGTACCGCCCGCGGTGTTCGTGAAACATCAACTGATTACGTCAGAGACCGTGAACCACTTTTATCCGAACGACCACCTGATGCAGGTAGCCACCGCGGGATCTTGACTTGTTGGTGGGCTTCATTGCGGCGCGAGCCACTTCATGCCAGCACAGTCCGTGAACGTCGGGCGTGTTCCATCCGCGGTTCGGAGAATTACGTTCGAGAACGTCCAGTCGCGGGCGTTCGCTATTGTGCCGGCGGTTTGGGCCTGAATGTCGATATTGTCGAGCGTGAAGTTTTCGATCGGGTCATTCGAATATGCGTTTACCGAAAATGCCTGTTTCGCGCCGGTGGCTTTGAGATTGCTGATTTGGACGCCGCGCACGTGCGGAAGGCCCTTATCGGGCGGAACGGGCGTTGCAAGAACGCGCCAATAATCGGGAACGTTAGCGATCCCGTCAGGAATGTGAGCGTAGCTGTAGCTTGGATTCCAATTGAGACCAACGTCGACAGGCGTGGCGACGCCGTCAAGCGTCACATTACTAATGCGGATCTGATCGACAGTTCCACCGCGCGTCTTGGCCGATTTGATGATGATGCCGCGCGGAGCGCCGGAAAAAACAGTTAGTCCAGATACCGTGACGTTATGGATTCCGCCGGAAGTTTCGCTGCCGATCGTGAAGCCGCCTGCGCCGACGCGGACCGTGCAGTCGCGAACCGTAACATTCGTCGTGGGCCGATTCACGCGGATGCCATCGGCATCGCGGCCCGCTTTCATGCAGATGGCGTCGTCGTTGCACTCGATGTCCGCATGAGCTATGGAGACATCCGATGACGAATCCAGGTCGATACCATCGGTGCTGGGACCGCGGCCGCCTATGTTGTTGCGAATGACAACCCCGTCAACGTTGATATTGCTCGAATAGCAGAGATGAACAGTCCAGAACCCTGAGCGCTGCAGGTTCAGATCGCGGATGGCGACGTTTTGGGACTTGTAGACCTGGATGAGCCGGACTCGTTTGCAGTCATAATCGGCGGCCCAGCGAAGACCTTTTGCATCGTATTCCTTGCGCAGCGCCCAGTACTTGTCCCACCAATACTTGCCGTCGCCATCGATGATTCCCTTCCCTAATAACTCGACATTCGATTGCTCGTAGACATTGATCAGCGCGGCCGGCCAAGTCATTTCGATACCGGCGATGCGCGTCGGCATTTCAGGATAGGCTGAGAGGTCCTGTACTCCGCGGATGGTGACTCCTTCATCCACGCGAAAGTGCATCCCCGATTTCAGAAATAGAGCGCCCGTGAGATACACGCCGGGTTTAAAGACGACTGTAGATGAGGTCTTTGCGGCAGCGTCGATGGCGCGCTGAATGGCTTGTGTATTGATCGTTTGTGCGTCGCCTTTCGCTCCGTAGCCGGTGGCTTGAACGTCGGCAGCACACAACGGGAGTGTAAGAATGCACAGCGCAATGGTTAGTTTGGCGGGAACGGAGCAGCGGTTTTGAGAGTCTGTCACGTGCAGTCGAAATCAGAAAAGCAGCTTCAAAGCTAATTGTCCAATTCGCGGATCTTGCGCGCTGGTTAACGTACCAAATCCGCCAGCCGAGAAGCTGGGTGTTGTCGAGTTTGCCGGGTTGTTAAAGTTCACGCGATTGAAGACGTTGAAAAATTCGGCCCGGAACTGTAAGTGAACGCGCTCTGCCGCAAATGGAAATTCCTTAAAGAGTCCGGAATCAAAATTCACGAAGTTCGGTCCGCGCAGGCTGCCCTTTCCTATGTTGCCGAACGTTCCGATTGCAGGCAGCGAGAACGCCGCGGGATTCAGATAATTTACGCAAGGAGCCGAGATGCCACAGGCATTACCGCCGTACGCGCTTGCCGCGATCGCAAAGTTTGCGCGATCGGTACCCAGGCCGGTCTGCGATTGATCTTTACCTGCTTGGACGGTAAACGGCCCACCTGACATCGCGGTGATAATGCCGGTCCATTGCCAGCCGCCGAGCGTATATCTGAGCAACGCACTCCTGCCGTTTAGCTTCGGCAAATCCCAAACGTAAGACACGACGACGCGCTGCGGATGATCGAAGTCGGATGGTCCGTAATCATCCTGATGGCGGCCTTGGAAATTCGATGGAATCGCCGATTGGCCACCCTGTCCCGCCGCAACAACACCGGCACCTGCCGGTGCGTCGTCGAGCGTTTTAGACCAGGTGTAGTTGGCGAGTACAGTGATTCCGTGACTGAGACGCTTCTGTAAGGTTATCTGCGCAGAATCGAAATTCGCATTTATGTCTTGCGTCGACTGAAGAACGCTTCCATAAGGCTGAAAGGCTCGCCGTGCATCGGTGCCCGCCGTGCTGCCCGGAATGTAGATAGATGGATTCAGTTCCAAAGCTTCGAGCAAATGGGTCGAGCGCGACCCCACATATCCTGCCCGCAACAGCCATCCTGCGCTGAGCTGCCGCTCTAACGACAGGTTCCAGTTGTAAATAGTTGGGGTCTGCAGCTTATGATTGTTACTCGTGTCGTAGGTAATGGCAAGCACCGGATAGGGCTGGAAAGATGCATTCTTGGGCGGCGGGAAGGGCGCGGGATACGGAGTCGCAAACCCCAAATATGGATTGCTGAATGTGCCGGGCGGGGTTGTGACGCTGAATTGGGGGCTGAACGGTGTAACATCGACGAACCGATTGTTGTAAGCGCCTGCCAGCAATGAGTCATAGAACATGCCGGCGCCTCCTCGAAGACTTGTCTTGCCATCGCCAGTCAAATCGTATGCGAAGCCTATGCGAGGAGCAACGTTGTTGTAGCTACCATTCGCGCCCCACTTGGGAACGCCCGGGTCACCGGGAAACAAAAGTCCGGGGGGAGCGTTGACATACACCTGCGACCGAACCCCGGCGTAATAATCGGCCGGTGTGAACTGTTCGGTCCGAAACTCCCTTTCCTGCCAGGGGAACAATGGATCATAGCGAAGGCCCAGATTAATCGTTAACCGCCGCGTCGCATGATAGTCGTCCTGAATGTACAGATTGAAGGTATTTAGCAGATCGTCTTTGAACTCGCCAAACCCTTGCGTGAATGAACGGACGTAGCCTTGCATGAAGCTGGCCAAGGCGTCATTGGTCACGTCGGCAGTAAAGCTAAACGACCCCGACGTTCGAAACTGATTGCGCAACAGAACCTGAGCGCGGATCGCGGAGCCGCCAAACGTGATGCTGTGTTTTCCGCGTACAAGATTCATGTCGTCGCTCAAGTTGTATTGATTGCGGATGAAAGCGGCCGGATCCGTCTGGGCGGGACTGAAGTAACCGGCAACTTGGATACCTTCGATCGTTTTTGCGGTTGGAGGTTGCCAGATATTCACGCCGAGGTCGGTAAGGCCGATGCTTCCGGCAGCGGGACCGCGGTTAGAAGTCTCCCGTGAAAAACTGGCCCGGAAATTGTTCACGGCGCTGGGGCCGAAGATGTGAGTTTCACCAACAAGCGCGTTCTGAGCGATGATGGTCGCAAAATTTTGAAAGCTTAAGTAGTTACTGGGGTCAAGAAAGCCCTGATTGGTAAAACTATCGTAAAAGTAGCGCAGTGAAAGGCGGTCGTTGTCCGAGAACGAATGATCGCCGCGCGCCACATACTCCCCGAAGTTCTGTATGATTGGTTGCGAATAGAAGATCTGACCATTGCCGCCAGCTTGCGGAAGGTACTTCAGGAATACGAGCGACGCAGGGTCGAGCTGGCTGCCCAATAAAATGTTGCCCTGAATCGGATGGCCGTTCCGATCATTGATCTGAATTACCTTGTGAAACGGATTCGCGGGATTGGTAGCGCTCAGAAGCGCGGAGAAATCTCCGGTTCGTTCGGCGGCGGTTGGCACGAAGGCACTAGTCGTGTTGCCGACGTTACGGATTTTTGTGCCTTGATAACCAAAGAAGAAAAACGTCTTGTCTTTGCCGTTGTAAAGCTTCGGAATGACTACCGGACCTCCAACCGTTCCGCCATACTGATTGCGCTTGAGCAGGTCGCGTTGCGAAGAAAAGAAGTTTCGAGCGTTAAACACATAGTTGCGAACAAACTCGAACGCATCACCGTGAAGAGTGTTCGTTCCCGACTTAGTCACGATATTGACTACGCCTCCCGCATTGCCGCCGTACTGCGCTCCGTAATTGCTTGTCTGAACACTGAATTCCTGTAGCGCATCGGGAAATGGGAAAGGCTGATTCGCGTTGGTATAAATGTCGTTGTTATTTGCGCCGTCCAGCCGGAAACTGACCTCGTTCTGACGCACACCGTTGGTTGAGACAGTCACAACCGTGGGAAAGCTTTTTGTGTTTCCCTGGTCCACATCGTTCGCGGGAGCTGGGATGGCGCCTGCAACCACCAGAAGTAACGATGCGGCATTGCGGCCGTTCAAGGGTAAATCGACAACACGGCGCTGTTCGACGACTTCACTGAGAGTTGCATTGGATGTGTTGATCTGCGGCGCCTCGCCGGTGACGGAGATAGCTTGAGCCGCCTTTCCAATGGTCAACGTTGCGTTGACCGGGGCCGTTTGATCGGCGAGCAGTTTTACTCCTGTCTGCTTGTAATCTGAGAACCCGGTCGCCGAAATAGTTATGTCATATATGGACGGCCGCAGAGTTGGAACAACGAAATAACCTTGATCGTTGGTGGTTTCGTGGCGCGTCACGCCGGTAGCGGGATCGGTGATGGTAACAGTTGCGCCAGCGACTACTGCACCGGACGGGTCAGTGACGGTTCCGACAAACGTGCCAAACCCTTGAGCCGATGCGAGCGATGCCCAAATCGACAAGCTGCAGATCAGCGCGAGCACACGAATGCTTGCCAAAATCAAGGTACGAATAGTCATGGATGCTGAACCCCCTTTACCCGCGAACGACCGCAACAATCCCCTTTTGTTGTACGGTCAAACGAATTATATATCCGTTTGGCGGCGAGCGGCGGGGCGGGCTAGAGCGTCAGGTGGTCGACGTGATCGACATGCCTGTCAGGCACGCCTGAGCGAGCCACGCTAAAATTCGAGACTTCGTCGAGTACGAACGTCGGAACACCTTCAACGCGAGGCGTTTCAATACGGAAGAAGTCGCCGCCTTGCACGTCGACTAATTGAAACGCGGGACGCAGGTCTTGTTTTTGCGGAACGATTTCGATGTTACTCATCCGGATGTCCTTGACGTGGCGTATATAAAAGCCATGCGCCGGAGTTACACCGAAGCGACCGGGATCGGGGTATCCATTTTCCTGTTCGGGAACTTGATTATGGGTCATCTCGGCAGTTCCGCCGCCTTGGTGCTCAACATAAATGTCGTGGATGTTGAGATGCTCGATGGCGTGACCGGGAACTCCGGAGATGAGCGAGCACGTGCGCGAAGCGGAGTTATAACAAACGACATTGCCGATGTTGACGCGAGTCATCGTTCCGACCGAGCGGCCCTGCGGACCGCGCATACGCTCGCCAAGGCGAATAAAGAACGGATTGTGAGTCAAATCCCGCATGGTGAGGTTAGAAATGGAGACATCTTCGAGTAGCGCGCCATCGACGCTTTCAAGCGCCAGGCCTTCGCAGCCATCAAAAACGCAATTCGAAATGGTTATATTGCGGAAGCCGCCGTTCGATTCCGTGCCGAATTTGATGCGACCGGTACGAGGAACGCGGGTCTCCGACGGGAATTTCTTGTAAGTGGCATTTAATAGCGCTCCTTCTTCGAAGCTGCCGGAGACGAAACAGTTGGTGATGGTGACCATGTCGCAACTGCGAGGTTCGCCCAGTGCGTAGGAACTCTTGAGACAGATGCCGTCGTCCCAAGGCGAGTTCACAGCGCAGTTGGAGACGCGCACATTGCGACAGCAATCGATGTCCATGCCGTCGCGAATGGTGTCGATTTTGAGATTGTCGATGGTGAGGTTGTCGACGCCCGTTGCGAGAATTCCGAAATGGCCGCCGTGCAGGATGGAGAA
This sequence comes from Bryobacteraceae bacterium, assembly GCA_035652115.1. GTDB lineage: Bacteria > Acidobacteriota > Terriglobia > Bryobacterales > Bryobacteraceae > Bog-105. The sequence goes on from DASREJ010000183.1 coordinate 11,404, forward strand.
GTCGCGGAGAAGGACGTTGCGGCAGTTCTTGAGCGCAATGGCCTTGTTGCCAACGCCCGCTTGTTCGGCGATGGGACCGGGTTGGCGGCTTCGACCGTGACTGAGGCCGCGTCCCCAGATGAGACCGGGACCTACGATTGCGACATCTTGCAGGTTTTCTCCCCAAATCAAACTGTTGTGCCAGTGATTATGACCGTAGTCCTGATAGCTCTCCCAAGGAGCGTTCGATTCGGCGAGATCATAGAAGCCGCTGGATACCGAACTGCCGGGCGCGGGACTATTCGCGGCGATGATCGCGGCGCCGGTTTCGAGTTGGAGTGTAACGTTGCTTTTGAGATGGATGGAATACGAGAGATATTCACCGGCCGCGAAATGCACAACGCCTCCGCCTGAACCGGCGGCAGCTTCAATGGCGCGATTGATGGCGGCTGTGTCTAGCGTTTTTCCGTCGCCTACCGCGCCGAAAGCGCGAACGCCGAACGTACCGGTGTTGGCATTTTGAGCATGACTTTGCTCTTGCGCGACCGCCAGACCCGGATAAGCGCCGGCAACGATGGTTCCGGCAAGTCGCAGGAAGCCGCGGCGTGAATTGTGAGAGCCCATCACGTGAGAAGTGTGGCATAGCGACTTACTCAAAGCCAGAGAAAATTCGCCGTAAGCCAAGAATTTTGCAATGCAAAATTAGTTGGATTCTATGGAAGGATACTCTTAGGAGACTTATGAACTATTCACGAAGAGAATTGGGCGCTCTGCTGCCGGTGTTGGCGGCGGCCGCCACCCAGCAGCTTGAGGGAGCACCACAAACTCTGCCATCGAAGTGTTATGAGTTCGGCAGCCTACCGGAGAAGACGAATCCTCAAAATCATAATGAAAGCCGGAATGTATTTGACGGATTGACTCATGACGGTACGCATATCGACATGCACATCACGACCTTGATGCCCGGACAAATGCCGCATCCGGCCCACCACCACGAATGGGAAGAGATAGTCATGCTGCAGACGGGCACGCTAGAGGTGACAATTCTCGATAAGAAGACCAGAATCGGACCGGGGTCAGTCGCGTATGTTTACTCAAACGAGGAACATGGCTGGAAGAATGTGGGCGATTCTCCCGCGCAGTATTTCGTGCTGGCGGTTGGACGTCCGAAAACGTAGCGCGCGCAAAGTGCCTCAGAAGAAGAATCGGATGCCAAATTGCAGATAGCGCTGTTGATTTAGCTGGGTGTTGTACACCAACTGCCCACCGGTATTCGTGTTCTGGCGGATTTCGTAGTATTTGAAGCCGTTACCAGAGGGATCGAGAATATTAAACGAATTGGCCTGATTGGTAATAAAGTGCGCCGGCAAGGGCGTGGTGTAGAAGTTCGACGGTAGAGTCCCGGCAGAATTCTGCTGCTTCAGAATCATATTTTCGAACGCTGCCAACTGAGCCTGACCGGCAGGAGTGGTCGATGGCGGTGCGAGCGTTGGATTGGCCGCCTGCCAGGAATTGTAAACGCTCGCTAACGTAGAAGCGGTCCAAGTCAAGCTGGGGTAAGTCTGGAAAAGATCAGTTCCTCCACCGACGTTGGGCGAATTGCGGAATACGGGGTGGTTCAGCACATTGAGCGCGTCTACGCGAAGCTGAAGCCGGAACTTCTCACCGATACTCCAGTTTTTCTGAACAGACAAATCGAGCGTTTGCACCATTGGTCCTGTGGCCGCAGCAATCGTGCGAGTTGCATTTCCGAGCTGACCGGCAGGAGGCAATTCAAAGGCTGAGTAATTCATGTAAGGCGCGCACGTATTACCGATGGGGCAGTTAATGCTCCAATCCGGGTTCACGACGGATACGCCGGGAAGGATATTCGGTCGAATTTCATGGGTGTGCACCGCATCGATAAACGGATCTGTAGCGATGGTTGGCGTAAACGGATAACCGGAAGCGAGCCGCTCCACACCGGCAACGTTCCAATTTCCAAACAGGAGCCGTAATGGCAGCCACGCATGCTCTCCCCAAGGCTGGCCCTTACCGTAAGGAAGATCGTAGAGAGCGACTAAGTTCCAGTCATAGGGAATATTGAAGGTAGAAACAGACTTATCACCGGCAGCGGTGCCGCCAAAGCTGTACTGTCCGCCGCCGACGGTGCCGGTGGACAAGGCAAATTTATCGGGGCTGGAATCGGAAGCATCGTCCAGCGATTTTGACCAGCGGAAATTGGTGTACATGGTTAAGTGATTCGCCTGGTAGCGATAACTCACTATCGCCGCATTGAATGTGCTGTTTCCGGAGGCGTCATAGTAAGTAGTTACGCTGCTGTACCCCAGGTAAGGAGACGCCAGGCTGTATTCGACGTCGGAAAGCGTTGTTCCTGTCGGATTCTTCCGGCCGAGCGGATCGGGCACCGTGGTAGTAGCTCTGATGTTGAGATTAGTGAGCGCGGCCAGATAATTGGCACCGGGGTTATTTGTAACTACGGCAGGCATAAACAGATGTGTACCCTTAGACCCGGCGTACGCAAACTCCAGCAATCCGCGAGCGCCAATGGGCCGTTGCAACGACAAGCTCCAGTTCTGGACATAAGGCACGGCAGTTTCACCGGTCAATACGAATCCGGGAATATTTATGGCCGAGTTATAGATGACACCGTTTGGATTATTGGTCAACCCGAGCACGGCGTCAACGGGGGCAAAAGGATTTGCGGGCGGGTTTTCGCCCAGACGCATTACATAGGCAGAATTTTGTTGCCCGGCCGTTTCACCGATGTTGTAAGTGCCGCCAAGATTCGGGACGGGATTGCGGTTCTGGCCGTTGAGCGGTGAATGCGAGATGCCATAACCGCCGCGTAGAACCCAACTGTGCATGCCGAAAAAGTTCGGCGTATAAGCGAAACCGAAGCGCGGTTCAAAATCAAGCCAGTGTATCGGCGTTAGATACCGCGAGCGGCCGCCATAGCCGCTATACGCAAAGGGCAAGATGGTGGCTTGCGTAATAGTTCCGAGGCCGAGCGACGCAGAACTGGCCTTGCAATCCGGGAGCGGACAGGGCGCCGGAAGATTGACTGTTTGAGCTAGTGACGGATCGAAAAAACCTTGTAAGTTGTGGACTTCGGTCCGGGGAAGCTGCAGCGTATAACGCAAGCCGAGGTTTAGTGTTAGATTCGGTTTTACTTTCCAGTCATTCTGAACATAGAAGCCACCGCTGTTCCAGCGATAGTAATAGGGAATCAGAGTGTTGGCGAACGTGATTTGCTGCGGAACGCCCAGAAGGAAGCTGGCAATCGAACTACCGCCTAGCGCCGCTTGCCCGGAAGTTGCGCCATTCGAATCGGTTTGGATATAACGAAATTGATAGTTTCCGCCGTCTGCGCCGTAGAGCGATTGGGTGTTCAACATGTCGCGGCTGAGATCAGCACCGAACTTCCAGGTCATACCGCCGCGCGTGATGTAGACGTTGTCGGCAATCTCGTATTGCTGTTCCAAGTTGTAGCCGAGCGTTGAGACCTGCGAGCCTATGTTGGCAACGCTGTTCGTATTGTCATAAATGTTGATGAGTGGCAGGCCGCCCTTGGTCAAGGAAGGAAGGCCATATTGGGTGCTCAGGTTTTGGCCTGATGTCACATCGTATTGAGGCGTTAGCTGGCCGCTGAAGGTGGCGCGCGTGTATGCCAAGCGCAGCTCATTGACAATCGTTGGGGAGATGATTTGGGTATCACTCACCATGTACTGTGATGACTTACTGTAAGTGCCAGTGTTGCCGTTGGTTGGATAATTCGGATCGTTCGCGCTAATGCCGACTTCCGGGACAGTGGTCCAGCGAAACGTCAGGTGGTTCTTGTCGCCGAAGTTCTGGTCCATGCGCAAGTTATAGCGGGTGGAGTTGTCGACCAGATACTGATACGTAATGTAGTTTTCTAAGATGCCATTACTGTCAAGGAAGTACGGCACGTTTGCCTTGGGCACGTACTGCAGCAGCTTAGTGCTTACCGAATCCATCATGCTGGCGGGAATCGTATTTCCAGGGAACACGGGGTAGTTGGAACCAGCCGGCGGCGCCGTATTCAAAACGAATTGATTGCCGACGGTACTGTAGTGGTTGTAAATGGTTGTGTTCGTCGTAGGCAAGAACGCAGAAGCCGGGAACTGGCTAGCTAAGCTCTTGGGCACCCACATAGCCTGGTTGTTAAGCGCGATCAGATTACTGAAATCGCCGCTACGCATAGCGTCGGTGGGAACTGCGGCCAATTCCTGTCGCTTGTCGCTCTGGTAGCGGGGCTCGCCGGCGAAGAAGAAGAATGTTTTGTTCCGGCCGTTGTAGATTTTGGGGATGATGACGGGGCCGCCGATTTGGCCGTCGAACTGATTCCAACGCAAATTATTAACCGGCCTGTTGATGGTGGCCAATGTGAAGGGAGCAGCGTTCGTATCCGGATTGCGGAGATACCAGAGCGCCATTCCGTTGTAAGAGTTAGTCCCCGATTTCGTGGTGACGCTGATGACGCCGCCGCCCGTTTTGCCATATTCGGCGTCAAAACCATTCGTTTGGACGGTGATTTCCTGTACGCTTTCAGGCGAGAAGGCCACCGACTCGCGAGCTAAGCCGACACCGGTGTTATTGATGCCGTCGGCCAGGATGGTTGTGCTTCCGGCGCGGCCACCGTTCACCTGAAGGTTGTAGCCAGGCAGCGGCGGCTGACTACTGCCGAGCTGTGGATCCTCAGTACCGACATCGCCACTAACGTTCGCCACGGTCACTGCCAGATCGAGAACGCTGCGGTTTGGCAACGGAGTATCCGTCAACGTTCGCTGCGAAATGGTCTGGCCGAGGGTACCGGATTCCGTATTGACAAGAGGAGTAGCGTCAGTAACTGTAACTTCCGTGTTGACGCTGCCCGGTTCCAACAGCACATTTGCCGTCGCGACTGATGAAGTATCAACCTTTACGCTGGCGACGACACCCTTCTTGAAACCGGGAGCTTCTACCTCGACTTTGTAAGCGACCGGTTCCAGATTCTCCTGTAAGTAGGACCCTCGATCATTTGTCTTGAGCTTTCGAGTCTCATTGGTACCGAGGTTCGTGATGGTAACCGTTGCATTCGGAACGACGGCACCCGTTTGATCAGTCACGTTGCCACTGATACCTCCGCGATTCGTTTGTGCGAGCGCGGCAGTCGCCGTAATCAACATGAAAAGAGACACACTGCGGATGGCAGCGGATAGTGAGTGCTTAGAAAAACCGGTCATCAACTTACTCCCAATTACTTCGAACTTCGACTCGTAGAATTCCGAGAGGGCAATCCTACCGTGCAACGCCGTGTACTGAAGATTCGTTACTTGGAAGCGTAGAAGAGATTTTTAAGACGTACAAGAAAAATAGAATCAAGTGCGCCATTTCGCAATGCAAAATATTGCTTACAGTATGCAAACGGAGCGGATGGCACCACAGTTGCCGAGTGGTTTAACGCCACGCACAAGCACTTCCGCGAGGGCGGTGCTTATCGACGCCGGACAAAGTTGTTGTGCATTGAAAAACAAATCGGGCACAGCTTGCGGCCGTGCCCGTAAATCGATAGGCAATAGACAATCGCCGCGTGCTATTGGCCGTTCACCTCCGCCTGCGTGATGTTGACAAAAATCGGGAAGGAGTTAAGGCCGGCACCACTTACTGTAAGTATGTAATTACCCGCAGTGACCACCGGATGCAACGTGAAGTTAACCGTTTCGGGAGTTGCACCGGTCGCCACACCCGTCAGGCTCCAATTTGTAGTACGGCAATAAAAGACATGGCCGCTTGCGTCGGTGAGGCGCACGATGGGGTAGTTTTCATCGTACTGAGCGTCGTCGCCGTAAGTAGATCCCGCGTTCTGCCCATTCAATTGCTTGCCGGTTAAGGTAAAGGCGCCGCCGCCGTTGTAAGCAACGCTATTCACGACCGGACGCACCGCGGGGTTGGGTGCACCGTCCGGCGTGTAGACGTAAAGCTGAGAGGAGGAATCGGAAAACAACAACTGGCCAGTGGGCAATATCAACATGCGAGTTACATAAGAGGGCCGAATATTCAGGGACGCATCGGGAATGGCGGGCGCAAGAGGAGATATGGAATTCGCCGCGGGATCGAAATCGAATAGCTGAGCAGGACGACTGAATGTGCCTCCGAAAGTCACGTTGACAGTGTTGGTGGCGGTCGCGTTCACAGTCGAGGTTACTTGGGTAGGTGAATCGACGCTCAGGATCGATCCGGCGATGATCGTTGTCGTGCCGCTTCTTCCGGCGATGGTCCAGCCAACCTGGAGGCCAGCGGTAGAAGGAATATTGGTGATAACGGGAGATCCGGCGGTGACATTGCCGGTGGTCACAACAGAGGCGGGGCCGGCATCTGCGGCGAGAATGACGTGGCCGTTTGGCATAACCGCAGCGGGCGCATCGTCAGCGCCGAAGTTGGCCGATACGGTGCCTTGGCTGTTGGTCAGAGTGCCGATGATGTCGGGCCCAGCCGACCAGGTATTAGTCGATTCGGTATAGAGAGCGGTGTGTTGGTTAGCGCCGATCTGAAAGACACGGCCATCCAGCAACCGGAGAGTGGGACCGAGTTCAAAACCGAGGGCACTGCTGCTGAGCACCGGAAGAGTACCGTTCGCGGTGCCATCGGCAGGGCTGATGCTCGACCATACCTGAGCACCCGGATCGAACAATTCGGCGTAGCCGTTTCCCCTCGCGACAGCCTGAAAAAGATCATACGTAAGGACTCTATCGTTCGATATTTTGGCCCAACCTTCTTCGTCGCTTCTGTCGTTGTAAAACTTGTTAGCTGTGAAGCTCCAGGAGTCTGTGGCAACGGAGTATGTATAAGTCGAGTTATTGAAGATATTGCCAGCGAGAATGTCGCCGTTGGGAAGCAGCATCGTGGGATCATCTCCAAAGCACGCCAGAGCTTGTCCGGTAAACGTTAGCCTGGCGGTTTGCGTAGCAGTAGCATTGTTCGAAATATGAACCTGCGTGTCTGAATCGACGCTTGTGATTGTGGTACCTGCCGGAATGCCGGACCCCGTTACCGTCCAGCCCACTTGCATACGGGCAGTGGAGTAGATTCCGGTGAGTACGTTACTCGCAGTTTCAGCCGCGTTCGATGTTACGGTGCGATTTCCGCAATGATTGGCACCAGGTTGGGTAGGATATGGCGCGGCCGGCGACCAAGCGTTTGCGACTGGATCGTAGATCTCAGCGTAAGGCGTGATGTTTGAATCGAGAAAGGGGCCGCTATATTCGCCGCCGAGCACCCACACTTTTCCACTTGGCAACACTTGTGTTGCGAAATAGAGGCGATCGAGATTCATGGGCGCCAAAGCGGACCAGGTTCCATTCACGTAACTGCCGTTAGCGTCGGGCGTTAACCGCATCCAGTTAGCCGAGCTTCCGGTCTGGATCATGACGGTGCCGTCGGTAAGCAGAATCATAACGCCGGCACCGCCCGGAGCAATGTTTGCTAAGAGACTCCAATTCGCGGCAGTGGCTCGGGCAGGCGCGAGGAAAAAAATAACCGAGATGAAAAGGGCCGGTAAGGCGGCGTCCCGCCAACGAGACGCCACTCGCTTTCTGAAAAACAAGGCCAGTACCAGGCCACCCGAGAGAATGAAGCCGATGGTGGAGGGTTCGGGAACCGTGGCGTTCACCTGATAGGCGCCGGGAGTCAATCCGGAGGGTACGAACCAGGTAACACCATTATTCGTGGAGATTGCTTCGGGCGACGAATCACCGATGGAATTCCAGTTCCACGCGATGGAATCGGAGTTACTAGCGTCCGCCCTCACCTCTACCCAATACTGGGTTCCATCCGTGAGCAGAGGATGCACAACCGAAGTCAATGTCAAGGGGGGATTGTTGGTTCCGAGGGTTCCCAATGCCGAACCCAAAACAACGAACGATTCGAGAACCGCGCCGGGCTGACCCGAGGCGTTCTGCGTGAGCGCGATGGTAAACGCATTTGGGCAGACGAACTCGCAACTCAGAGCAATTTCCATTGAGGAGAGGGGACCGGTGGCGTCGGATTGAAATGTGTCCGCCTGGGCGTAGCTATTCCCATCGAACGCATTTCCAACCGAGTTGCCGGCGGTGGTGTTATAGGCCATGCCGGGACCGAAATTGGTAAAAGCTGAGGCAGTCGCGGCGTAAGAAAAAGCAGGTAATACTACTAAAGCGGACGTCCAGATGATAAAGCATACGGTATCTGGAAGAAAGCGCCTTATTGGAGTTCTCATTTCCACCTCCATTCGTGTGTCTTGAGACTCAAACGGCTAAAGATCTCGCGGAAAAGCAACGAGTTTGGGACAGTATACAGCTTTGATTCGATTTCTACAAAACAAAAATTTGTAATTTTGCGCCGATGGAATTGTGTTGGGTGCTTATAGGTGGAGGTGGAGGCACCCTCACTCACGCTCAGGGTTCTGTTTAGCGGTTGCGCTGGCGTGCGGCGGTGGAGAACGGAGTAGCGACTTCGACGGCAAAGACGTATGTGGGACCGAACATGTTGGAGCGAAACACGACCCACTTTTGATCGGGCGTGAAGCTGACGTTTGGTTCCAGATGGTAATGGTGCTTCGACATGTTCACCAACTTTTCAGCGTGGAAAACGCCTGGATGAATGAAATTGGCGTCCTGAATGCCGGTATCCTTTAAAATTTGTGGGCGGAAGAGATAGATCCATTCGCCGTCAGGCGCGTGAGCTACCTGCCCGGGGTCACCACCATCGCCGCAGAACAGGGTACCATCTTTAGTCACGTTGAAATGGATTGACCACTCGTTGCGTTGCAGGTGATACCAAGTTCGGCGGCCGGTTTCGACGTCATAACCCGCTACCCAGAAATCCTCGCCTTTTGGAGTTTGCAGGTCGTACCAGATGGTCTTGCCGTCCTCACCCCAAAATTCGTGGCCCGCGATTTCCATTGCCATGGTGCGCTTGTGGATGAGGGTGTTCTGCGTGCCGTCGGTGCGAATGGTCCAGATCCGATCGACCTTTTGCCAGGGACCTTCGTGGCAGTACATGAGGAGTGTCGGGTCTGTGGGGGAGAAGAGCAGATGGTTGAGCCAGTCAGTGCTATGCAGGATAATTTTCTGCTCACCGGTTTGCAGACTCATTACGTAGACAACGCGCGGGAGATGAGCCGCGAGAGTGCGTTCCATCATTTCGCCTTTATTGCGCGGTTGATCAAGGGGATGCGTTTGCGGACCGGCGGTGTTGCCAGAGTCGGCGCCTTGGCCGACCACGTAGGCGCCCGCGGCTAGAGTTTCGTCCGCGTTAATCGTGTCAATTCCGGCGCGCGGAGGAAGCACTCCGATTTTGCGAGTTTCGCCTGTGTCGATATTAGTGACGTATAGAGAATGATCGTCATTTCTGGTGTAGTAGACGGTTTGGTTTTTGCGTCCCGCGTTGACGATGCGCACGTGGCCAGTGACCACGGGACGAGTCTTGAATGTAGAGAGATCAACGACGGAAATGCCGTTGGGCGTGCTGTAGACCATCTCCTTACCGTCGGGCGTGTAGGCGTTTTCGTTGAAGTAGAGGCTGGCGCTATTCGGCTCGTCACTGATGCGGATGATGCGATGGCCGGTATCGGGATCGACCCAACTCTTCGGCGGATTAGACGTTTGAGCGGGCGCCACTGCCGACAATAAAGATGTTGCGATGATGCAAAACGTGAAACGCATGAGCGAAGTCTTTCACCTCATATAATGCTCTACGCTGTGAAAACTTTAAGAGGACTTTGTTCCGTTATGGTGGCTTTGCTAACGGCGGCTGTCGCACATTCGCAGAGCCGGGGCGGCTTGGACAGCGTGTATCGAGGCTTCGTGAATCCACCAAGCGATGCGCGAATCATGATGCGCTGGTGGTGGTTCGGACCGGCAGTAGAAAAACCGGAATTGGAGCGTGAACTGCGGGTGATGAAGGCGGCGGGGATTGGCGGCGTGGAGATTCAGCCGGTGTATCCGCTGGAGCTGGATGATGCCGCCAAGGACTTTCATAATGCGGCGTATTTATCGGATGAGTTCTTGAGCGATGTACGTTTTGCGTCGGCGACGGCCAAATCATTAGGCCTGCGCGTGGATGTGACATTGGGAAGCGGTTGGCCGTATGGAGGCCCGCATACGCCTGTGACGCAAGCGGCCGGACGGTTAAGAATTGAGCGCGTCGCCGTGAACGAAGGAGGGCGTTCGTGGGCGATTCCGCCGATGGAGAACGGGGAGAAGCTGATTGCCGCCTTCTTGGTGCCTGGCGATGCGAAGCAGTTTGCGCCCGAAGACGTGACGCGAGTGGAGCGAATCGAAAACGGCCGTGCGATTTTTTCAGCGGCCACGCGCGGTTCGCATACCTTGCTGTTCTTTATCGCAGGCCGTACGGGGCAGCAGGTGAAACGCCCGAGCGTTGGGGCGGAAGGATTCGTGCTCGATCATTTCAATCGGGCTGCGATTGAACATCATTTACAGACTGTGGGAGACCGGTTAATGCAGGGATTTGGGAGCAATCCGCCCTATGCAGTCTTCAGCGACAGTTTGGAGGTGTTTGGGTCCGACTGGACGGACGATTTCCTGAGCGAGTTTCAGAAGCGGCGCGGTTATGATCTGACGCCATACTTGCCGGCATTGGTCGGCGACATGGGGCCGAACACGGCGGCGATCCGGCACGATTGGGGTAAGACGCTGACCGAATTGGTGGACGAACGGTATTTGATGCCCATCGCTGAGTGGGCGCACGCGCATCACACTTTGTTCCGGTCACAGACATATGGCGAGCCGCCGGTGGAGATGTCGGCAAATCATTTGGTGGATTTGCCTGAAGGCGAGCACGGACCGGAGTGGCGCGGGTTCAGTGCGGCTCGCTGGGCCTCTTCCGCGTGTCATTTGTATGGACGTCCGGTGACATCAACCGAAACCTGGACCTGGCTGCATGCGCCCTCATTTCGGGCGACGCCACTCGACATGAAGGCGGAAGCGGATCTGCACTTTATCGAAGGCATCAATCAACTGATTGGACATGGCTGGCCTTATTCGCCGCCTTCGGCGGGCGAGCCCGGATGGCGATTCTATGCCTCGGCCGCATTTAACGACCACAACCCGTGGTTTCAGGTGATGCCTGATGTTGCGAAGTATTTACAGCGGATGAGTTACTTGATGCGGCAGGGGTCGCCGGATAACGACGTTGCGATTTATTTACCGACGGACGATGCGTGGGCGCAGTTCGATGCGGGGCGGCTGGACAATCGCGGAAACTATCGGATGTCGGAGGTTTCTATCGATCGGAGCATGGAGAGGCTGTTGGGAGCGACGCTGATTCCGCAGGTGCTGGATGCCGGATATAACTTCGATTTCATCGACGACAGCGCGATTGCGAAGACGGGAGTACCGTACAAAGTTCTGATTGTTCCAGGAACGGAGCGGATGCCGCTGGCGACGCTGGAGCGCGTGCGAGCGTACGCAGAGAAAGGCGGGATTGTGATTGCGACGCGCAGATTGCCATCGCTCGGGCCGGGATTGCGGGAGGAACAGGAGAGCAAACAGATTCATGCGCTGGCGGAAAAAGTGTTCACGCATTTTGTGCAAGATGAGCAGCAACTCGGGAGCATGTTGAAGCAGTTGCTGACGCCGGATTTGGCGGTAGCGAGCAGGAATTCGGTGATTGGATTTATACACAGGCGACTCGAAAACACCGGCGATATTTATTTCATGGTGAACACGTCGAATCAGCCGGTAAATACGCAGGCCAGCATTCGTGTAACGGGAATGGCAGGTGAATGGTGGGACCCATTCACAGGAGAAACGACGCCATTGTCCGGATCAACAGATGGGAAGTGTACGACGGTTGAACTGCATTTGGCTCCCTATGAGTCGAAGGTGATGGTGTTTCGACCAGGTAAGCCGCAAGTGCTCGATGTACTTCTGCAACATGAAAATTCAATGGATATTAGCGCAGACTGGCGAGTCACCTTCGAGGGTCTGAAACAGACGCAAGCGATGTCGCGGCTTAAATCGTGGACCGACAATCCGCAGACCGAATATTATTCCGGAAAGGCCGTGTATGAGAAGACGGTCGATGTACCTGAATCGCTGTTGAAGGACACCACCGCGATCCATTTTGGCAAAGGGGAACCAGTACCCCGGGCCGAGATACCGAACGGTATGCGAGCGTTATTGGAAAGCCCAATACGTGAATCCGCGCTGGTTTATGTGAATGGGGAATTGGCGGGGTCCGTATGGCACCCACCGTATACGCTGCGTGTCGGGAAGTATTTGCATGCGGGACGGAATCAGTTTCGGGTGGTGGTGGCGAATCTCGCAATCAACGAGATGGCCGGAAAGGCGCTCCCTACCTATACTTTGTTGAAGGACCGTTACGGCGACCGATTTCAACCGCAAGGATTCGAGAATTTTCACACGCTGCCGGCGGGTATGTTGGGACCTGTGCAGTTAATTGCGAGATAACGTATGGGACCGTTTGCTGTCACGCTGATTTCGGCCCTTTTTCTCCTGCAAGGGCCAGACCCTTCGCAGAGCCGTCTGCCCAAGAATAAGTTGCCAGCACGTCCTGAGTTGCCGACGTTGTACATCGTGGGGGACTCGACGGTTCGCAACGGGCAGGGAGACGGGAAGAACGGGCAGTGGGGCTGGGGCGACCTGATCGGCGTCTATTTCGATCCGAGCAAGATCAACGTTGTGAATTGGGCGCTGGGCGGCCGTAGCAGCCGCACTTTTATTTCCGAAGGACACTGGCAGCAGGTTGTGAACGCGCTGAAGCCGGGCGATTTTGTCATGGTGCAGTTCGGCCATAACGATGGCGGCCCGGTGAACGACAACAGCCGGGCGCGCGGATCGATCAAGGGCACGGGCGATGAGAGCCAAGAGATCGACAACATGATTACGCATCAGCACGAAACGGTGCATACGTTCGGCTGGTATATGCGGAAGTACATTACCGACACAAGGGCCAAAGGAGCGACGCCGATAATTTGCACGATGATTCCACGCAAAATCTGGAAGGACGGGAAGATCGCGCGAAACAAAGACGATTATGCGGGTTGGGCCGAACAGGTGGCGCATGAGGAGCACGCGCCATTGTTGGATTTGAATGAAATCATCGCGGAACGCTATGACACGATGGGGCCAGAAAAGGTGAATCCATTGTTTGGCGATGAGCATACGCACACAACTTTGGCCGGGGCAGAAATCAACGCTGAGGCAGTTATTGAGGGATTAAAGGCGCTGAAAAGCAATCCGCTGGCGCCCTATTTTTCGGAGCGGGCGACCCAAGTGCAGCCGGCGGTTCTCTCATAATGATCGCAATCCGGGAGGACTTAACGCCGAAGGCGCTAGAGCCTAAAATTCGAAGGCTGTTCGAAGTGTCGGCGGCCAAGATTCGGTCGATTCAACGATCGTGGGATGCATCGCAGGGCGCGCCTGTCTTCACTATTAAAGGACGGTATACGAGCCGGGGCTGGACGGAGTGGACGCAGGGCTTTCAGTTCGGGTCAGCCATTTTGCAGTTCGATGCGACGGGCGAGACGCAATTCCTGGAATCCGGGCGCCATGACACGGTTGCGCACATGGCTCCGCATGTTTCTCATATCGGCGTGCATGACCACGGGTTCAACAACATCAGCACGTACGGCAACTTGCTGCGCTTGATGAACGAGGGCCGCATTCCAGAGAACGAATGGGAGCGCGAGTTTTACGAACTCGGCGTGAAAGTGTCAGGCGCGGTGCAAGCGGCGCGGTGGTCACGGATTGCAGAGGGCGGCGGATACATTTATTCGTTCAACGGACCGCATTCGTTATTTGTCGATACGATCCGGTCGCTGCGCGCACTGGCAGTGAGCCATAAGCTGGGACACGCGCTGATGGGGGAGAACGATCGCAAGATTTCGCTGCTGCGCCGGCTAATTGAACATGCGGATGCGACGGCGCGCTATTCGATCTATTACGGCGATGGGCGAGACTACTACGATGTCCGAGGCAGGACGGCGCACGAAAGCATATTCAATATCAACGACGGCAAGTATCGCTGTCCGAATTCGCAGCAGGGGTTTTCGCCCTTCACAACCTGGACGCGCGGATTAGCGTGGGCGATGTGCGGATTCGCCGAACAACTGGAATTTCTTGCGACGGTGAAGGACGCGGAATTGGACGAATTCGGCGATCGCCTAGGCGTGGAGACGATGATGAAACGCGCAGCGGACGCCACGTGCAATTTCTACATCGACTATTCGCCAGCGGATGGCATTCCTTATTGGGATACGGGCGCGCCGCGTTTGCACCGGCTGGGAGATTGGGCGTCGAAGCGCGCCGATCCCTTCAATTCGTTTGAGCCAGTGGACAGTTCGGCGGCGGCGATTGCGGTGCAGGGGCTGTTGCGGTTGGGACAGTACCTCGGCAACAAACGCTATTTTCAAGCGGGACTGACGGTTGCGGATGCGCTTTTCGACGATCCATACTTAAGCACCGATACCAATCATCAGGGGTTGGTTTTACATGCGGTTTATCACCGGCCGAATGGCTGGGACGCGGCGCCGACGCCGGATGGAGTGCCGCGCGGTGAGGCTTGCATGTGGGGCGACTATCATGCGCGTGAGGCCGCGCTCTATCTGCTGCGAATGATTGAGGACAAGCCGTATTTGACTTTTTGGAGCGAACGCAAATGATCATTGCCGATCTGGCTGAGATTGCCGGACGAACCTATCCAGCACGACGCCGGACGCAAAATTTGGTGGGGGGCGCGAGCCCGATTCAGGCGACCAATTTCTCACTGGGGCACGTGACCCTGGAGCCAAATGGGGGACAGGTGCCGTGGCACAACCAGGAGCAAGAGGAGATTTACTACATCGTGGAAGGCACGGGCGAGATGTGCCTGGGGGAGGAGCGGCAGACAGTGAAGACGGGCCAAGCTGTCTATATCCCGCCGGGCGTTTTTCATCAGCTCACGAATACAGGACCGACGCCGATGCGCATGGTTTATTGTTATGGTCCGGCGGGCGACGTCGCGCACTGGCGGCAGGAATTGAACGGCACATTACCTAAGGCTGGCGAAGCGGCTCCGCCATTACCGAAAGGCGCACAGCCGCAATGCACGGAAAAGCCGAAGGAGCAGGCGTGAGCGCAGCAAAAGTACATAACATCGGCATCATCATGAATGGCGTCACCGGACGCATGGGTTTGAACCAGCATCTGCGCAGGTCTATACACGCCATCATGCAGCAAGGCGGCGTGCGGGTGAGCGATACGGAGACGATTTTGCCAAAGCCGCTGTTGGTGGGCAGAAATTCGGCCAAGCTGGAGGCAATTTCGCGCGAGTTCGGCGGCTTGCCGTATTCGACGGATCTGGATGCGGTATTGGGGGACTCGGAGTACTCGATTTATTTCGATGCGCAGACGACAGACCGGCGCGCGGAGGCGGTGCGGAAGGCGGTGGCGGCAGGCAAGCACATCTATTGCGAAAAGCCGATTGCGGACAATCTTGAGACCGCGCTGGATCTTTACCGGCTGGCTAAAAAAGCGGGCGTTAAACATGGCGTTGTGCAGGACAAGCTATGGCTGCCTGGGTTGCTGAAACTCGAAACTTTAAAACAACTTGGGTTCTTTGGCCGCTTGCAATCGGTGCGCGGCGAGTTCGGCTATTGGGTCTTTGAAGGCGATACGGTGCCGGCGCAGCGGCCATCGTGGAACTACCGCAAAGAAGATGGCGGCGGAATCATCATCGACATGCTGTGTCATTGGCGGTATGTGCTGGATAACTTGTTCGGGGCGGTGAAAGCGGTTTCGTGCCTGGGCGCGATCCATGTGCCCGAGCGTCGGGATGAACAGGGCAGACCCTATCAATGCACGGCCGACGATTCGGCGTATGCCACGTTCGAACTGGAAGGCGGCGTGATTGCGCATTTCAATTCGTCCTGGTGCGTGCGCGTGCGGAGGGACGATCTGCTGACGCTGCAAGTGGATGGGTCAACGG
Source organism: Bryobacteraceae bacterium (assembly GCA_035652115.1). Lineage (GTDB taxonomy): Bacteria > Acidobacteriota > Terriglobia > Bryobacterales > Bryobacteraceae > Bog-105. Next base: position 27,373 of record DASREJ010000183.1, read on the forward strand.
GGTCGGCGGTGGCAGGGCTGCGCGATTGCTGGATTCAACATTACGGATCGACGCCGAGGCCAACATGGAATCCCGACATTCCGCAGCCGATCAATTTTTTCGAAGGCTGGCAAAAGGTGCCGGAGCAGACGACTTTCGATAACGCTTTCAAGGTGGAATGGGAACTGTTTCTGCGGCATGTGGTGAAGGATGAGCCGTTCCGCTGGAATTTGCTGGAAGCTGCAAAAGGCGTGCAACTGGCGGAGTTAGGGATTGAGTCGTGGAAGAAGCGGAAGTGGGTGGAGGTTAAGGCGATTCACGCTTAATCCAGCGATTCGTTTTAGTACTGAGCCTAAGCGACGTGCCGGTCCTCTAAACATTTGTAAGTATTTCTTTAAAAATCCAGTCCATAGTGCAGGAGGATTACGGACATCGCTTCCCCCAAAAGAGCGAATTCATCGACGCTGGTGACGGTGGTTTGCGCGGCAGGCATTATCGCGGCGCTGCATTACGGGCAGGATCTGATTGTTCCTTTTGCGCTGGCAGTGCTGGTCAGCTTTCTACTGACGTACCCGGTCGGTTGGATGCAACGACTGAAAATCGGAAACACGGCGTCGGTAGTCATTGTGATGCTGGTGACGTTTTCGGTCGCCGGAACGATGATTTGGATCGCGACGCGGGAGCTTACGCAGATCGTTATTCGAATTCCGGAATATCAGCAAAACATTCGTGCGAAGATTGACCGCATCCAGCACGTTAACGGCTCGGGCGGGGCTTCGGCGATCGCAAAAGCTGCGCAAAGCATTTCGGAACTGACGAACGAGTTCTCGCAAGGCAACCAAGCCGTTCAACAGGAAAAAAACGGAGCGCAGGCAAAGCAACCAGGGCAAACTTCGGCACCAGTGCAGCCAGTCCCGGTGCGAATCGTGAGGGAGCCTACCGGTGTTTTTGGCGCATTGGGATCTTGGGGGGCGTCGATTGGCCGAATAGCGGCGACGACGGCAGCGGTGGTGATCCTAACACTTTTTATGCTGCTGAACCGTAGCAGCCTGCGAAACCGGCTGTTCCGTTTGTTCGGCAGCGGCCGCATCAACGTTATGACAACGGCAATGGACGATGCGGCGAAACGCGTCAGCCGCTATTTGCTGACGCAAGGCATGGTCAACAGCACGTACGGCCTGTTATTAGGAACGGGATTGTATTTCATTGGCGTTCCGTATGCGGTGTTCTGGGGATTCTCAGCCGTTTTCCTGCGCTTTATTCCGTATTTGGGCACATTCGTGGCGGGGATGGCGCCTTTTGTTTTGTCGCTTGCCGTGTTTGATGGGTGGAAGCTACCGTTGCTGACGCTGGGGCTGTTTGCGGCGGTAGAGGGCACTATTTCAGGAATTGTGGAACCGTGGCTATACGCGACGCGAACTGGCATTTCGTCACTGGCGATTTTATTATCAGCGACGTTTTGGACCTTGTTGTGGGGGCCGATTGGGCTGGTGATCTCGACGCCTTTGACCGTGCTGCTGGTGGTGGTGGGGCGGCATGTGCCGCAGCTAGAGTTTCTGTACGTGCTGTTAGGCGACCAGCCAGCGCTTTCGCCGGAAGCGCATTACTACCAGCGGCTGCTGGCAATGGACGAAGATGAAGCGCGCGAAGTGGTGGAGCAATTTGTGGAAGAAAAACCCACGCGCGAAGTTTATGATGGCGTTCTCATTCCCGCGCTGGCGTTAGCCGAAGAAGACCGCCACGATAATCAACTGGATGAGCAGCGGCAGAAGTTCATTTATCAAAGCACTCGTGAACTGATAGAGGAATTGGGCGAACGGAATCTGTTGGGAGCGTTGGGCGAAGAACAGGCAGCACAAACCACGAGCGAAGGAAATATCCTGTGCATCCCGGCGCGGGACGAAGCAGACGAGTTAGTCGCGCTGATGCTTGCGCAGTCACTGCGCGAGGCGGGTTATCACGCTGATTCCATTCCGATCGGTTACACGGAGGAGATGCTCGATCGAGTAAAGCGCTGCCAGCCCAACATCCTGTTCATATCGGCGCTGCCGCCATTTGCGATCACACATGCGCGCTCGCTGTGCCGCAGAGCACGCCAACGTTGCAAAGAGATGAAAGTGGTGATCGGTATCTGGGGCCATAATACCGACCGGACGATATTGCAGCGAAGGTTAGGCAGCGGATGCTCGGATTATCTGGTGCATAGTATTGCGGAGGCGGAACTGCAACTCAGGCTTTTTGCCAGCAATGGGCAGCAAGACAATCAACCAGGCGAGACGGATAGCGCAACTTCGCGGGTGCTCACCGAATCAACAAGGTGATGGCTACATTAACAGCCGACGCGACAGCAAGCGGCACATTCACACTAGGCGGCGACCTGACGGTGCATCGATTGGGTTTCGGCGCGATGAGAATAACAGGCGAAGGAATCTGGGGCGAGCCCAAGAACACCGAGGAGGCGAAGAGAGTTCTACGGCATGCCGTGGAACTGGGAGTGAACTTCATCGACACAGCGGATTCGTACGGACCGGAAGTCAGCGAACGGCTTATCGGCGAAACGCTTTCACCTTATAAGAAGGGCGTGGTAATCGCAACTAAAGGCGGTTTGGTCAGACTGGGGCCGAATGAATGGCAACCGCTGGGACGGCCCGAGTATCTTCATCAGGAAGTGGAGATGAGCCTGCGGCGGCTGCGGTTGGAGCGTATCGATTTGTACCAATTGCATCGCATTGATCCGCAGGTTCCGGTTGAAGAGAGTCTGGGCAAACTGAAAGACCTGCAGAAAGCCGGCAAGATCCGGCACATCGGTTTGTCGGAAGTAAAGCCGAACGAGATTGAGCGAGCGCGAAAGACGGTTGAGATCGTGAGCGTTCAGAACAAATACAACATCAGTGATCGCGCGCACGAAGATACCCTGCCGTATTGCGAGAAGCACAATTTGGCGTTCATTCCGTGGTTTCCAGTTGCGGCGGGTAAGTTGGCCGCGGCGGGCGGTCCGTTGGATAGCGCGGCGAAGCAACATGGCGCGACGGTGGCGCAACTTTCCATTGCATGGCTGCTGCATCGATCGAAGGTGATATTGCCGATTCCCGGAACGTCGTCCGTGGCGCACTTGGAGCAGAATGTTGCTTCGGCCGGATTGAAGCTGAGCGACGACGAATGGAAGAAGCTGGAGCGAGCCGCCGAATCAGTGAAATGATGGTCTGCTGAAGGCCGGCAACCACAGGATGTTACGGTGGATAAAACTCCTGTGATTGTCCGGAATGATGCATCTTCGCTGTAACTCTCCTGAATGCGCTACAGAGTTGGAATTGCACGCGCGCGCTTTAGCTTGTCCGAAGTGCGGCGATCTACTTGAAGTCGTTATTGACGCGCCGCGATGGGATGCGGCGGATCTTAAAAAGATCTGGCGTGAACGACGCTCTGCTTGCTGTCCGTTGGATTGCAGCGGCGTGTGGCGATTCCGCGAGTTCCTGCCGTTTGATTATGCGGATTCTGACGTTGTCACGCTGTTTGAGGGCAATGTTCCGGTTGTCCGCGGCAAACGAACTGCCGATTGGGCCGGCGTAAGAGATCTATCGTTCAAGCACTTGGGATGGAATCCGACCGGGTCTTTTAAAGATCTCGGCATGACGGCCGCAATGACGGAGGCCAAGTTTACCGGCGCGAAAACTGTTGCGTGCGCATCCACTGGCAACACGGCGGCGTCGCTTGCGGCATATGCAGCGCGCGGTGGAATGACCGCACGAGTGTATCTTCCGGCTGGACAGGCATCGGCAAATAAGCTGGCGCAGGCACTGGACTTCGGGGCAGAGGTTGTGCAGATCGACGGTAGCTTCGACGACGCCTTGGACGTGCTGCTTTCCAAAGCCGACGAGAACCTGCAGTTTCTGAATTCGATTAATCCATTTCGCATCGAAGGCCAGAAGACGGCGATGTTGGAACTTCTGGAGCAGCTTGAATGGAACGTACCGGACTATTTGGTTGTGCCGGGCGGGAATTTGGGCAACTCATCTTCATTCGGCAAGGCGTTCATCGAACTCAAAAAGTACGGGTTCATCGACAGCGTGCCGCGCATGGTGATTGTGCAGGCTGCGGGCGCAAATCCGCTGGCTCAGATGTGGGAATCCGGCGGGAGCGGATTGAAGCCCGTACAGTTTCCTGAAACAGTTGCGACGGCGATTCGAATCGGCAACCCACGTTCCTGGAGAAAAGCGCTGCAAGCGGTCCACTACACAAACGGTCTGGTGATGGATGTTACGGATGAAGAGATTGGCGAGGCGAAGGCGATGATCGGCCGCGACGGCATCGGCTGCGAACCCGCGTCGGCGACGACGCTGGCCGGCATCCGCAAACTGGCTTCACAAGGTAAGATTGACCGTGACGCGCGGATTATCGCCGTGCTCACCGGGCACGCGCTGAAAGATACGGATTATATTATTCATTCGCATGAACGACGCGCCGGATCA
>DASREJ010000184.1:0-25165 GCA_035652115.1 Bryobacteraceae bacterium
TATGGAAGCTGCAGGTGGCCTGTTGGAAGTGTGGTGCTTGTGATGACAAGGGCGCCACTCGCATTCGTCAGCACCCAGGCGTCATTAAAAGGTCCACCCGAATCGCCGCCGCCGAAGATCACCATCTGGTTGGTGTATGGATTGAAGGCCGCGGATTGTTCCGATCGCGCCGAAGGCAGTGTGCTGGATGGCTGGATCTGCGTCCACGAGGGGATGCCCGATACACCATTCGCGTTTGACAGAACCCAAACATCATTGAATGTCGTGCCCGGATTATTTCCTCCGAAGATCGTCATCCGGTTGGTAACGGGATCGTAGGTTGCGGTTGAGCCGCCGCGGGGTGAAGGCGCGACCCCAGCGGGAGAAAGCTGCGTCCATGCCGGTGTACCAGAGACGCCGTTTGCATTCGAAAGCACCCAAACATCATTAAGCTGACCTGAGCCATTTGCGCCCCCGAAAATAATCATTCGGTTCGAGGCCGAGTCGTAGACGGCGGTGTGGTTTTCTCGGGCTGCGGGAACGGATCCAGTAACCGTGAGCTGAATCCAAGCGGGCGTACCGCTCAAGCCATTGGCGTTCGAAAGGACCCAAATGTCGTTGTAGTACTGAACGCCGGAAGTGAGGCAGTTGTTGCCGCCGAACACAATCATGCGATTGGAGCCAGGATCGTAAACAGCGGTATGAAAGATACGCGCGGCGGGCGAGCCACCGAGAGGATTTAATTGGCTCCATGTGGCCACGCCGTCGTTAATGATGTTGGCATTGCTTAGTACCCAGGTGTCGTTTGCGCAGGGCGACGAAGAGCCTTCGCCCCCACCGAAAACGATCAACTGGCTGTTACTGGAATCAAATGCCGCCGAAGCTCCTGTCCTTGGCGCAGGTGGCGTGCCAGCGGTCTCGAGTTCAATCCAGTCCGGATCGGGGCCGAAGGGAAGAAACCAGACATCATTGAAATCGCACGCGCTGCCGCATCCGCCATTCGTTCCACCAAAAACAAACAGGCTGCCGGTTTGCGCGTCGAATGCCGAAGACATTGCCCGCCGTGCCGATGGGGGACTGCTTTCGGTCGACAATAGAATCCACTGACTGAATGGGCCACCGACATCCGCGTGTGCCGCGCGGGAAAAGCAAAAGAAAGATAGAGCGACCAACAAGACGTGCAGTTTGCGGTTCGTCATTGCCCGTCAGTAACCCGCTGCGGATGGAACTTGAAAAAGAGACAAAGTTGGAGAAACCGAAAGGAGCGCAGTGTGGCCATCGCGCAATAGGGCAAGCGAGTCAATGCGCATTCCCGAGGAGAGTTGACGGAGGACCATTGTTTTGGGCTCGACGGACCAAATCGTTCCGCTTTTTGAATCCGCCAAAATGACGATGTCACCGCCTTTAGCAGCCGCGACGAAGTTCGGTCCAATGCCTTGCGCGATTATGTGGACGGCAGGCCCGGGCTCATCGACATTCGAGAGCAGCGCTACTACGTTTTGGGTGGGGTCGCTTATTACGAGATCGTGCGTATTGGGCAGAAACGACCACGCGCTGGGCATGTAGCCGGTAGGCAGTGAATGCCAGGCGCTCGAATTGAACACGAAAAGGGCATTCGAATCGGGCGATACAGCAATAATCGCTTTGGCATCGTCACTCAATGCGAAACCGGAAGCGTCTCCTACCGCGGCGGCGGGAATCTCTGAGATTACCGAAGGCTTCATGGGCAATCCAACGATGATTTGCAGGCGACCACTCGACCGCGAATACAGAGCTACGGCTTCTCCTCTGGGGCTAAAGGCAACCAGATCAGGATGCGAAGCCGTTATAGCAATCGGCGTTAACGTATTCCGTGGCTCCGCGCCGCCCAAACGCCATATCGCGAGCGATCCATCTTGCTCCACCAACGCGTAGCGCTGGCGCGGCGATAGATAAAGATGCTTGGCTGTCTCTGGAACGGAAACCGCGTCGCCCAAGCGCGCTGCGGACGCAGTGCCAACAATCGCTCTGAGATCGAGAGCATTTGGCCCGGCCACGAATCCGAGGACTGGAGTTCCGGCGATAGTTGCGCGACTTGGTTTACCTTGAGCGACGGTGGGAACGGCAGATGCGTAATGAGGACCGATGATGATGGTGGGCGCCTGCGCAAATACAGCAAACGCTGCTAACAACAAAAGAGAACACAATTTCATGCCGGGCCTCCGTGAGCTGTGCGTCTTAATGGGGCGCTCCGGCTGAAACGGAACCGGGTTGGGCGATGGTTATGCTTGTGACGGAAGGCGAATGTGCATTGTGGGCAAGAAAAACTCCTACACCCACTGCCGCCGCGATGCCGCCAGCAATTGCGCCGATAACTCCGGCAGATAAGCCGACAGTGGCGGCAGTGCCAGCAGTTGTTGCCGCCGCGCCGCCGCCAATTGCAGCACCAGCCGCCGCGGCCATTGCGACGTTAGTTTGCGTGATTGCACCGGTAGCGACTTCACCATGAAAGGAAGCCGTTACCTTGACCTGAAATTTGCCAGGAAGCTTGTTGGGACGGAAGCTTTGAGCAACAACGCGTCCATCCCTGCCCGTGGTGAGACTCACCAAATGCTGGCCGCCCGCAAACGTTCCGCTCGGGCCGCCGGAGGGCGACATCAGCGTGACGACGGCTCCAGCAACGGGCCGATGATCGCGGTCTTCGACTTGAACGATGATGTCGGTCGCGATTCGGCCCTTGATATCGTTAATGGCCCCGTCGCCATCGATGATCTCGATGTGCAGGGCTGCACCTGTCGCGATTTGCCCAGGCTCACGGCTGACATTTGGTTCGAAGCCGGGAATTGTTAGGGCACCTGAAAACGTGAAGGGAGCGATGGGTTCATTCCGCTGCGCAGCCAGCGGATACGTGTTACAGATCCCGAAAACAACGAGCGGCGCTAACGAGCGCAAAAGTGCTTTCATGACGTTCAGCTTGGACAGACCCATACGGGTTGTGGCTGAACGTCACGAAAAATTTCATGCCGTCACTATTTAGGGCCGGACTATGTGTGGCAAAACTAATCGACTGTTGCCGAAAGTACCTTCTTAGAACTGAATGCGAATTACCGTCTGGAGAATGCGGGGATTGGCCACGCTCGGATTACCCGCGCCATTGGTGTTTGAAGTACCGGCAGGCGCCGCTACGGTTCCGAATCCATTTTGATTTACCAGTTGACCTGCGGCATTGTACGGCGCGTTGGCGATGGTTTCGCCGCCCGGGTACGTTCCCGCGAAATTGATGGTGTTGTTCAGGTAAATGAAGTTCGGGTGATTAAAGACGTTAAACGCGTCCACGCGGAACTGAAAGTGTACGCGTTCGTGGATGGAAAACTCTTTTTGCAGCGACATGTCGAAATTGAGGTAGCCGGGATAATACAGCCAGTTCAGGCCCGATTCCAAACCGAGGCTGCCCGGTTGCGGCGCGAAGAAGCAGGCTGGGTTGAGGCGGTTCCAGGGATCGGATTTGCCCGTGTATGGATCGCAACCCTTGATATAGCCCACTCTTGCGCCCTCAAATGTTCCGTTTGCGAGCGTGTTACCCGTGATGTTTTGGCTTGTCACATTGGAGATGCTGAAGCCGGGGGTGAAGGGCGAGCCCGTGGCGATTGAGACGACGCCCGAATACTGCCAACCGCCCAATGCTGCACGCGTGAACCGGTTGGCGTTGGTGAACCGCGGCAGCGAGTAGACGTAGTTCGCAGCAAAGGAGTGACGCCGGTCGAAGTTTGCCGGGCCATAGTCGGCCTGACGCGTGAGACTATCGGCACGGACTTGCGCCGTATCGGACGTGGCGTTAGTCAAGGTCTTGCTGTAGGTGTAGGCGATGCCGACAAACAGCCCGGATGCCGCACGCCGGTTCAAGCTGACTTGCAAAGAGTTGTAGTTTGAAACGGCGGCGCTTTCATAAAGCTGAATCTGGTTGTAGCCGCGCAGAGGGCGTAGGAAGTTAGGCTGCAGTGCGTTGCTACCGAGAATAGTGCTCGAGGTGACAGCCAACGTCGGGTCCTGGTTCTGAGGCAGGAAGTCGGCGCCATAGGGCACGGGATTCAGATTTCGATTGTCCTGGAGATGCCGGCTCTGACCACCAACGTAGGCGGTATCGAGCATCATGCTCCAGGGAAGTCTAGTTTGGATGCCGAACTGATAATCGTACGTAGTCGGCAGTTTTCCGACCGGATCGGCTGCATAGAGAGTGGGAGGCGCAAGCAAAATGTTGCTGGCCGAAATGTTTTGCGCCAACCCGTAGGTGAATGTGGGGTCCAGTCCCTCAGGAGGATTACGCACCATATCGAATACGCGGTTGCCTTGATAACGATCGTAGAAAATTCCGCCGCCAGTGCGGATGACAACATTCTGCTTGCCCGTGACGTCCCACGCCACACCGAAGCGCGGTCCCCATTGCGGGCCACGATTCTGTTGGAGGTATTGGCTGATGCCCTGTTCCGACTGGATGACACCGTTAAACGGGTTGCCGGTGTTGGGCACTTCGAGGCCGATGTCGTATGCAGGAAGGACTTGCTGGGTTACGGGATCATAGGCTGAGCGAGTGCCATTGATGATCGCGGGTTGGTACAGGCGCGGGGCAGCCGCCGGATTCCAGGCGCTCAAAACAAAAGTGGACGCTTGCAGAGAGGCGTCATACTGCGGTTGATACCACTGGATGCGCAGACCATAATCCAACGTAATGCGAGGCGTTAGCTTCCAGGTATCTTGGACGAACCCTTCGATGTTCCAGTAGCGGTATTTCCCATTGATGTAATTCTGTGCCTGATCGAACGTTTGATAGGCACCCACAGCCGCATTGGAAAATCCATAACCAGTGTCGTAGGGATTGGCCGTGGTGTCGCCAAAGTTGTATTGTCCGTTGTTGTTACCAAACGAACTCTGATTCTTGCGGCTACGTTCAAAGAACACACCGGCCTTAATCGTGTGCGTTCCGGCGATTTTCGTGATGTTGTCGCTCCAATTGAAGAGCGTATTGAAGTTGACGAACGGCGCATCACCGACGGACGTGAATGACGGTGCGAATGCGCTGGTGATGTGAGTTCCAGAGAAGCTGAATCCGGGAATGTAGTCGTTTTGGACCGCATTTGGGTAGAGCAAAGGCAAATTGATTCCAGAAGCCGTTCGCGTCAGTTTGTTGCCAATTTCATCAATGTTAATGGAATTATGCGTGATACCAAAATTGAATTCGTTCGTCATGGTCGGGTTCACAACCCACGTGCCACCCGTTGCGTAGCTGTAGCCGGGGTTCAAGTACTCGATGGGCACAACTGGGACATTGATTCCCAGCACGAATGATCCATACGGATAGACAAACGGCTGCGAGTTATTGATGTAGTGTCCGAACAATCGGAAATTGTCGGTGACGTTGTAATCGACGCGCAGCAAATCTTCGCGGCGGTTCTGGGTGTTTGATTGTTGGGAGCTGTAGTTGTAGCCAACCTGGCCGGTGACATTCGGCAGCGGAAACAGATTCAGTAACGCTATTCCCGGAGCATACAGACTACTAGCCGGAATTATGTTATTTGGATACGGCGTATTGCTGAGCGGAACCTTGATTGTGAAGGGTTTGCCGCTGCTATCCACGCTCTGCGAAAAATTACCCTGACGCTCCAATGCCGTAGGAACTTCCACGTTGCGCACACTGTTGGGAGCCAATTGCTCCTGCCACTCGCCGCTATAGAAGAAGAAGAGCTTATTTTTGGTCTTATCCAGCAATTTTGGGATATAGATAGGTCCGCCGATGGTGAATCCCGGGTCGTTATAGCGGAACAAGCTGCGAGGCAGCCCTTTGGCATTGTTCAGCCAGCTATTGGCATTTAGACTGTCGTGGCGGTGATACCAATATCCGCTGCCATGAAACTGGTCTGTGCCGCTTTTGGTAACCACGGAGATTTGCGCACCCGCATTGCGTCCGTACTCGGCCTGATAGACGCCGGTAAGAACCTTGAATTCCTGCGTTGAATCGAGACTGACCGTGACGTTCTGCGATCCGTTAGAGCCCGTGTCGAGATTATCGATGCCGTTGATGGTCAGCATGTTGGCCGATCCGCGGTTTCCGTTCGCTTGAATGTTGCCAATGCCGCCAGGTCCACCAACCTGAAAGTTGGTGTTGCTCACGACCCCAGGAATCAGCTTCGCCATTTCGAGAGGATTGCGGCCGTTCACCTGGATGTTTTGTATCTGCTTGCCTTCGATAGTGGCGGATCGTTCAACGGAATCGGTCTGAAGCAAGACCGCTTGACCGGAAACCTCAACGGTTTCGGTCAATGACCCCACTTCGAGACTCACGTCGCCGAGCGCCAGTTTGTCGTCGGCATGCACCGCAATGTTCGGCCGAGTCAGTTTTTTGAAGCCCTGCGCTTCAATCGAAATCGTGTAGTTGCCGGGCTGAAGCGCGGGGAACGTAAAGTCTCCCTGATCGCCGGACTTGGTGGTTTCCACGATATTCTTGTCCGGTTCCGTTGCGCGAACCGCGACATTCGCGACCGCGGCGCCTTGTTGGTCAATGACACGGCCTTTGATGGAGCCCGTGATCGTCTGTGCGAACGCTTGCGAGATAAACACCAACGAAAAAGCAAGTATCGCCGAGGATAGCTTTGACATACGATGTCCCTTTCGACTTACAACTTGATCGACTCCCTGCAAAACTCTATTGGGAATAGAGTATAAAAAGCATACGTCAGAATCGGGGCGGGCGCAAGCCTGAAGTTGTAAACGTTTATGCTGTGACTGCATGCCTCCTGGCGAGGAATATCAGTCGAGACTAGAGCGTTGGCGGGCGCGGCACGGCGTTCTGCAGCGGCAGTTCATTCAGATCGGGAATTGGCGGCTGATCCTCGGGATAACGGAAGCTATTCTTGCGTGGCTTGCATTTGGCGCGCACGTTATCGCTCCGTGGCTGCTGCTGATTCCGCTCGCCGCTTTTGTTGCGCTCGTCATCTGGCACCTGAAGGTGATGCGGCGACGAACGTTTGCGGAGCGCGCTATCCATTACTATGAACGCGGGCTTGCCCGTCTGGAAGACAAGTGGCAAGGCACCGGCAATAGCGGCGAACGGTTTCATAATCCGGCTCACCCATACGCGGAAGACCTCGACCTGTTCGGCAGGGGATCTCTTTTTGAATTGATTGCGTCTGCTCGCACCAAAGCGGGCGAGGACACGCTTGCGTCCTGGCTACTCTCTCCCGCGACACGCGCCGACGCGCGCGCCCGGCAAGAATCTGTTGCGGAACTGCGATCCCGCCTTGATCTGCGCGAGGAAATCGCTTTGCTGGGTGAAGACGCGAAAGCAGAATTGGACGTCGAAGCGACGCAAACCTGGGCCACTGCCCCGCCCGTAGACTTTCGTCCGCTGATTCGGGTGGCGGCGCTGCTTCTTTCCATTGCGGGGGTTGTTGCCATCCTGACATTCTTTGCGCAAGTGCTGCCGCTTTGGCCGGTGCTGTTGATTCTGGCGTGCGATTTCGCCGTAATTTTTTATTTGCGCTCAAAAGTCGATCGCGTAACTCAGGTCATCGATACACCGGCGCAAAGCCTGCGGATCATCTCTCTTTTACTGCAACGGCTCGAACGCGAACAATTCGAATCTCCGAAGCTGCAGAGTCTCTCCGCGGATCTTGGAATTCACGGATTACCGGCATCCAAGCGGATCGCGCGTCTCGGACACTGGATCGATTGGCTTGACTCAAGCGATCACATCCTTGTCCGCCTGATCCGCCCGATTCTGCTCTGGCGCGAACAAATCGCGATGGCCGTCGAGGCTTGGCGGCACAAAAATGGCGGCCTGACGGTCCTATGGATCAAAGGGATTGGCGAATTTGAGGCGCTCTCGTCCTTTGCTTCGCTCGCCTTTGAGAGACCGGCGTGGTGTTTTCCTGTTTTTGAAGAATCGAAGCGGTGCTGGCGCGCGGACGGTCTTCAGCATCCGCTTCTATCGCCATCCGCCTGCGTGCCAAACACTATCGATTTTGAAGGCGAACTACAACTGCTGATTGTCAGCGGATCGAATATGTCGGGCAAAAGCACGCTTCTTCGTTCAATTGGTTTGAACACCGTGCTGGCTTGGGCCGGAGGGCCGGTTGCGGCGGGTGCGATGCAACTCAGTTGCGTGCAGGTCGCCAGTTCCATGCGCGTGGTCGACTCACTACAAGACAACCGGTCGCGCTTTTATGCAGAGATCACGCGCATTCGCCAAATTTTTGAGCTGTTGGACGATGACCGCCCAGTTCTTTTTCTGCTCGATGAATTACTGAGCGGCACGAACTCTCACGACCGGCTACTAGGCGCGACAGGCATCGTTCGCAACCTTGTTGAATCGGGCGCCATGGGTCTTATTACGACGCACGATCTGGCACTTGCCGATATAGAACGAACGCTAGGCTCACGCTCGCGCAACGTGCATTTTGACGACCGTCTGGTCAATGGCAGCATCGAATTCGATTACAAACTGAAACCGGGAATTGTGACGCACAGCAACGCTCTGGAGTTGATGCGCGCGGTGGGACTGGAAGTCTAGTTTCCCAGCGTGCCCGCGTCATACCGGCGTATAGATCATGCGCGAAACGGCTGGCGGCTTACCGCCTTTCTGAAAGGACCGAACCTTCTCAATGACACTGGTATCGTTCATGGTCAGGCGCTCGCGTTGCCTGAGATATTCGGCCCACGACTCCACTAGAAAGTTCTCGACGTAGCGCTCGGGATTGGCCGCATCGTGATACAAAGCCCATCGCATGGCTCCATCCCGCAGGCGTATGGGGCGCAGGCACTCGATCGCCTCAATGAATTCGACTTCATCCCGTGGGTCGATATTGTATTCGACTGCGATCAAGACCGGGCCATCTTCCGGACGCAGTTCGATCAATACGGTGGGATCTGACCGGTTAAGCCCGCGCGCCGAGGACAGGTTGGCGATGCGTCCGGACGGAATGCGAAATCGCTTTGCGGCAGGAAGGCCGATGAGCAATCCGGCGGCGGCTACCGATAAGGCGCTGGACGTACCGAAGTGTTCGGCAACTAGTCCCCAAACGGCGCTTCCAATCGCCATGCCAGCCTGAAAAACCATCTGATAACTTCCCAACAGCCGCGCCTGCACCCAGGCCGGCGCCGAGAGTTGGACCGCGATATTGAATGTGGAAGTCATGCTAGTCCAAGCAAAACCACCCAGCAGCAACACGGCGACGACAAATTTTGTTTGGTGCACAAACGCCATGACCAGGAGGACCAAAACGAAGGCGACGGAGGAGCTAACGACAATCAAATCCGAACTGAGGCGGGCCCGGACTTTGGGCAGCAAGATGGCCCCCGCTACTGCGCCCAGGCCGATGCAGCCGTTCAACAGACCATAGCCGAGCGCTCCCGACCTCAGATCTTGCTGCGCAACCACCGCAAGCAATGCCCACATGGCCGCGATGCAACTGGTGGCCAGAAAAGCTCGAATCAAAATACGTTTAATTTCCGGGGCGTAGGACACGTAACGAAGTCCGGCGCGCATAGAGCCCACCATGCGCTCGGCCGGCAGATCGCTGGTGTGCAGCGGCTTCCGCTTCCAGACGTATAAGACAAAGATGACGCAGATAAAAGATGCAGCGTTGATGGCAAATACCGTTCCGCCGCCACGCATGGCATTCGCGAAGAACGCCATGGTCAGGCCGCCCAGCGCCGGCCCGACAGCGCGCGCCAGATTGAATCCCGCACTGTTCAGCGAGATCGCCTGAGGCAGCTCGGAACGAGGCACGAGTTCCGGAACAATCGCCTGCCAAGCGGGATTGTTCATGGCCGCTCCGATATTCAGCATCAGCGTCAAGAAGAGCAACATCCAGGGGCCGATTACATCGAGAAAGGACATCACGCTCAGTACGGCCGCGATGGCAAGCATCCAGCTCTGCCAGAAGATCAAAAGTTTGCGGCGGTCCAGAATGTCGGCAGTGGCGCCGGCGGGAAGCCCCATCAAAAGCACTGGGAGGCTGGCCGCGGTTTGCATCAGCGCAATCAGCAGCGGCGAACGAGTTAACGAGGTCATTAACCACGTTGCGCCAGTATCTTGCATCCACCCGCCGATGTTGGACAAAATCGAAGCAATTAGCCGGTTCCGGAATAAGGGTTGCTTTAAAGGACTCCAGGCCGATTCTGCAGCGTTCTGAGTGGATGTAGTTCCGGCGGTCATAGTACTGCAGGCACAAGGCCAGTGTAGGCTACGCTCTATCGTTTCCCGAGTTGAACAGATAAGATTGAGTGATTCCAAATGGCTCGGGGTGTTCGGGCCGGCCGAGGGGCATGGGGCCTTACGCTGGCCGTAGTAGTTGTGTCGTCGCTGCACGCGCAGACTTGTCTGCCGGGAACGCTGCGCGTTGTCGTGAAGGACTCGCAGGAAGCGCTGATCTTTAACGTCGAAGTTCAGCTTGACGCAGGCCGACAAAAACTTGGTCCGGAGATTACCGGTTCACAGGGCACCGCCGACTTCACCAATGTTCCGTGCGGGACGTGGGTGGCGACCGGCAGCAAGGCGGGGTTCGACAACAACAGCGCGACAATCGAGATCCATTCGGGCGCTGCCGCTGAAGTCACCATTATTTTGAGCCCGCAGATGGTTCGATCCAGCGTCAACGTGGAAGAAAAGGCATCTTCTATCGAACAAAGTTCTTCCGTGCGTACGGAAATCCATCCCGAAGGCGTAAAAACACTTCCGACAAACCCGGCTACGGTTAGGGAAACGTTGCCGCTAGTCCCGGGCGTGCAGCGCGCGGCCAATGGCGAACTGATCTTAGACGGTACCGGAGAGCAGCGGAGTAGCCTGGTTGTCAATCAGAGCGATCAAACCGATCCCTCGACGGGCAAGTTCGGACAAACCGTTCCCATAGACAGCATTGAAACGGTGAACGTGCTCAACACGCCTTTCCTTGCTCAGTATGGGCGCTTTACGCAAACAGTAGTTGCGATCGACACCAAGCGCGGCGGCGAGAAGTGGCACGCCGACCTAAACGATCCGTTTCCCGACTTTCGCATTCGCAGCTATCACATGGTGGGGATTCGCAATGAGACACCGCGCTTCGCCGTGGGCGGACCGATCCTCGCAAATCGTCTCTATTTCAATACGGCCATTGTTTACATACTCGACAAAGTGCCGAGCCGAACACTAGGCTTTCCCCGTAATGAATCGAAGCAGGAATCGATCAACTCCTTTTCGCAGCTCGACTACATTGTGTCGCCGCGACAGATCATCACCGCAACGGTTCATATCAGTCCGCAGCATACTAATTTTGTTAATCCTGATTACTTCAATCCGCAGCCCGTCACACCCACCTATGCGCAACACAATTACATAGGCACCGCAGCGGACCATTACGGCTTGTGGGGCGGCACTCTCGATAGTTCCATTTCCGTGCAGCGATTCGATGCATACATCGGCCCGCAAGGGCCGTCGGACATGGTGCTGACGCCCGAAGGCAACCAGGGATACTATTTCGGCACGCAGAATCGCGCGGCGAAGCGCAACGAGTGGCTGGAGATCTGGTCTCCTGCCCCGGCGACCGTGCTGGGCGTGCACCAATTCAAGATCGGCAGCTCGTTAACGCTTTCGAGCGACGAAGGGCAGTATTCGTTCCGCCCGGTGAACATCGAGAATTCCGCTTCTCAATTGGTGCAGAGGACAACATTTACAAGTCCGGGAGCCTTCGATCGGGCGGACACCGAAGAAACGGCTTACGTGCAAGATCACTGGTCCGTGACATCGAGAATTTCCCTCGATTACGGACTGCGAATTGAACATCAGAAACTTGCCGACAGCTTGCGAGTCGCCCCTCGTGCAGGAATCGCGATTGTGCCGTTCTCAGATGGCAAGACAGTGTTTCGCGGCGGCTACGGACGGTTTTACGACCATATTCCTCTCGACGTTTACACTTTCGGCCGTTATCCCATTCGAACGATTACGAATTACGATCCGAATACGGGACTACCACTTGGACCTCCGATAACGTATTTCGACGTGATAGGAAGTGTCACGGGACCCCGTTCTTTCCTGGTGCAAGGCCAACGAGTAGCGGGGGCGTTTTCTCCGCGCGGCACCACCATTCATTTTCAGTTGGAACACGCGTTTTCCCGCTCTGTAACCGCTCGCGCAGTTTATCTGAATAACCGCTCGGTGGGATTAATTGTTCTCGATCCCGACCTATTGGGCACTACACACGAACTGGTTCTGAACGGTGACGGAAGCTCCACCTACCGCCAGCTAGAGCTCACCGGGCGATACGCGATTAAAGAAGGACAGCAACTCATCTTTTCGTACACGCGCAGCCGGGCGCAAGGCACCCTCAACGGGTACGATAACTTCGTAGGCAACTTCCCGACGGCGGTTCTTCGCCCCGATGTTTATTCGGTATTGCCGGGCGACGTTCCGAATCGTTTCCTGATGTGGGGGAGTTTCGAACCGGGCATTTGGAAGTTGACGCTCGCTCCCATCGTCGAATACCGCACGGGCTTTCCATACTCGGCCTATGACGTTCTTCAGAATTACGCCAGCACACCCAATTCGCTGCGCTTCCGAGATTTCTTTTCAGCCGATGCGCGTTTGTCGCGTGTGTTCAAGGTGAATGCAAAATATTCGGTGCGGCTGTCGGTGACCGGGTTCAATCTCACGAATCATTTCAATCCGCTTCTGGTTCACTCGAACACGGCAGATCCGCAGTACGGTGTTTTTTTCGGCAATTGGCACCGCCGATATCGATTCGATTTTGAGGTTCTGTTTTGATGGGCCAAGTGCTACGCCGTACGAATCTAGAAAGAGAACTAATGGAGGCGGGCGATCCGGATCGCGCCAAGAATTTGGCTTGGTTCTTCAAGACGGGCAAAGGTCAATATGCGGAAGGCGATCGTTTTCTTGGGTTGACCGTGCCGCAATTGCGCCCCATCGCGCTGCGCTATCGAGACCTGCCGTTGAAAGATTTGGCGCGGCTTCTCGCGTCGCCATTGCATGAATACCGCTTGGCTGCGCTCGAAATCTTAGTGGCGCAATTTGAAGCAGCCGACGAACCCAAACGCGAGCAGCTTGCGGATTTCTATCTGGAGCAAACGGGGCGGATCAACAACTGGGACCTGGTGGACGCTTCCGCACCCTACATTTTAGGCGTACATTTGATGACGCGCACGCGAGAAGTGCTGGACACACTTGCAGCTTCAGATAATCTTTGGGAACGCCGTATCGCGATTGTTTCCACTTTCGCTTTCCTGCGGAAGGGCGAAACCAAAGAGACGTTTCGCATCGCCACGCTGTTGCTGGGCGACCGGCATGATTTGATCCAGAAAGCAACCGGCTGGGCTCTTCGGGAAGCGGGCAAAACAAATCAACCCGGCCTGCTGCGATTTCTCCGCAAGCACTACAAACGTCTTCCAAGAACGACGCTCCGTTACGCGATCGAGCGTTTTCCCGCGGAACAGCGCGAGCGAATGCTCCAGGGTATTTTCGATTAATTGGCCGGCTGTACGCGTTTCTGATGCTTTTCGATCCAGGTCTCGAGCCCAGAGGTGCGGCCACTCAAAAATCGGACCGCAAAAGCAACTTCATCGGGATGGATGGCTGACCACGCGATAAGGCGCTCTAGTTTTGTAATGTCGTCCTGAATCGCACTGATCTCCACCAGTTCCTCTTCTACAATTTGCGGGTCTCGCACGAACCGAATCTAGCACGCCGGATGCCGCAGGCGACAATGGACTTGTGGCTGCACGCGCGGCGGTAATCGGCAGTGGACCGAACGGATTGGCGGCAGCTATATCGCTTGCGCAAGCCGGTCTCGCAGTAGAGGTCCATGAAGCCGCCGCGATTCCTGGAGGCGGCGTGCGCTCCGGCGAATTAACGCTGCCCGGCTTTATTCACGATTTTGGCTCGGCCGTGTATGGTCTGGGCGTCGCGTCACCATTCTTTTCCGAATTACGGTTGGACCTTCTAGGCGTGAAGTGGATCAACCCGGCGGCGCCGCTTGCACATCCGCTGGACGATGGGAGCGCCATCGTTCTGGAGCAGGATGTCGCGGCAACGGCGAGCAATCTGGGCCGCGATGGCGCTGCTTATCGCGAATTGTTCCAGCCGCTTGTTGAAAATTGGGATGAGTTGCTCAGCGACGTTCTGCGGCCGATACTGCATGTTCCAGAGCATCCGCTTCTTCTGGCAAAATTCGGTTTACGAGCTTTCCAACCCGCGGCGCTGTTGGTCAAAACTGCCTTCGGCGGCGTCCGCGCACGTGCGCTTTTCGGGGGTTTGGCCTCGCACTCTCTTTTAACGCTAGAAGCGCCGCTCAGTTCGGCCTTCGGATTGATGCTCGGAGCGTCGGCCCATGCGACCGGTTGGCCAGTTGCCGGAGGCGGCGCACAAACCATTACAGATGCGCTTGTCTTGGCTCTCACACGGTTCGGCGGCCGTATGATCACAGACTCGCATATAAATTCGCTCGACGAATTGGATAAACCGGACGTTACCTTGTGCGATATCAGTCCCAAACAGTTTCTTCGTATTGCAGCGCGGCAGCTCGCCGGCCGGCCGTTTGCCGACTTGTTGCGGCAGTACAAATATGGCCCAGGTGCGTTCAAGATGGATTGGGCATTGAGTGAGCCGATTCCCTGGCGCGCGAAGGAATGCCTTCGCGCCGGCACTGTTCACCTTTGCGGAACGCTCGAGGAAATCGCGGCGTCTGAGCGAGCAGTCCATGATGGTAAAGCGCCGACAAAACCGTTCGTCCTGTTAGTCCAGCCGAGCTTATTCGATTCCTCTCGCGCACCGGCGGGGCGGCATACGGCCTGGGCCTACTGTCACGTCCCAAACGGCTGGCCGCACTCAGTCGAGCGTCAGATTGAAGATCAAATCGAGCGGTTTGCTCCGGGCTTTCGGGAATGCGTGCTGGCGCGTTCAAGCCTGAGTCCGCGCGATCTTGAACGCAGCGACGGGAACCTGGTTGGCGGCGATGTGAATTGCGGGCTGCCTAACTTGAACCAGTTTCTTTTTCGTCCGACGTGGCGGCAGTACGGAACACCGCTGAAAGGCGTTTATCTTTGTTCGGCGGCAACGCCTCCCGGCGGAGGAGTTCATGGGATGTGCGGCTACAACGCGGCCCAGATGGCTTTGCGTTGGATGGATCGCGAGCGACGGGTTAATGGTCGGAGAACGGTAAACTAACTTCCCGTTTTTTCCTTTTCACACACCAGCTTCAAAATCGTGCCGCCTTTGGGAGTACTGACGTGGCTGGTAGTGGTCAGCGTGTTTCCGTTATCAGAGAGCTCCCACCGGTCTTCGATCAACTCGTCGTCGCCGTTTGAAAGTTTCATGGTCG
The DNA here is from genome assembly GCA_035652115.1 of Bryobacteraceae bacterium. Classification (GTDB taxonomy): domain Bacteria; phylum Acidobacteriota; class Terriglobia; order Bryobacterales; family Bryobacteraceae; genus Bog-105. The sequence continues at coordinate 15,318 of DASREJ010000184.1, forward strand.
TGCGGACTTCCAGCACCGAACCATCCCAGAACGTTTTGCTTGTGGCCTGATGATTGTTGATCACATTTGTCGATGGCGAGCCATCGATGAAGTAACTGACATCGGCGGTCTTGGTGGTTGTGCCTGTGGTTTGAATGGTGTGCACATTCATCGTCACACCTTGCTGATCTACCACGCGGATAATCATGTCGGGCATGGCGGCGCGAGCGAAGTCGCTCTTGTCCTTTACCATGCGCCAGCGGCCGGAAAAATTGGGGTGGGCTGCAGCCGTGTCAGTTTGCGCCGAAGCGGCAGAAGTGGCGCAAAGCGCTCCGTAAACGGCTAAGGCGAATGGAAAAAACTTGCGGGAAACGATCATTTCTTCAAAAGAAGGACAATCAGGATTATCAACAGGATGGCCAAAACACCCAGGATCACGAAAAGCAAAACAAGCTTGTTGTTGGTTTTCGGCGCCATTGCAGGCGGCACTGGCGGCTTGATAGCCGGCGCTTTAAAGTTCATGGGTGGAGGCGCGACCGCCGGCATGTGAGGTCCGGCGACGTGAGCCGAAGCAGATCCGGCAGGAGTGGAAGCAGCGAAACCAGCGCCACCGCCGGCACTGGCAGACGGCGGCGGTGGAACATGCAAACCTTGCAGTGGATTCGGCGGCGGAGCAACCTTCATTTCCACTTTGGGTAGTGGGATACCCGGCATGCCGGCTCCGCCTGCAGGCGCTCCCGAAGCTCCCGCGGGAGATGGGCCGCCCGCCGGAGTTGCCTCGCTCGGACGGTTTCCACCGGACATCACCAGCGTATATTCGCTTGGTCCTCGTGAAGCGGGAGGCGTGGCGGGAGCGATGGGAGCGGGTCCTGCGCTGCCCAATAAGGGATCGTCAGAGAGCGGCGAAGAAGGCGGGGCAACGCTCGAAGGCTGTTGCACCGGAGGACCATCGGCGCCTGAACCGAAGATCTTGGTGTACTCGCCCATTGGCTTAGATATGGGCGGAGGAACCGAGGACGCAGGGGGTGCTTCTTCGAACATGCCGCCGCCAGATGGAGTGGCAAACGGATCATGCGCACTGCCTCTTGGATTTTGCGGCAGACTCGGGCTCGGCGACGCCGGAGCAAAGCTACCTTGCATGAACATCCGAGTGAACTCACCCGGTTCAGTCCCCTTTTGGGCGGGAGGCGGAGCCGGAGAAGTGGCCAGCGGTGTGCTGGGCCGCTGTACAAATCCAGTTCGTCCGAAATCCGGATTCGATGGCCGCTCGGCGCTGCGCGCTATGTCCGGCGAGGGCGATTTTCGTTCGGGCGGACCGGATGTTTGAAAGAAACGAGTGAACTCGCCTGGGTCTGGACCAGCTTTGGGCGGCGCGGGCTTGGCCTCTTCTTGCACGACAGGCGGTCGTTGCGCTTCTTGCAGAACCGGGGGCCGAGGTGGTTCTTGCATGACAGAGGGCCGCGGCGGTTCCTGAGGAGTCGCGGGCCGAAGGATTTCTTGCGGAGCCGCCGGTTTCGCTTCCCGCTTCGCGGCTGCGGTACCCGCCATAAACATTCTTGTAAATTCCCCGGGTTCCCGGCCGGGAGCTTCTGCTTTGGCGGGCTCGGGAACTGACGGCTGCGGCGTGGCAGCTTCGGGCTTTGGAAGTTCAGATGCTATTGGTTCTTCAAGCGACGGTAGCGATGGTTGCGTATCTTCGAGAGGTGAGGCTGAGGCTTCGGCAGGCGGGGAAGCCGCCGTGCCGGCCATGAACATCCGTGTAAATTCACCTGGCTCCTGTTTCATCTCGGCGCGAGGTGGGGGCGCCGATTCGGGAATAGGCGGAGCGCCGTTCGGCTTGGGAACAGGTTGGTGGATGGGTTGTACCGATTGCTGAACCGGCGGAGGCACGGCTTCCACGGGAGGGGGCGGCGGACTGCTTGGCCGCGCAGCGCCTTCCGAAGCACCGGTCTGATTAATTTCAAACTGAAGCCATTCACGCAAGAGCAGGCACTGATGCTCGGTCTCTGTAACAACGTAAGCGAATCCGCCTTCCTCGATGACATCCAGCACCATGCGCCGGGCCTTTGCAGACCGGACCAATGCCGATGAGAGCAACAAAGCCAATTGATGCGCAGCGGGGTCGTTCGAAGGCGCGCGGTGGACAAATACGTCGCGGCCCGTGGTTGTATCTACCGCCCGAAAGGTCTGAAGGGTACCGGGCAGAATTTGAGTAGCTTGTTGGTATTTGCCTCCGAGAAAATTCAGCGGTTCCATACAGAGATTCTTCCTAATTCTGACATTGGAGCGGGCAGGTTGCCACTATGATAGAGAATCGGGAAACCCTTAGTAAATCGTGAAGCATCTGTCGAGAATCGTCTGGGCCGAAGGGATGTATCTCGGGCCTCATCATTTTCAGGCCCAAAGCCGCTATTTCGAAGACCTCATCCACTTCGCCACGGAGTCGCTTTGGTTTTGTCCATTCGGCTTGTTGGGCTATGAAATGAACGCAGAGGCGCTGCGCAACGGCACCTTGCTTCTGACTCACGCCCGCGGAATTTTTGAAGATGGCCTTGCCTTCGACATGCCAGCCTCGGATCCGCTGCCGGAGCCTCGCCAGGTAGAAGAGGCGTTTTCCCCAATCTCCGACAATCTATTGGCGTATTTGGCGGTGCCCACGCGCAAAACGTTAGGCGGCAACTGTACGCTGGAGTCCAACGGTATATTGAACAGCACTCGCTTCGTGGCCGAAGAACACCCGGTCTTCGATGAGATCACGGGCGGCGACGACAAGCCCGTACGGTTCGGCCGCAAAAACATTAAATTTCTTTTCGAAGGCGAAAAGAAAGACGGCTGGCAACTACTGCCGATAGCGCGCATTCGCCGTGGAGGCGCCGGCCACTTCGTTTTTGACGAAAAATATATTCCGCCAGTCGTCCGAATCAGCGCCGCCGAATCTCTGCTGGGGATGGTTCGACGGTTAATCGAAATTCTGACGACAAAGAACCAGTCGTTCACGGGCGTGACCACCGGGTATGACCGGCAGCAGACTGGCATGTCGGCGCAACAGGTGGCCAGTTTCTGGTTCCTGCATGCGGTGAATAGCGCGCTGGCGACGCTGCGACATCTTTATTTATCCAAGCAAGGGCACCCGGACGAACTTTTCACCGAAATGCTGCGCTTAGGCGGAGCGTTATGCACCTTCGGCCTTGGTTCATCGCCTGCGGACCTGCCGCTTTACGATCACATGAATCTGCAATCGTGCTTCGAAGCGCTGGACAATCACATTCGCGAACACCTGGAGATGCTTGTTCCGACGAACTGCATTTCAATCAAACTGCAGCCCACCGAACGCTATTTCTGGGAGGCCGACCTCAAAGACACGCGCCTGTTCGGACCTTCGAAGTGGTTCTTCTCGATCGCCTCCGAAATTGGAGAAGCGGACCTTATTACCGGCACTCCAGCCTTAGTGAAAGTCTGCTCCGCACGCTTTGTTCCCGAACTGGTGAAACGTGCGCTTCCGGGTATGCGCCTGACACACATTGCTAATCCGCCTTCTTCAATATCTCCGCAGATCAGCAATCAATACTTCAGCGTTACGCGAAGCGGGCCGTGCTGGGACCATTTGCTCGACACACACCGCGTTGGAATCTATGTTCCGGGCGACATTCCGAATCCGCGATTAGAGTTGTTAGTGCTTCTCGACAGTCAATAATCCTACATGCCAACGACACCGCAGTCCCAGGCCGCGCCTCCTAATGCGTCAGAGATGTTAAAGCGCGCCGACAACCTCCCTCTTTTATTTCAGGAAGTCGTGACGGTGGTTGTGCGGCTAAGAGCCAACCGCCAACGCGTGACGAATCCGGATGCATTTCGAGCGCAGATCCAAAACGCTTTGAAGCTGGCCGAACAGGACGCACTCCGCCGCGGATACACACAAGAAGACGTGCGGGTGGCCGTTTTTGCGGTAGTGGCGTTTCTGGATGAATCCATACTGAATTCGCAAAACCCGATGTTCACGGATTGGCCGCGAAAGCCGCTGCAACTGGAGCTGTTTGGCGTTCAAATCGCCGGAGAAATCTTTTTCCGCAACGTGGAACGATTGCTCGCGCGGCCGGATTCAGAACCGCTTGCGGATCTGCTGGAAGTGCATCAGCTTTGCCTGCTGCTCGGGTTCCGCGGGAAGTACGGCGCCACCGGCACGGGCGAAATCCGCACGATGCTCGCCCAGATCGATGAAAAGATCAGGCGTATTCGCAAAATTTCGGAGTCGCCACGACCAATTCAGCCGGAGAGGATCATTGTTCCGGGGGATCGCTGGGTTCCGATACTCCGGTGGACTCTGATCGCCTGTATTGTTCTAGCTTTAACGCTTTTTGGATTCTTCAAGTATTCGCTCTCATCTTCGGCAGGTCAACTGAGCACTATCGCCGCCGGACCGGCTCATTAACAAAGGACACGAATGAAGCTTTCACGTACGGCTTGGACTGTTATCGCGGTTCTCATTCTGGTTGTCTGGCTGATTCTTACCTGGTTTTTGGGCGATTGGCTCCATCTGCACTCGCCGGTGATTTGGTTTTTGCGAGGCGGCCTGTGGCTCATCGGTATCGCCGGTTTTATCGGTTATGTGGTGCTGCGCCCGAAAGACGGGGACGCGGCACAGGATGCGGCGGCCGGTAATCCGGACATCGATTTTGCTTTCAATGAAGCTTCAAAGCGCATGCGAGCGGCGCGCGGGATCAAGCAGCTTGGCAGCATGCCGGCCATCTTCGTGCTGGGCGAACAGGCATCGGCAAAGACCAGCGTTATCGCAAAGTCCGGGCTTGAGCCCGAGTTGCTGGCGGGCCACGCCTACGACGATTATGTAGTAGCTCCCACGCGCGCGTTGAATCTCTGGTTCGCGCGGAACGCTCTGCTGATTGATCCCGCGGGCGGTATTGTTGGCGATGCTCCCAGCCGCCGTAAGCTGTTCCGCAAGTTTCTTCCGGTCAGACTGAATGCTGTTCTGGCATCGAGCCTGCCGCCGTCGCGGTCGGTGGTGTTCACGGTCGATTGCGAGATTTTTCTGCAGGCCGGCGCGGCTGAAGCATTAGCCGCAAAAGCGCGGCAGTTTCAAGGTGTCCTGACTGAGTTGGCGCAGATATTGGGATCAAGTTTCCCTGTCTACGTGTTGTTTACCAAAGCCGACAAGATCGGCTACTTCCGCGACTACGTCGACGCTTTAACAGAACCCGAAGCAGCCGACGTTTTCGGCAGTACGCTTCCGATGGAGGCGCAACACGCGCAAGGAGTTTACGGGGAACAGCAGAATCGCCGTATCACGGAAGCTTTTCAAGAGCTGTATCGCTCGCTCTGCGACAAGCGGCCCACGTATCTGGCGCGAGAGCCCGACGCAACGAAGCTTCCCAACGTATACGAATTTCCCCGGGAATTCGGCAAGCTGCGCAATCTGCTGGTGCAGTTCCTGGTGGATCTCTGCCGTCCGAGCCAACTTGGCACCAGCCCGTTTTTACGGGGCTTCTACTTCACCGGCGTGCGGCCAGTGACAGTTACCGATCTTGCTCCGGCTTCGGCCCAAGTAGCGGCGCGAGAAGAAACGCCGATTGACGCAGGCGCCACGCGTATTTTCAATCCGCGCATGCAGGGGGCGCCGCTCGCAGAAGCGCACGCTCCACAGATTGGTTCGCGCAAAGTGCCACAGTGGGTCTTTTTGGGGCATCTGTTCTCCGATGTCATTCTGGCGGATCGTCCCGCCAGTTCCGTGACACAGAGCAACGTAAAGATCAATGTCGCGCGCAGAATCCTGTTCGGAGCCGCGGCAGCGCTGGTGCTGCTTATGGCGGCCTGGTGGGTTGTGTCGTTCAACAACAACAACGATCTGGTACACGGCGCCATCAATGACGCGCAAACCGTGCAGGCAGACAATCTACCCGCCGGCCAGCTTGCGTCCGCCGGTTCGCTTCAGCATTTGACCAATGTCAAAAGAACTTTGGCGCAGTTGAAGTCGTATGACAAGAACGGCGTGCCGATGAGTTTCGGCGCATTTCTCTACGCCGGAAATTCAATCCGCGAACCATTGCGCACGGTTTACTTCGCCCTGTTCCGAAAATTGCTGCTCGCGCCCACACAAAACAATCTTGTTCAGATCTGCGGTAAGCCAGATGCCTCTGGCAACCCCGATTACGTTTACGACAGCCTTAAGTCGTACCTGATCACCACACAGTATTCAAACAAGGTGTCCAGTATGCCGACGCTCGCGACAGTTCTGCTTGACCGGTGGCAGAAAGGCCAGGCGACAACAAAGACTCAGCAAGACTTAGCGCTAGAAAACTTTCAATTTTATGTGGAAGATTTGCCGCAAGGCAATCCGTACTCAGACGCCACGCGGCCCAACGAGAACGCCGTGTTCACTGCGCGCGAATACCTGAAGAACTACAACCAGGAAAAACACATCTACCAATTGATGCTGGCCGATGCCGGCCGTGGCCAAAAGACCATTATCTTTAACCAGGACTATCCGGATTCGAAGGGCATCATTATCAACGGATATCCGGTGGACCCAGCGTTTTCCAAGAGCGGATCCGATAACTTCACCAAAGAACTCGGCGACCCCAAGCGGTATTTCAGCGGCGAAGAGTGGGTACTGGGACCATCCGCCGCGCCACCCAAATCCGCGAAAGAATTGAAGGACGATTTCTCGGCGATGTACAGCAAGGACATGATCCAACGCTGGCAGGGTTATCTAAACGCAACTTCCGTCGCACCCTACAAGGATTTGAACGACGCCGTTGAGAAACTCGACAGAATGGGCGGCGGCCAATCGCCGCTAATGCGCGTGCTTTGCGTCGCCTCCGATAACACGTCGAAGATTACAGAGGCAAAGGCCGCTTTCCAGCCGCTTGAAGTGGTAACGCCGCCTGGCTGCCTCGATCAACCGATGGGGGCAAATGCCAGTAGCTACCTTGCGAGCCTTATCACGCTGAAAGGCACGCTGCAGCAGATTGCTTCGCAGCAGCCGCCCGACCCCAATGCGGCGAAAACTGTAACTCCAATCGCGATCCAGGCGGAGGGCGAAGTCACTAAACTTTCGGGCACATTCCGGCCCGATTCGCCTGTTTTTCAAAAGACCGCTCAGCTTCTGAAAGACCCCATTACTCGCGTTAATGAGGTATTAGCAGGCAATGTTGTCGACGCTATCAATTCAGGCGCAGGCGAAGCGTGCAAAGCGATGAGTCCGATGCTTTCGAAATATCCGTTCAATCCGAGTTCCAAGGCAGAAGCGAGCCTCGATGAGGTCAATCAAGCGTTAAATCCTCAGAGCAGCAAGCTGTGGCAATTCGTGAATGGCGACGAAATGAAGAAGTTCGTAACGTTAAATGGCGCAGATTATGTAGCGAACCCGGCGCAATCGAAGCCTGTGGTGACCGCGGCATATCTGCGCTTTTTAAATCGCGCGAAACATCTCACCGACGCGATGTACAAGGGCGGCCCCAAGCCCGATCTGAGTTTTTCGGTAAAGCCGCTTCCGGCGCCCGACCTTGATCACATCACGCTCACCATCGATGGAACCACGTTGTCGACAGATCCGAAGCAAGGCACATCAAAAACGTTTTCATGGCCTGGAACGACATCGAACGCCGTCCTCCTGGTTCGCTTCGGAGGCGCGTCTGTCGATTCGAGCCTTTCCGACAACACAGGGCTGTGGGCGATATGGCACCTTCTGGACACGGCACAGAAACTATCAGTAGCCGGCAATCAATATCAGGTGCAATGGGTTCTTTCGACCACCGCAGGACCCGTAATTATCAACAGCCACCCCGCAACAGCACCTTTTGTGCTGGATGCACAAGGCTCACAGATTTTCAGCCGTGGTTTTCTCAGCGGCCTGGGCTGTGTGAGCAAGGCCGTGCAATAAGTCAATATTCGCCGATGACGAGCGTCAACTCGTCGGTCATATCGCTGCCCCAGTAATAGCGGCCGAGCTTCAGGTCGCGCTCGTCAGGCTCCATGGGCGAAACATGATCAATGTCTTCGCCACGATACTTCTCGAATTTGAAGAAGTACGATTTTTGCCGCACCAGATACTTGTATTCGTGACGTATCGATACGACGATAGGCCGCGGTTGTCCATTCCAATAGCCCTGCGCCCGATACGCTTCATCGATCAGGTAGTTCGGAAGGGCAAAGAGCGAACGCTGTAGCAATGTGATCTGTCCGGCCACTGCAACGGCTTTGTGAACGGGCGCAAGCTCAATCGGCAGGGCAGTAGGAATGATGAGGCATGGGTCCACCGTTCCACCATCTTTAAGCTGCACCGAGCAGGGAATGACCGTTTTGGGAGGCGAAAGTACCTTGCGAGGCAGCTTGAGCTTTACAGCCTCCTCATAGAAGTTTTCGCCGGACGGGCGGACGAGACTCAGGCCGTATTTCTCCTGCAGTTCGGCCACCGTGGCACGATCTTTCTCCAGCGCTTCGGCCCGACTTTTCAAATCATCGTCCTCTCCGGAGATTCTCTCACGAGCGATAGCGAATTGTTCTTGCGGATGCTCGATGCCGTTGCGACTGCCCAGTGTCGATGCGATGCTCAGTGTACTTGCAAAGCTACAACTGTCGCGTCATCTGTCTGCCGGCCATTGGTATGTTCGTCCATGGCCGTGAAGATCGCGTGGACCAGATCCTCAGTCGATTGCCCTCTGCATTCGGCGACCACTCGCTGAAGCCCATCCAGTCCCCACTCTTCCCCGCCGGCCCTAGTTGCTTCGATCACGCCGTCGGAATAGGCGATCAAGATATCACCGGGATGCAGTTCCACGGTTCCTTCTTCGTAGCGCCAACTCTCGAACATGCCGACGGGCGCGCCGCCCGTTTCGAGCCAAAGAATGGTGCCGTCGCGCCGAATGACCATCGGTGGATTGTGACCTGCATTCACATATCGCAACGTGCGGTAGCGGCGATCAAAGACTCCATAGAATAGCGTGGCGTACCTGTCGGCAAGCGACGATTCATACACCTGACAATTCACCGCTTCGACCGCCGCCGGACCGTTACCGCCGGCGAACCACGACGCAGTGCGAAGAGAAGACTGCACGTTTGCGATCATCAGCGCGGCGGGAAGGCCTTTGCCAGAGGCATCTCCGACGGCAATGGCGACCCGGTCGCCTGAGAGCGGGACAAAGTCATAGAAATCACCGCCCAGCGCATCTACTTGCCGGCAATGGGCACTGAAATCTAACGACTCAATGGCCGGCCGCGGGTGCTGCATAAACCGCTGCTGCACCTCACAGGCAGATGTCCACTCATTGCAGGTTTCCGCCACGGCTGTATGTGTCATCATCTTCGTCCCTCTGCAAGAACGTCGATTCAGGGACAGTCAGATCTACAGGCTGGACGGAAATTTCTTTTTGTAAAAACTCACCGGCGGATGTCGAAAACCAGCGTCGTGAATCGACTAATTTGTGAACTGCCGATTATTCCGCGCTTAGCCGCGGAGCAATTTGTCGGGCGTGATCGGTAAATCGCGAATTCGCTTGCCGGTGGCATGAAAGACAGCGTTCGCGATGGCCGCGGCAACACCTGTAATACCAATCTCGCCGATGCCGCGACAGCCCATTGAGTTGAAGTTGAAATCCGGTTCGTTCACCCAACTGATATCGATCTCTGGAACATCCGCATGAACCGGGACCAGATAACCGGCAAGATCCGCATTGATGGCGTGGCCGTGTTCAGCGTCGTAAACCAACTCTTCGAGAAGGGCGCTTCCGATTCCGAAGACGACGCCGCCTATGAACTGACTTCGCGCCGTTTTCGGACTTAGAATACGGCCGCAGTCAAAGACGCTGCAGACGCGCGAAACACGAACTTGCCCAATCTCCTCACGCACTCGCACTTCG
>DASREJ010000185.1:0-35287 GCA_035652115.1 Bryobacteraceae bacterium
CCTTCGCGAGCGCGAGCGCGCTCTGGACCCCTCGCTATCTTTTATCGTGCAAGCTCCAGCCGGCAGCGGAAAAACGGGGCTGCTCACCCAGCGTTTTCTGCGGCTATTAAGCGTGGTGGAGCGCCCAGAATCTATTGTTGCCATCACCTTTACTCGCAAGGCGGCTGCCGAAATGCGAGATCGCATTTTCGATGCGCTCAGTGCGGCCGCAGCCGGTACTCCGGTGAATGGAGAGTACGAAGAGCGAACTCGGCGGCTCGCGCTGGAGGCGCTCACCCGGAACCATGCTCAGGGTTGGAACCTGCTGATCGATCCGAGCCGGTTGCAAGTCCAGACCATCGATGCGCTGTGCGCGCTACTGACTCGCCAGATGCCGGTTATCTCTGGATTTGGCGGACAAACGAATGTGATTGAGGATGCCGGCGACCTCTATCGCGTAGCGGCCCGACGAACGCTGCGCAGTTTAACCGAGGGCAAAGAAGCAGACAAAGAACTATTTCGTTCGCTGGCGCTCTATTTCGACAACAATATTCCGGCGCTAGAAGAGCAGGTTACACGCATGCTCGAAAAGCGCGACCAGTGGGCGTTCTTAAAATCAGGCGGGCATCCCGAACTAGTCGACATCTTCTGCCGTTTCTTAGAGAAGGCGCGCGCGACCTTACAAGATGTTTTCCGAGAGCAGGGAAGCGTTGACTTCGGCGAGATTACGCAAGCCGCCATCAGAGCCTTGGGCGCGCCAGAACAGCCTAGCGATCTCCTTTACTGGCTCGATTACCGCATAGAACATCTTTTGGTCGACGAATTTCAGGACACGTCTCGAGCTCAATACGACCTGATTGAGGCGCTTAGTGCGCAATGGTCCGGCGGTGACAATCATTCCCTCTTTCTCGTCGGCGATCCGATGCAGAGCATTTACCGTTTTCGCGAAGCAGAGGTGTCACTGTTTCTGAATTGCTGGCAAAAGCAAATCCTCGGCGCCGTTCAGTTGGAACGGCTCACTCTTACGACAAACTTTCGCTGTACTTCGGAGATCCTGCATTGGGTGGAAGAAAAGTTCAGCCGCGTTATGTCATGCGATGACATGTCGAAAGGCGCTGTTCAGTTCCGTCCTTCTCGGGCCGAACGCGACGTAGGAGCCAAGCCTCCCCAATGTCACTGGTTCATCGATGACGATGGGCGAGCGGAAGCAGCTAAAGTTGTGGAACTTGTGCGACACGCGGGGCGTAGAGGGACCGTGGCCATTCTGGTACGCAGCAGAAGTCACATCACCGAGATTCTTCCGGCGCTGCGCGATGCAGGAATCGATTATGAGGCTATCGAAATTGACCGCCTGACCGATCAGCAACACGTCATAGACGTTATTGCCCTGACTCGGGCTGTTTTGCATGTAGCGGACCGCGTTTCATGGCTGGCTTGCCTGCGTGGGCCTTGGTGTGGACTATCGCTGGCGGATCTTTCCGCTTTGGCCGAATTCGAGCCGGAGCGTACGATTTTTGATTTAATTTCGGATCCGGCGGCGATTGGACGGTTGTCGATCGATGGCCGTTTCCGTGCTGTCCGGATGCAGGAGGTTTTGGCCAAGGCGGTCAAGAATGCAGGGCGAGTTCCGCTGCGAACGCTGGTCGAGAGTACTTGGCTCGCGCTTGGTGGGCCTGCGGTGTTAGCGTCTGTGAATCAACGCCAAGACATAGACACCTTGTTGGACTTGATCGAGAGCGAAGAACAAGGCGGCACGATTCCGGATTTCAGTCTGCTAGACGCACGCCTAGACAAGTTGTACGCAAAGCCACAGGCTGGTGATCATCGCGTGCAAGTGATGACCATTTATGAGGCCAAGGGGCTGGAGTTCGACACGGTGATCATTCCGCAACTCTGCAAAGAAACGCGCCGGCTCGAAAAAGACTTATTGATCTGGACTGAAGAAACGGCTGCTGATGGAACGCGGCAACTCAGGATAGCGGCGATGCCGCAAATGGGAGAAGAAGATCCCGAGTATCGCGAAATTCGTGACGCCATAAAAGAAAAAGAAGAGCATGAACTAAAGCGCGTCTTCTACGTCGGTTGCACGCGAGCTAAAAACGACTTGCACCTTTTATCCAGCAACAAGAGTAAGAAGGATGGCCGTGGATGCTACGAAGCCAAGAACGGCACCTTCCTAAAATTGATTTGGGATTCTGCAAAACCTGAGTTCGAGGCGATTCTGCGGAAGACGAAAAGAGCCGGGCCGGGTGAGCAGCATCAAGAGCAGCAGCCAGCGCGAACGATGGTGACCCGACTTGCGGCAGATTGGCAGCTTCCGATATTTGATGCATCTATTGTTTGGCGCCCCACGCTCCGCCGGGCTGTTGCATCGTCACAAAAGATCACTTACGAGTGGGTGAAAGGCAACGCACGTCACGTGGGAACCGTTGTCCATTCCCTCTTAAATCGAATTGCCGCGGATGGTCTGGAAAATTGGAGTGTCGAGCGGCTGCGACAGTCAAGAGAACTTATCGCGTCCGAGCTTTTGTTGCGCGGCGTCTCCCTCGCTGATGAGCAGCAAGCCACTCAAAAGGCTATTGCCGCGACTGCCAACGCGCTTGAGAGCAGACGCGGCCGTTGGATACTTGCTCGATACGGCCATTCGCGTTCCGAATATCCAATCAACGGCCGCATTGACGATCTGCTCATAACGGGTACAATCGATCGAATGTTCCGTGATGACGATGGCCGTCTGTGGATCATCGACTATAAAACAGGTGAGCATAAAGGTGGAAATCGAGAAACATTTTTGAACGAGGAGCAGCGGCGCTATCGTCCGCAGCTTGATAATTACGCGACTCTGATGTCGCGATTGGAGCCGGGGCCGATTTCGCTCGGACTCTATTTCCCGTTGTTGGATAGCTGGCGCGAATGGGAGTTTGCTGAAACTGCCTTGCTCACTGCCTGATTACACTGTTGTTGATGGCAACTCGATTGACGGCCAACGTGAAGGCCGGCGGTTGTGCTTCTAAACTAAGCCCCAAAATACTGGATCGAGCGTTGAGATCCGTTCCCCGCGTTACCAACGAAAAGGTTCTAGTTGGCTACGAGACTGCCGATGATGCGGGCGTATACGATCTGACCGAGCCGGGCTCGAAGCCGCTTGCCATCGTTCAGACCGTCGACTTTTTTACGCCGATTGTGGATGATCCCTACACATTCGGCGGAATTGCGGCAGCTAACGCCTTGAGCGATGTATATGCGATGGGAGGGCGCCCTATCACGGCTTTGTCGCTGGTGGTGTTTCCGGGCAAAGGAGAGATCGCGGATCTCGAAGCGATCCTCAAAGGCGGCGCCGAAAAAATTCATGAGTCCGGCTGCGTAATATTGGGCGGACATAGTATTTCTGAGGACGAGATCAAGTTCGGATATGCGGTAACGGGCGTTGTAGATCCTTGCCGAATCTGGACCAACAAAGGATCGAGACCGGGTGATGTGCTCGTTTTTACCAAACGCATCGGAACGGGTGTCGTTTCCACTGCGCTTAAGAAAAGCATTACTAAGCAGGGAGATGTGGATGCATCCATTGAGCAGATGCTGACGTTGAATCGCGATGCCTGCGAAGTTCTTCTTCAGCTTGCGGTTCACGGATGCACGGATGTGACCGGATTCGGCCTGTTGGGTCATGCGCGTGAAATGGCTTTGGCAAGTAATGTGACACTCGAAATCTCCGCAAGCGCGGTCCGCTTTTTGCCCGGCGCCATCAAATACTCACAGATGGGCGCGCATTCTGGCGGATTGAACAACAATCGCGATTTCGTGCAAAGCTGCGTGCAGATGTCGCCGGATATTCCTGCCGAAATTCAAGCGCTTCTATACGATCCTCAAACGTCGGGAGGTCTATTGGTCTCCCTGGAGCCTACCGATGCAGAAACGTTCCTTTCACAACGGCCGGAGGCTTACGTTATCGGCAGAGCGAAGAATTACGAAACAAAGCCAATTGAGGTAACACACTGAATCCCATCATCGTTGCGCTTGACGTAGCTAATACGGACGAAGCGCTGAAACTGATTGAAAAGATAGGCCCGGGTGTCGATTTTTACAAAATTGGGATGGAGCTGTATGCCGCGGGCGGAATGGATTTTGTCGGGCAAGTAAGCGGCCTCGGCAAGCAAGTTTTTCTCGATCTAAAGCTTTACGACATCGGCGAAACAGTCAAGCGCGCCACGCGCAAGATCTGCGATTCCGGAGCGGTTACGTTCCTGACGGTACACGGAAGCCGCGCCATTATGAAAGCAGCGGTCGAAGGACGTGGCGATACCAAAACGAAATTGCTGGCCGTGACGGTACTGACAAGTTTCGATCAGGACGATTTAGCCGACCTGGGTTATCCCGCGCAAGTTACGGAGCTTGTTGAGTTGCGTGTCAGGAAAGCAGTCGAATCTGGAATTGATGGGATTGTTTGTTCGCCTCTGGAGATTGCACGCGTTAGAAAAATTGGCGGTCCAGAACTAAAACTGGTGATACCGGGGGTTCGTTCGTCTGGTAGTTCTGTTGGAGATCAGAAACGTGTGGCGACTCCTGCTGAAGCAATGCGCGACGGAGCCGATTATCTTGTCATTGGAAGGCAAGTGACGCGTGCCACGGACCCCGCCGCTGCTTGCAACCAGATTCTAGAAGAAATTGCAAAAGAACGCGAGACGCAGAAGGCATCTCGCGTTTTCGTGTCTTGACTATTTAGAAGAGGATTTCAGAAGGCCGAGCATCGCCTGACCGTTCGGCGTGCCGAAACCGGTGCAAGCATCCCAACCTGGGCCGGCTTTGAACATTCCATTCGTGCCGGAAGTAACATCATGCAGCGTTTTGTGTTGAGCAAAGGTGCCGTAGATGGTGGGATGGAACCAACCTACGTTTTTGCCGAGCTGTTCGTTGAATAGCGCGATGAGACCCGCCCATAACGGAGCAACTGCGCTGGTACCGCCGATTACACCCTCTTGGCCGTCGACCAAGATTGCGTAACCGGTTTGGGGATCGGCAACTCCAGCGACGTCGGGTACGCCACGGCCGGTCGAATTCGCGGTGGCTGTCGGCTTCGGCACATTGACACCGTTCTGATAAGAGGGCTTGGCGAAATGTGCGCTCACGCCGCCGCCGGTCGCTCCACCGTTCGTGCCATTGTTCCACACGGTCTCAGATTGGATCTGTCCATTCTTGCCGACTAATCTTGTTCCACCGCAAGCAAGCACCCAAGGGCTCGACGCCGGAAAATCGACGTGTGCCCGGCCGTCGGACTCGCCATCCGACGAGCCGTTATCACCCGCCGCCGCGCAGACGGTAATTCCGAGCAAAGCCGCGTCATTGAAAGCTGCGTTGAACGCGTCCAAAGCCTGCGGCGTCCACTCGCTCTCCGCTGCGCCCCAACTGATGGAAATCACAGAAGGCTTGCGGGTCGTATCGTGGATAGCTGCATTGATGGCATCTAAGAATCCCTGATCGGTATTGGGCGCGAAATAAACGGCGATGCGCGCCCCTGGGGCCACGCCTCCAGCCACTTCTATATCTAAAACCACTTCGGCATCGGCACTGTTCGGATCCCCGACCGGCGCGTTTTGAGCGCCATCAACCGAGACGGCCGTCACAGATACATTGCTCAGACCGATCTGTTTCCAATATTTCTGCAAATCAGACGATCTGAAGCCGCCGCCCAATTCGATCAGTGCAATTGTCTGATTCTTACCAGTGTTTTGGGGGAACGAATAAAGTTTCGCAACCTGCGCAGGTGTGTACGCAGCCGGCTGCGCGCTCGCAAAGCTGCGGCAGTATGTTGCGGCGACAGGTCGTTGATCGAATCCCAGAACGGCCACAACTTTGTCTGCCAACTGCTCGGGCAACCGAAGATGACCGGCTCTGGTTCGGACGACGCCACTGCTGTTTTGCCGCATCTCCAATTGAGCTTCGAAAGCAGAAGCCAGCTCTGCGATACGACCGGAAATAGTTACAGAACGAGCGGCTGGATCCACACGCACGATTGAAAAACCATGCGCGGTTGCAAACTCTTCAGCAGCCGCAATGTCGTCAAGGTCAGCACCGTGAACCTCGACAAAAGTTTCATGGCTCAAGGCTGCTGCCAACGATTCCATTTCGGGCGCACTGTTCCTGCGCCTCAGTACTAACGTAATATTTATGATTTCATCGGGCGCGGGAGTTCCAGCAGGCACCGATCCAACGGGATGCTCGCGATAGCTGCCACGCAAAATAGATTTGGAAGACATAAGCTCTCCTGCCGTTGAGGCTAACCTTTGTTAGTCTGCGACGAAGTAAAGCAACACTTATACAAACTGTCCTAATTTGCTGCAAACATTAGGAGTTGCTTTGCTTTTGCAAGTCTTGTAGGATTTGTGAACGCGAATGGAGACCGGTCGTTCTAATCTGGTACGAATGGTGAAATCGACCTGGAAAACGGCGTCTCTTTACACCGGGTGGGCGATGCTAACTGCGTTGTTATCCGGCAGTCTCGCACCGGCTCAGAGTCTCACAAACTTCATCTCGAGCCATGACTCACCGGCGCCTGCTACCGTCGATCCGCTAAAACGTGGCACACCCAGAGATTCCATCTACAACGCGCTACAGTCCTGTCACAACGACAACTTTGTGCTCGCCGCTCAATATTTGGATTTACGTGCCTTGAGGGCGGATGAGCGCGCAACTCTCGGGCCCGAACTGGCAAGAGGTCTGTGCGATTTCCTGGATCGCGATCCCCATTTTGAAGTGGGGCACCTCAGCAATTCCGCGGAAGGAGATCCAACGGACGGCTTATCTGCCGATTTGGATGTCCTGGATCAGTTTCAGGCAGATCGGCGGCAAATCACGCTTTACATCGAGCGAACAAATCAGCAGGGTCAACAGCTCTGGCTCGTGTCCCCCGATAGTGTGGCACGAATTCCTCAACTTGCCGAACTGCAGAAGGAATCTCCAATAGAGCGCAAGCTTCCAGAGCCGTTAGTCAAAATCGAGTGGATCGACACGCCTCTTTGGATCTGGATCGCGCTCGTTATCATTGCCCTGCTTCTCGGTTTTGTATCCCGCCTGTTAAGCCGTGCGGCATTGCTTGTCGTCAGCCCATTCGTAAGGCGATATGCAAAATCGCTTGATCACTACCGTCTCGAAAACTTCTCCGAACCGATTCGCCTGCTTTTGTCCCTGGCGGTTTTTCGAGCCTGCATGACCGTTATTGCACCGTCTGCGTTACTGCGCGATTACCTAGTGAAGCTAATTGCGTTGCTGTTTGTATTGGGCGCTACTTCGCTGCTCATGCGAACAGTCGACCTGATTTCCGATCACGTAATCGCACGCTTGAATCCCCGTGAAAGAACGGTTTCCTATTCCGTAGCACCACTGCTCGTGCGATTCGTAAAAATCTGCATCTTCTGCTTCGCCGTCCTCTTCGTTTTGGCCGCCTGGGGTTACAACACAACGACAATCCTGGCTGGAGTGGGCGTAGGCGGCCTGGCTGTCGCGCTTGCAGCCCAGAAGACCATTGAAAACTTGTTCGGGGGAATCTCACTGATCAGCGATCGCGCGGTGCTAGTGGGCGACTTCTGCCAGTTCGGAGGCCAAGTAGGTACGGTCGAAGATATCGGTTTGCGGTCCACTCGCATCCGCACACAGGATCGCACTCTGGTAACGATTCCGAACTCGCAGTTTTCGACTATGACGCTTGAAAACTATTCCAAACGAGACCGGATGTGGTTTCACCCAGCTTTGCATCTGCGCCGGGACACAACTCCCGAGCAGATTCGCGACATGATGAAAGCTGTCGAGCGTATTCTGCGCTTGGAGCCGACGGCCGAACCCAGCGAAGTTCCGCTGCGATTTACAAAGATCACAGACCAGTCGTTTGTGCTCGAAGTTTACGCTTACGTGCTAACACCCGATTACAACGAATTTCTAAAAGTCCAATCTAACTTGCTCTTGCAAATTGTGGAAACTGCCGCGAGGCTTGGGGTTGCTTTTGCGCTTCCTATTCAAGAAAACGTGTCATTGAGCAGTTCACCAGTCCGAGCGCAAGATGTCGAAGTAGATGCGTAGTCCGCGCTTGAATTGGTCCAGCGGGATGTGCTCACTGTCGCTATGCATAGTTGCAAGCGTTGCGGTGTCAATAATCATCGGCATAATGCCATAGGCGCTTACGCCGCGAACTCGAAACTTACTGGCATCGGTTCCGAACGGAACTACGATAGGCATGACCGTGGCATCCGGACTTTCTTTGCGGATTGATTCGATAATCACTCTGTAGAGTGGTGTATCGATGGAGCTTGGCTTCGGATCATCCGGATCGCGCGAAATCTGTTCTACAGTTACACGCGGATCGTTAATCCTCGCTTTGATCTCGGAAATGAACTCCTCCGCATTTTGACCGGGCAAAAGGCGGCAATCCAGAGTCGCTTCAGCCAGCGACGGAATCACGTTTGCTTTCGGAGGATCTCCCACGCCGCTGCGCAGCGATGTTACTGACATTGTGTTCCGGCTAATGGCGTTCATAAACTTATTCGATGCAAAGGTGGTTACAGCATCACGCATCTCTGTCACTATTGGGTTCGGCTTAGACGACGGCGGAAATTCCTTTGCCTTGGCGATGGCGTTGATCAGAATGTCGTTAGGATTATCCGGGTTCGGTTGCGAACCATGACCGGATATGCCGGTTGCGCGCAACTTGAGCCAGAGCACCTGCTTGTCGGCGACAGATACTCCGAAAACCAGCTTGCCCGGTGTATAAGCGTCGCGCGATCCGACGCCGCCTTCGTCCAGCACATACTCCGGGTTCATCTCAGTCCAATGGTTCTGAATCATCCATTCAGCGCCCGATATGCCTCCGGTTTCCTCATCACAAGTCGATACAAAAACTACGTCGCGATCGGGAACAATTCCCAATTGTTTAAGCAGAATGAACCCAGTAAGCTGCATGATGCCCGTGCTCTTCATATCAAGTGAGCCGCGGCCCCATAGAATGCCGTTCTTGATCTCGGCGCCAAACGGCTTTTCTTTCCATCTGGCTGCGTCAACAGGCACTACGTCCATATGGTTAAGCAACAGCAGAGGGCGCTTCGTGCGATCTCGACCCGGTAAACGCGCGATTAGATTCGTCTTGCCTCCGCTTCCGCTTTGATAAAGGATGGCCTGGATGCCGGCCGAGGCAAGCTCGCGCTGAATTAGACGAGCGGTTTGGCTGGTATCGGAAGGAGGATTGACGCTAACAATTCGGACGTATTGTTGCAGTAATTCAACTGCATGCTGCTCCACCTCGGGCCAGTTCGGTTCGGCCGCACGAGCCATTCCCGCGACCCAAAAAATGAGGGTCGCGCAAAAAAACCATTTCATTTCTCGGATTCTGGCACATTGGATAGTTGGCTCTCATTTGCATCCGCTCTGAGAGCCTCTAGAACAGCTCCCGCAGCGGGGCTGTAGCACGGCGGACCAGGCACGCAGCCGATAGAATGCAATACTTCCGCGGCAAAGGCAACGCGTATCGGTTCACTTCGAAACACGCCACCGATATAACAAACGGGCACCACTTGGAAGTTTTCGAATAGAGTTCGATGTACGCCTTCGACCAGCGATGTCAACTGGGCGGCGGCCGTGCTAACGACTTCTTCAGCGGCTTCATCGCCATCTAAAGCTGCTGCCGTTATCAAAGGCGCAAGCGCGGCCACCTTCGAGCGCGGAAATTCGTCCGTGTAGAAACGGTGTAAGAGATCGTTCGCGTCCTGTGCTCCTGTAGCTGTTAATAGGCGGTCGCGCAATACGGTCTGAGGTCCCCATCCTTCCTCAAATCGCAAGGCCGCGCGGAGAGCCTGCCTGACCAGATCAAAAGCGCCGCCTTCGTCGCCGAAGATATATCCCCAGCCCCCTGCGCGCGCTGTTTTCCCGGCGACGTTTCGCCCGAAGGCCATCGAACCCGTTCCTGCGATAACGATAATTCCTGGCTGGCCGTTCGTGGCGCCAGCTAGGGCTATTTCGGCATCATGCGTGATTTTATAGTTGGCACTTCGAACTAGCTCGCGTGTGCAGGGCTCTTTATCCTCCGCACCGCCGCTAAATCCAAGGCACGCGGCTGCGAAATAAATCGAGGACGAATCCAGCCCGGCTTCACAGCACGCCTGCTCTAAGCAATCACCAATGGCCCTGAAGAATTTTTCTTTCTTTTCGGGTCCACTGACATGGTTGCAAGGACCGCCTACGCCTCGCCCAAGAATTCGCCCCGTTTGATCGGCTATCAACGCAGTTGTACTTGATTGCCCCCCGTCGACGCCAAGATAAAAACAAGACATGCGTCAGGCGAGAGTTTTGTCTTTTGCGTAACAGATTGGGTCAAGCGGGCATGAAGCGCAGCGGGGCTTGCGAGCGATACAGATTTGCCGGCCGAAATGAATCACCTGATGAGAGAAGAGTATCCAGCGGTCTTGCGGAATTGTTTTCATCAGGTCCTGCTCAATCTTCACCGGTTCGGTGTTCTTCGTCAGATCCAAGCGCTGCGAGATCCGTTGGACGTGCGTATCGACTACCACACCTGAAGGGATGCCGTATGCTGTCCCGAGCACCACATTCGCCGTCTTTCGTGCGGCTCCCGGTACAGCCAACAACTCGTCCATCGTACGCGGAACTTGGCCTTTGTAGTCAGCCAGCAACTTGCGTGCGGCTCCAATCAGCGATCGCGCCTTGTTGTTGAAGAAGCCAGTCGACCGGATATCCTGAGCCAGTTCTTCCTGAGAAGCGTTGGCAAAATCCTCAAGCTTGGGATATTTTTTGAACAACTCCGGTGTGACTTTGTTTACTCGCTCATCTGTGCATTGTGCGGAGAGGATTGTCGCAACCAACAGTTGCCACGCGTTTTTGTGATGCAGCGCGCAAGTCGCTTTCGGGAAAAGCCGGTCTAGCTCATCCATAATGCGATTGATCCGGGCCTTCCGCTCAGCCGCGTTTTTCGGTTTAGGAACTTTTTTCGGAGGAGTAACGGGATGTACGGGCGTCGGTGTCGCGATTGCGGTCTGGGACATGATGCGAAAGCACCAACATACCGTACCAAGTAGCGCTTTGCGGGCCGCAGTTTAAGACGGGGCGCCGTTTTCGAGGAAATTACGCAGCCGGTGACTCCGGCTTGGGTGCCGCAGCTTGCGCAACGCTTTGGCTTCAATCTGACGAATGCGTTCACGCGTGACCGCAAAATTCTGGCCCACTTCTTCGAGGGTGTGCTCGCTGCCGTCCTGAAGCCCGAAGCGCATCTTCACGATTTTTTCTTCGCGTGGGCTGAGCGTTTTCAGTACTTCGGCCGTCTGTTCTCTTAGATTGAGATTGATAACGGCTTCCGAGGGCGAGACCATGCGGCTATCGACGAGAAAATCGCCCAAATTGGATTCTTCTTCTTCACCAACTGGTGTTTGCAGCGAAATTGGCTCCTGAGCGATTCGTAAGACTCGTCGAACTTTGCTCGGAGACAATTCCATACGTACTGCGAGTTCTTCCGTCGTAGGCTCACGCCCCAGTTCTTGCTGCATGGTGCGCTGTAACCGGACCAGTTTGTTGATGGTCTCGATCATGTGGACCGGGATGCGGATGGTTCGCGCCTGGTCGGCAATGGCGCGAGTAACGGCTTGGCGTACCCACCACGTTGCATAGGTAGAGAATTTATATCCGCGCTTGTAGTCGAATTTATCGACGGCTCGCATCAGGCCGATGTTGCCTTCCTGAATTAGATCCAGGAACTGCATTCCGCGATTCGTGTATCGCTTGGCTACAGAAACCACCAGCCGGAGATTTGCTTCAATGAGGCGTTTCTTAGCCGATTCGGTCTCAAATTCGCCTCTTTCCAATATCTGCAGCGTGCGCCTCAGCTCAGTCGCAGTGGTTCCGCATTTTTCTTCCAGAAGTTGAAGCTGCGTCGAGAGATTTTTCAGTTCTTTGCGAATTCCGGCGGCCGCGCCTGATTCAGCCACCGAGGGCTGCTCCAGCTTTCTCTGTAATCGCGCGATTTCTTGTTCAAGCGGCTTCACCTGCTCGACAAACTTTCGCAGCCCGTCGCTGAGCGAGTTTTGAAAGCGATTGGCAAACGGAATTGCCCGGATTCGGCGCGAAATGCAGATCATGAGGCGGGCATATTCAAAACGCAATTTCCGATGCTGTTTAGGTCGCATGTTGCGGGGCGTGCTAACCAGTTTTTGTTGAGTCTGCTGCAGCCTTCGATACAGCTTCTCGATGTCTTGAATGATGTCGGCGAATTGTTCTTTCAGCGTCTGATCTGAGGTTATTTCTTCCTGTCCAATCTGTGCCTCGGGAGTTTGTAAGACGTCAAACACGGGAGTATTTCCTCGCTCGACGTCGTGTTTGGTTTCGAGGAGTAGATGAACAATGAGGCGCGACCGCGATAGGGCTTTACGGATGGCATTCTGACCGCGCTCGATGCGCTTTGCCAGTTCGATCTCGCCTTCTCGCGTGAGGAGCGGGACCATTCCCATCTCACGCAAGTAAACACGAACCGAATCATTACTCTTGTCGAGCGCCCCCGGAGTAAGGTCTAGGTCTGAAAGATCGTCTACTTCATCTTCTTTCTTCTCGAACTCCTTGGGTTCTTCGAGCAGTTCGACAGATGCTCCGTCGAGATCGACAAACAGATCGTTAAGATCCGTACCCGCTGACAAATCGTCGCGGACGACCTCGCTCATTTCGCCATAAAGAGCGAAGCCTTTGTCGTTACTTTCCTGCATCTACTGCCTTCACCAAGTTCGATTAATCACCGGGATGAAGTTTAACGAGACCTAACCGCGAGAGTCGGCCAAGGCGTCCTCCCGTCCTTGACTCCTCATAGTACAACACGAATTTACCCATCAGGAGCGCAGTCTAGGTGTTCAACTCGCCGATCAACCGCATTGCTTCGTCGAGATTTCCCTGCCGCTCCAGCTCTCGTATACGTAGCTTCAGATTTTCGGATGCCGCATGGGCCGATTTCCTTTCAAGAGCTTCCAGGCAATGTAAAGCTTGTTGCAGCGCGCCCTCCTCCGGTATTCCTAAATCTGCGAAGCTGAGCTCCGTGAGAATCTTTTGTGCCCGCGTGTCCACCCGGCCAGAAATGGCGTCGAGCGAGAACGGAGCGCCCTCGTCTTCTAGCGCAATCAGTGCTTGGAACACGCTCTTCATCTCCAGCACGGGCAACATATCGATGCGTCGCAGATATTGAATAATCGCGTTTCTTGCATCTTGACTCGTTAGTAAGCAAGTCAGAAGAAGTTTCTCATTCGGCGGCAGAGAAGAAGAAATATCTCTGGGACGTTGCCGTGTGTCGGCCGGCGAACTTCGCCGAAGCGCGGCGCGAACCAACTCCCGATCAAGGTTCAAATACTCGGCGATTTCGGTCGAAATGGCTGCCCGCTCAACGCGATCCGTGACGTGGTTCAAGACTGGGAGCAAGTGCTTAAAGGCGTCGACTCGCCCTTCGGCGGTTTGCATGTCGAATTTCTCTTTTGCCCGGTCCGCCAACCAATGAAAGTAGGATGTGGCCGCGGAAAGAAGTTTTCGATACGCGTCCGGCCCGTTCTGTTGAATATATTCGTCCGGATCGATGCCGCCGGGTATCTGAACCACCTTGACGCGCAATCCTTCCGCCAGCAACACGCCGATGTACTTCTCCGTTGACCTTGCGCCGGCTGGATCGGGATCGAAATTCAGAATGATTTGGCCAGCGTTCCCTTGTTGCAAAACCTGACGTTTGATGGCTCTAACCTGATCGATGCCCAGTGACGTGCCGCTGCTGGCAACCACCTCATGAATGCCAGCCGAATAGACGCCGATTACGTCCATATATCCTTCGACCAGAATCATGCGGTCGTTTTTGCGCGCCTCAGTCTTTGCGCGATGCAGATTGTAAACAACGGCCGACTTCTTATAAAGCTTGGTTTCGGGCGAATTTAGATATTTGGGTTCGTCTTGAGACCGCAGCGCGCGACCGCCAAATGCGATCACCTTGCCCGATTCGCTGTGGATGGGAAACATCAACCTAGCACGGAAGCGATCAAAAAACGTTCCGTTGTCACGTTTCAGTACAAGGCCGGATTGATCGAGAAGCGCCGGCCCGAATTTTTGTAATCGATCTGCCAGTTGTTGGCCGGAACTCTCTGCAAGCCCTAAGCGAAACTCATCCATGCTCGCATTTGACACGCCGCGGGATTGCAGATATTTTCTTGCTTCAACTCCGTTGGGGCCACGCAGATTCCTCTGGAAGAGATCGGCGGCGATCTCGTGCATCTCGAACAGAGCGGCGCGTGTTTTAGCCTCTGGATCATCCGCGAAATCGCGCTGCGGCATCGGAATACCGTAGCGTTCGGCAAGGGTCTTTAGCGTTTCCGGAAAAGTGAGGCCCTCATGTTCCATAACAAACTTGAAGACATCTCCAGCGGCGTCGCAGCCGAAACACTTATAGATCTGCAGGTTGCCGTTGACGTTGAACGAAGGAGTTTTTTCCGAATGGAAGGGACAGAGACCGATGTAGCGCGCGCCAGCGCCTTGCCGCTTCAATCGTACATATTGGCCGACCACGTCAACAATGTTGAGTTGACCTTTCAGTTGCTCGGCGAAAGTCATGCAAGAAGCGTGCGAATAAACCTTATTTAGCGTAACAGCCAAACGGAGTTCGCGAACTCAGCCTGCACTGACATAATGTCGGCAGATGGGGCTGAAAGAATACGCGCGTAAGCGCCACTTCGATAAAACGCCGGAACCCAAGCCTGCTGAACCGTCAGGCAAGAAAAGCGAAAGCGGCGGCTTCTTTTGTGTTCAGCGGCACGATGCCACTCGTTTGCACTATGATTTTCGCCTGGAGGTGAACGGTGTACTGGTGAGTTGGGCTGTGCCGAAAGGCCCAAGCCTGGACCCGGCCCGGAAAGCCCTGGCGATGAAAGTGGAAGATCATCCGCTTGACTATGGAACGTTTGAAGGGAACATTCCAGAAGGCAACTACGGCGCTGGCAGCGTGATGCTCTGGGACAAAGGCACCTACGACGTTCTAGAAGATCTTCCTGCACAGCAACAGCTTGACCGCGGTGATTTTAAGTTTTCCTTGCATGGCACAAAACTGAACGGCGCTTTCGCGATCGTGCACATGAAGCATGCTGGCAAGGGCAATGAATGGCTGCTGATAAAGAAGAAGGACGAATTCGTGGTTCCTGGTTACGATATTAACCAGTTTGCCTGGAGTGTCGCCACCAAGCGTACGCAGGACGAAATTGCCGAAGACATAAAGCCACTAAAAATTGGGGACATTCCGGGCGCCAGAAAAACCGCTCTTCCTACCGAGTTGGAAGTGATGGCAGCCACGGCCGTAACGAAGCCGCCAGCCGGCTCCCAATGGCTTTACGAGGTTAAATGGGACGGTATTCGCGCACTCTGTCTGATAAAAAACGGTAAGGTTCAGATTCAATCGCGCCGAGGAAATCGCTGTGAAGACCAGTATCCTGAGCTCGCGGATTTGCCGTCGCAAGTCAATGCCAAGGCGGCTTGGCTCGATGGTGAGATTTGCGTGCTGGATGAAGACGGCCGCGCGAGATTCGAACTGATTCAGCCGCGCATCGCGGCCAATTTGTCATCTGTGCCGCGCCTTTCTGAGACCACGCCCGTAGTTCTTTTTCTGTTCGACGTTCTCTATGTGGATGGCTACGATATTCGGGGCGTGGCACTGGAAAATCGCAAGAAATTGCTGGGCACAATCGTTACGCCCAACCAGCACATTCGCATCTCGGAAGCCTATGAGACCGGAGGCGAACAGATGTTTGAAGCGGCGCAGCAGATGAACCTGGAAGGCATTCTGGCGAAAGATCGCCGCAGCACGTACGAGCCAGGCCGCTCTACACGATGGCTAAAGGTGAAAGTTCAGAACGAACAGGAGTTCATTATCGCGGGCTTCACCAAGGGAGAACGCGAATACTTCGGCTCGCTTGTTCTGGCCGTGCGCGAAAACGACGCGTTGCGCCACGCCGGCCAGGTTGGAACCGGGTTCGACCACAAGAAGATGAAAGCAATCTACGAACGCCTTGAGCCGCTAATAACCAGGACCATGCCGTTCGCGACAAAACCAAATATCCGCGAGGGGCTCAAGAACGTTACTTGGGTTAAGCCCGAAGTAGTTTGCCAAGTCAAGTTTCAACAATGGACAAAAGATGGAGTGTTGCGCGCCCCCGTTTTTGTTGGTCTGCGTGAAGATAAAGCTCCGGAAGAAGTGGTGCGGGAAGTGCCAAGCGAAGTTGACCCGCCACCGCAGAAAAGCAGCGTTACAGATCCGCTAACAGGATCTCTCGATTTGAGCGGCCGTGAGGTTACTGCGGACGTCGATGGACATCGCCTGAAGTTCACAAATCTGGATAAGGTTTATTTCCCGAAAGACGGTTGGAAGAAACGTGATCTTCTGGCTTTTTATGATGCCGTTTCACCGTGGCTCTTGCCACATCTTGCGGATCGTCCCCTATCTATGAAGCGTTACCCCAACGGGATCGCTGAGGACTTTTTCTTCCAAAAGAACGCGGGCGCTCATTTTCCCGATTGGATGCGCTGCGAACCAATCACCGAACACCATCCACCTAAGGTGAATCATTATCCGATTGCCACGGATCGCGCGAGCCTGCTGTATTTAGTCAATCTGGGCTGCATCGACCACAATCCATGGATGAGCAGGGCAGGCAATCTGGATCATCCGGATTGGATCTTGCTCGATTTGGACCCGGTTGACACATCGTTCGATCAAATCGTGGAGGCGGCGCTCCTGGTGCGCGAAATTCTCAAAGAAGTCGGGTTAAAAGGGTATCCGAAGACGACGGGTGGGGACGGAATGCATGTCTACGTGCCGGTGGAAGCGGTCTACACCTATGAGCAGGTGCGCGGTTTCGCTGAACTACTTTCGCATCTCACACTGGAGCGCGAACCGAATCTGTTTACGACCCCTAGAAGCGTTGAAAAAAGGAAGAAGGGCCGGGTTTACTTCGATTACCTGCAAATCGGCATTGGCAAGACCATTTCAGCGCCGTATGTTGTTCGGGCCTATGATGGCGCCCCGGTAGCGACCCCGCTGGATTGGAAAGAGGTAAAGCGCGGAATACGGCCAATGGATTTTCGAATTGATAACAGCATCGAACGGTTCAAACGAGTGGGCGATCTGTTCGCCCCGGTGCTCGCTGGCGGACAAAAACTAGAAGACGCACTGGCAAAGATCGGCAAGAAGTCCGAGGAAAAACCTGCTGTACCAAAGCCGGCAAAAGGACAGAGAAAAGCTGCTAAGAAAGCTTAGCCGCCAGACAACGCCATTCTTCTAGTTCGAAAACGTAGGCTTCCGGCAATAGCTGCTGGAAGATTCGGAGTTCGCTCTCGG
Organism: Bryobacteraceae bacterium; assembly: GCA_035652115.1. Taxonomy (GTDB): domain Bacteria; phylum Acidobacteriota; class Terriglobia; order Bryobacterales; family Bryobacteraceae; genus Bog-105. The sequence goes on from DASREJ010000185.1 coordinate 17,363, forward strand.
GAAATCCGGTGACTATCAAGTATCCGGGCCGGCGCGTGATTCGGAGTAGTTCTTCCCAGATTGCAAGCAACACAGTTCCGCTGATATTCGCGATGACTACGTCGGAGCAGGCGTCCGCGAGGCAGTCCGCCGAACCGCAGACGAGTTCATCGATTAGCTCGTTGAGACGGAAATTCTCGCGCGCGGCAGCAAGCGATGCGCAATCGATGTCGAGTCCAATTGATCGTGCCGCACCCAAGCGCAAAGCGGCGATTGCCAGAAGCCCCGATCCCGTGCCTACGTCAACCAGAACGCTGCCGACCGAAACGAACTTCTCCAGAGCGATCAAGCCGAGTTGCGTGCAGGGATGTTCGCCAGTTCCGCACGCCAGTCCAGGATTGTGAACCAATGGTAGCCTGCCTGAAATTTTCGGCGCCACGTGCCAATGCGGCACAACAACGAATCGATTTCCGATTTCGCGCGGCGACCAGGCGGCGCGGCTGATGGCCTCCCAGTCGACCGCATTTTCTGCCATCCATCGGGGTGTATAAGCTGCAAATTGCTTCAGGAGGCTGGCGCGATGTTCGTTTGTTTTGAATCCAGCGGCTAGGGCTACGCGACCATCTTCATCAATCTCTTGGATTCCAATTGTGTCCGCTTCGCACAACTCTGCCGAAAGGATATCGACTTCTTCAGGCTCACAAACAAGCCAAAGAGAATACACGGCAAATGCTATTCGGTTGCAGATGCAAAACGACGGAAAAAGCTATCGGGCTTCCAACTCGGAGGTTGGTTCGTATTCGCGACACGAACTGCCAAGCTTTGCAGAATCGCATTGAATTGTGCTGCCGCAGCCGTATCGACGGGCTGATTCACATCATCCGTGACGCCATGATAGCGATTCGTGTACCAATCTTTGAAGATCTTTTCTTCTGGATCGCCCGGAACATAACCAAACTTAAACGCAACTGCGGGTACGCCTTTTTTTACGAAGCTGTATTGATCACTGCGGATAAATCGATTGCGGTCCGGTTCTTTATCGGCTTGCACTTTCACGCCTGCCGCCTCAGCGACAGCCTTAACATCATCGCCCAAAGTGGACTCGTTCAGTCCCTGAACCTCCAGCCACTTGAGCGGAAATAATGGAAGAAACATGTCCATGTTTAGATCGGCGACAATGCGACCTTCGACTGATGGATGGTTCGCAAAGAAAATCGATCCTAGTTCGCCTTTCTCTTCCGCAGTAACGGCGATAAATACGATCGAGCGTTTAGTCACAGCGTGTTCTGTATGCAAGTTTTTCGCAATCTCAATGAGCGAAGCAACTCCCGACGCATCGTCCATAGCGCCGTTGTAAATGCTATCGCCATTGATCGGTTTTCCCGTCCCTAAATGATCGAGATGAGCGGAGATTACTACATATTCGTTCTTAAGTTGGGGATCGTCACCCGGGCGCAGGCCAACGACATTCTTTGATTCGATTGGCTTCTCTGAAACAGCGACGGTCGCCTTTACGGAAGCTGGAAGGGCAAAATGCGGCAGCCGCTGCTGCTGATCGGCAGCATCTAATATCTCTTGGAAAGTATGGCCGGAACCCGCGAGAAGGTTGTCCGCTTTAGCAGGATTCCAAGACGCGCTGAACTTCATGCCGCGAGTTCCCGAGAGCGCTGGGTCTGCAAGGCTGACACGAGGCCGCCCCCAACTCATCTGCTGACGGGTCCAGGGAATCTCCATATTCTTCGGGTTCGCAATCGAGATGGTTCCCACAGCTCCGGCTGCCTTCAGCGCCTTCCAGTGCTGTTCGCTAGATGAGTAGTGTGATCTTAGATTTCCGTCGATGCTTTTCGGACCGCCCGCCAGAAAGGCGACAATTGCGCCTTTTACATTCAATCCTTGCAGGTCATCGTAGTGAGCTTCTGGAATTACCAGACCATATCCGGCGAAGACAACAGGCGCTTCAATCTCGGACGCCGAATTTGCTGAATACCCAAGCTGCGCTTCCTGCGGAACTGTCACTAAGGTGGTTTGGCCGTCTCGCACTAATGCCAAAGTTGATTTCTGAGCATCCAGACTTACCTCATTGAACGCCACAGGTTGAAAGTAATTTTGCGTGCCTGCCGCTTTCAAGCCTGCTCGCTCGAAATGAGTGGCAACGTACGTTGCGGCTTTGTCAAAGCCCGGTGAGCCCACGTTCCGGCCTTGAAGATCGTCGCTGGCAAGATATTCGACGTTCTTCCACCAAGCCTTGCCGGCCGCGCTCCAATCGGTAGCGCCCAAGGCCACAGAGAATCCCAGAACTGCAATGATGACAAGCGATCGCCGCATCTAACCTCCTGCCGAAACCAGTGCTGCGCGGTCAACGGAATCCAGGGTCATATCACCTTCAATCTTCCAGTGCCGCATCCATAGATGTAATGTAAGCAGTCCCCAGATGTGGTAACCCAAGTTTTCTTTTCTGCTGAAGTGGCGCTGAATCAGAGAATTGATTGCCGTTGGTGAAAACAAACCCGCTTTTCGAACAGATTCCGATCCCAAAGCATCTTCAACCAGTGGCCGCAGCGGACCTCGCAACCATTCGTGCGCGGGTATGTCCAACCCTTCTTTTCTCCGCTGCAGAATGGCGTTGGGAAGCTTCCTTTTCACCAGCTCTCGCAATACAAACTTTGTGCTGCGTCCGCGAATTTTCAAATTCGACGGCAAGCCGGCCGCAAACTCAACGATGCGATGATCTAAAAACGGCGGACGAACTTCCAGCGAATGTGCCATACTCATGCGGTCACATTTATAAAGAATGTCGTCCGGAAGATAGTAATGCTGATCGACGAACAAGTACCGATTGATCACGTCGGGCCGCGAAGGTATATCGGGAAGTCTGTTGCATAGAGTGCCGACGGGTTGCGGTGATAATTGAACGCCGAGCGATCTTTGCTCGTTGGCCGAAAACGTTCCGTTCCAATAAAAATGCGCTTCGTCTGCACGAAGAAGGGCCCCTGAGATAAAGCGCTTTACCTTGTATTCGAGACCAACCTTCTCGTCCGATACAGGAATTGCTTCGGCGAGCCTGAGCGCGCCACGAAGAATCGCTTGAGGCAGTCTTCGCGCCACGTTTGCATAACGGTCGGCAAGATAGGTCTGGTATCCGCCAAAAATTTCATCTGCGCCCTCGCCGCTCAGGGCGACCGTCACATGTTTTGCTGTCATTCGCGACAAAAACCAAACTGGAAGCGCTCCCGCGTCTGCGCTCGGTTCGTCGGAATAGTGAGAGATGTCGTGAATAGCCGACGGAAGGTCCAAGTCGGCGCTCAAATCGAATTCACGATGAATGGTGTTGTAGCGCTCCGCGAGCAAACGAAAATATTCGCTCTCGTCAAAACGACGGCCCGCAAAGGAAATGGAAAACGTCTCCAGCTTGCGTGAAGATACTTCAGACGCATAGTGCAGAATGGTCGAGGAATCCAGACCGCCGCTTGCCCAAATTCCAAGCGGAACATCCGAAATCAAATGCTCCCTGATCGAACTCTTTAGCAGCGTGTCTAATTGTTCACAAGCTTCATCAGCACTAACCGCCTGTGATTGAAATTTGTTGTTCCAATAGGAATCTGTGTGAATGCGGCCGCGCTGATATTCAAGCCATGTTCCCGGACGCAGCTTTACGATGCCATCGACAAGCGTGTATGGCGTCGGAACATAGTTCAACGAAAGAAAGTATCGGAGACCATCTGGAGAGATTTTTCGCGGAATAGCGGGATGTTCAAGAATACCCTTTAACTCAGACGCGAAGTGAAGATTGCCCGCCTGAAGTGTGTAATAGAGCGGCTTAATACCCAGCCGATCGCGACCGAGTACCAGGCGTTGCTGCGAATTCTGCCAATAGGCAATGGCAAACATGCCACGAAAGCGTCGAAAACAATTGATGTCCCACTGCACGAATGCGCGCAGAGCTACCTCGGTGTCGCAGTGAGACTCAAACCTGTGACCTAAAGCTTCCAGTTCGCGCCTCAACTCGGCGTGGTTATAAATTTCGCCGTTGAAGACTACAACATACTCACCGTCACTGGTTTGTATCGGTTGATTGCCGCCCTCAAGATCGATAATCTTGAGCCTGACGGCTCCCAGGGAAATGCCGGTGGATTCGAAAGTGCCTTGCTGATTCGGCCCGCGGTGTCTTAGGCTATCAATTGCTCCGCGCAACACGCCAGGGGAGGCGGGCCGTCCGAAGTGAGTAAATCCTGCAATGCCGCACATGCTGGGGTGAAAATCGCGCGCCTACACTAAGCTGATTCAGGCATTTTGAGCAAGAGAAGAAGCCACGGAGAATGACGAAATTATCGCTTCCGATCGATCCACTGCTCCCGCAAATCGTTGGATACATTCAGCATAACACGATTTCCATAGTGCAGGCCGAACCTGGAGCAGGCAAAACTACACGAGTTCCGGGAGCGTTGCTCAAAGTATTTCCCGGGCAAATTTATGTGTTGGAGCCACGCAGATTAGCCGCGCGGCTTGCAGCGCGCCATGTGTCGGAAGAATTAGGCGAACGCGTTGGCGCGACCGTGGGCTATCAAGTTCGCTTTGAACAGGTTGGCGGCTCCCAAACGCGGCTTTGGTATGTGACCGAAGGCGTTCTGACGCGAAAATTGCTTTCGGACCGGCAGCCTCGCGATGTCAGCGTGGTCATTCTAGATGAGTTTCACGAACGGCATTTGGAGACAGATCTCGCTCTGGCGCTGCTGAGAGACTTGCAGCGAAGACGCCGAGATCTTCGATTAGTTTTGATGTCGGCCACTTTGCATGGGCAAGAACTCGCGGCGCAACTCGGCGGAGCCGTAATCATTCAAGCGCCGGGCCGAATGTTTCCAGTCGACATCCGGTACAAACCATACTCATCAGAGCCGTTGGAACAGCAGGTTGCATCTGCCGTAGGCGAGGCTGCTATGGCCACCGCTGGCCACGTGCTGGTGTTCTTGCCTGGGGCGGCGGAGATCCGTCGCGCGATTCAGGCCTGCGAACCAGTAGCGCGTCAAACGGGCGCAAGAGTGTTGCCGTTGCATGGGGATCTGCGTCCCGAACAACAAGATGAAGCAGTAGCGCCCTCTAGAGTTCGCAAGATTATCTGCTCGACGAATGTGGCGGAGAGTTCTGTGACGATCGACGGAGTAAGTGCGATCGTCGATAGCGGTTTGGCCCGTGTTCTTACACATTCCTGGTGGAGCGGCTTATCACGACTCGAAGTAAAGAAAGTTAGCCAGGCTTCAGCAATTCAGCGTTCCGGACGTGCGGGGCGCACAGGGCCTGGAATTGCAATTCGGCTATATAGCGAAAGCGATTTCGTGCGAAGGCCGAAGGAATTATATCCAGAGATTCTACATTCTGATCTGACGCCCACAATACTGCAACTCGCAGCTTCTGGGCTTCACTGGAAGGAATTACCATGGCTTGATACTCCGCCTAACGCGCTTGTTGCTGGCGCCGAAGCGATGCTGCAACGATTGGGTGCGCTGGATGAGGGCTTGCAAATTACACAGCAGGGCCGCAGCATGGCGGCGCTTCCCGTCGCGCCCCGTTTAGCGCGATTCGTCATCGCGGCGACGGCTATGGGCGCGAGGCAGGAAGCCTGCGAAATAACTGCACGTCTATCTGAAGGCCGGTTGCGGTTTGACGCGGAACGAGATTCACCTATTCATTCCGACATCGAGGCAATCCTCGCCTCCGATCTGGATTACGTTGGCCGCCGTGTCAGAGAACAATTGCTCAAGTCGCCTCTTGTTGATCAAGCTCTTTCGACAAACGAACACGCGATAGAGAAAGCGTTTTTGTTGGCGTACCCAGATCGCGTTGCTCGCAGGCGCGGCGATACGCTTCTTCTTTGCGATGGTAATTCGGCTCAGTTAGATCGGAGTAGCTCGGCGCGGAGTGACTTTGTAGTTGCGATTGAGGCCGAGGAGCGTAGCGGCGAAGGGGTGGCCTTCGTCCGAATCGCAAGTCACATCGAACCGGATTGGTTGCTCGAATATTTTCCAGATCGTCTTGAAACTTGCGAAGAGCTGTCCTGGAATCGTGGGGCGGAGCGCGTTGAACAGCTCAGCTTTTTCCGTTACGACAAATTGAAGATTGACGAAACACGATCTGTGCCGCGCGACCGAGATGCGGTTGCTGACCTGCTTTGCGCAAAGGCTATGGAGGCGGGCATCGCGCGATTCGCCGATATCGAAGAATTGAATCGTTTCTTGCGGCGCGTACGTTTCGCGCACCAACATGCACCGGATTTAAACATCCGAGCTGACCCCGTTGCTGCAGCGCTGCGCCAAATAGCAACGGGCCTTTCGAGCTTTGCAGAACTTCGTGACGCCGCGCGCGGCGGCGGCCTGATTTCAGCTATAGAAGCCGGTCTGCCTATGCGGCAAATTAATGAAATTGCACCTACTCACGTCATTCTTCCGAGTGGCCGGCGAGCGAAAATCGAATACAACGAAGGGCAGCCGCCTTCGGTAGCTTCACGATTGCAAGATTTTTTCGGAATGACGCAGTCGCCATCGGTTGCTCGCGGATCGGTGCCGCTGGTTGTACAACTCCTTGCGCCCAACCGTCGCCCGGTGCAAGTTACCACAGATCTGCCAAGCTTCTGGAAGAACCTTTATCCACAACTTCGGCGCGAGTTAGGCCGCCGTTACCCGAAACATGCATGGCCGGAGAATCCGAAGCTAATCGTGCGGGAGTAACGCATCAGTTTCGGGCTGCTGCACGTTTTGTGACAAAATCCGTTCCAGAATTGGCGGAATTTCATAGACTGCGTTGTTGTTCATCTGATGAATGCGAGCGCGCATTTCGTCAAGGTGCTTGCTGTTTAGCAGCAAAGTTACCGCGTCGTTGATCCGCCGGAAATTCTTCAGGACAATCCCGACCCCTCTGTCTTGCACCCATTCGGCGTTGAACCGCTCTTGCGGAAGCGTCCAGGCGTTCGACTCGACAATAACCGGCAGCCCCATCTTCAACGCTTCTGAAACGCTGCCTGGACCCGGCTTGCCGATAAAGAAATCGGAAAGAGCCATGTAGTACGGAATCTCTTTTGTGAAACCTTCAACGAACAATCGGTTTCGGGTTCGGAGCGCTTCAAGCCGCGCTTTCAAACGCGTATTGCGGCCACAAATCAGGATGAGTTGCAGATCCAAACCGCAATTGCCAAGTTTCTCTGCAATCGAAAACATGACATTGGAGCCTTCACCGCCAAACAGAACAGTTCCTGTTGGCAGATGGGGATGCAGACCAAGCCGCGTCCGCTCGTCTGTTTTTTCGAAGTTAACAGGCTGGTAGAAGGCCGGTCGCAAGATCATTCCGCCCGTCCGAAAGATGCTCGATGCAGGATGCCCCAGTGCCTGAGCTTGTTCCACCGCCTTATCGGTGCCGCAAATGAAGTATTGAGGTTGCTTCTCCATCCAAAAGTGCGGAGGGTAATCGGCTAGGTCGGTCAAGATCGTGACAAACGGCGTTCCCGGCATGGCCTTGTTCAGACTCTCGAAAAGAGCGCGATTCAGATTCGGCACCAAAGAAACCACCATGTCGGGTTTGCGTGTGTTCCAGAAATTCACCAAAAGCTTGACGGTCTTTGCGTGATAGATCCGTATGACCGTTTGCATCATCGGCAACAGGTAAGCTGAGCCTAACGTCCACCCTTTTGCTAGCAACCGGTTGTAGATGTCTTGCAGCCGTAAGCCGGTAAGCTTGCGGAAAATGTCCAACGGATCTAGAACTTCCTGCAAATTGACCAGGCGCACGTTCCACCCGTACCCCTCCGTCTCAATCACGCTTTGTAGAGCTAAAGCGGCACTCTTATGTCCGCCGCCGGCATCGAAATAAATAAAGTCCAACGTGGAGTTAGGCTGCAATTCACTATCCTACTTGCGAAAACACCACTGGCAAACAAGAACTTTCATAAATGTTTCGTGTGGTTGTCACCGGTTCGTAACGTCTTCTCGTTTACAAATGAAGCGGAGAGTGGCGAACTATGGTCCATCTCATACACTGGTGTTCTAAAGGCGCAATTCGATGACAGCCCATCACAGCATGCTTCAGCTCATCGCGACCGGCGATCACAAGCTGATGCGAAAAGTGAACAAATGGCCTGCGCCGCGATGGATTAGGCTGTCTGCGATTGCCGCAACGCGGGCTGGAGACGGCTGGCTATGGTATCTGCTAGGCCTATGTGTATTGCTGTTCGGAGGAGATGGCCGCCTGACAACAATTGCCGCCGCAGGTTCAGCGGCTATCGTTGGCGTCGGCCTATTCGTGTTGTTGAAGAAGATTTCCGGCCGCAAGCGCCCGTGTGAAATCGAACCTCACGTTTGGGCAAATCTGCTTCCTCCGGATCGCTTCTCGTTTCCATCGGGTCATACCATTACTGCTTTCGCAGTCGCTATCACAATCGGAACGTTCTATCCGGTTTTACTGGGGCCGCTGTTGTTTTTTGCTCTGTTCATTGCGACGTCAAGAATCCTTCTTGGCATGCACTTCCTTAGCGATGTGCTGGTCGGTGCGCTGCTGGGCACCGGGCTTGCTCTGACGAGTCACGCTGTCTTCGCTTAAGAAGAAATCAATCGGCCTCTCACGTCTATATTGTTAAAGGGGGCCAAGCACTATCGCGGCCAACTGATACGGATTGCCCGACTCGGGCAAACGATTATTGATGCTGCGCCGAGCGCTCTTATACCTATCCACAAACCAATCGATGCGCCATTGGATGGAGAATTCCAGCGTCTCCAGGCGCTTAACATCGCGATTCGTAGCCGGCAGGACTCTTGATGACGGAGTAGCCGTCCTGAAAGATCTGTCCAGGCAGCGAATAGAGGGAACATTAGATTTCCTCGGTGAAAACGTCAAGTCTCTCGAAGAGGCTACGCAGTCACGCGACAGTTATTTAGCCGCGCTGTGTGCTATTGAGAAGGCCAAATTAGCTGCTACCGTATCGATCAAGCTGACGCAGTTCGGGCTGGATTTCTCGCAAGAGGCGTGTATCAATAACGTGATTGAGTTAATCCATCGCGCGCTCGGAATGAGCAGCCGCGTTGAGATCGACATGGAATCGAGCGAGTATACGGATCGCACACTCGGTGTGGTCACTCGGCTACAAGAACAATTTCCTGGCTCTGTCCGAGCGGTAATTCAGGCGTATCTTTACAGAAGCGAACAGGACATTCGAATGCTTTCGGAGCGGCGAATCCCCATCCGTTTATGCAAAGGCGCTTACCGTGAGCCCCCGGCGGTTGCATTTCCGAAAAAAGAGGACGTGGATGCCAACTACGTCAAGCTGATGAAGCTTTTGCTGGATGAAGGTACATATCCAGCCATCGCGAGTCACGATGAGAACATCATCGGCGAAGCGCTACGACATATTCGGGAACAAACTATTGGTCCAGATCGTTTTGAATTCCAGATGCTCTACGGAATACGGCGAGATCTTCAGCGTAAGATCGTCAGCCAAGGTTACGGATTGCGACTCTACGTTCCCTATGGCGATGCTTGGTACCCCTACTTTATGCGGCGCCTCGCCGAGCGGCCCGCTAACCTTCTTTTCCTGGCCAGAAACTTGCTGCGTAATTAACGATTCCAAGGTCAGGAACCGTCGCCGCGCGGGAGGAGTCTAATGAAAGTAATGAAGTACTGGCTCTATCTGGTCGCCAAATTGGCGATTGGTGCGGGGGCTGTGTACGTGTTGCAAGCTGCCTTGGCGTTCTTTTATCCGAAGCCGCGCCTGATTGCAGGATACGGACATCCGCCCTTGTTCCTGCACGACATGCTCTACACCTTTCTGATGTTGGGAGTCTGGCTGCTAGGCGCCGGATTGCTTTCATTGATCCTAAGGGACCAGCGGCGGCGCTGCAGAACGTGTCTTCGACGGTTGATTATGCCCATCAACTCCGGTTCGTGGGGTCATCTGGTCACGTTCGGCCGTCCGCGTACGGAACTGATCTGTCCATTTGGACACGGCACCTTGAGTATTGAAGAATTGCAAATTACCGGCCATCACTTTCCGGATTGGCAGCCGCACGACGATGACATCTGGAAAGAGCTAGAATCGTATTATCAAACCCCGAAGTAACTAAGGGATTCTTCCGGCGTCCAAGGGATTGAAAGCAGCCTGCTAGCCAGGGGATGTTTGGGTCGACGGAACCGAATTTGCACAGCCCCGATACCTTTGGGCAGCAAAACGTTATCCGCGGATAAAGCTAGGTTCAAATTTGCCCATTCGCATTCGAGTTCCCGGAAAAACAGGTTCAACCCGCAAAGCGGCTTCCGGTTCTCCTTCTCCTTTAGCTCGTTTCATTCTGTTTGGCGCTATAGCCGTTGCGGTTATTGCGCTGGTAGTGGTGTCGGCGTATTACATGAAGTACGCCCGGCTAACCGATGAGAAGCTGGCACAGGGGCCGTTTCCAAACTCATCACTGCTCTATGCAGCCCCGCGTGTTGTAGGAGTGGGAGATCCGGGTACACCTTTGCAATTCGCGGCGAAATTGCGCGAAGCCGGCTATGTGGAAGATGGAAGAACGAATGCCGGGGGCTGGTACCATATGCGTCCGGATGCGTTGGAGGTCTTTCCCGGGGATCACTCCTATCCGGGGTCGGACGCCGGAGTTCTGCGCTTCGCGGATGGCCGGATTTCATCCATCATTTCGTTGAGTGATAACACTGCGCGAACGGAATATACGTTGGCGCCGCAGCTCTTAAGCAGTTTGTACGACAAAAATCGCGAAAAGCGCCGCCTGGTCAAGTACGACGACATTCCGCAGATTCTCATTCAAGCGGTAATTTCCATTGAAGACAAGCGCTTCTTTCAGCATTCGGGATTCGACCCTATCCGAATTATTAAAGCTGTCTTCGTCGATGTTCGTGAGCACCGGAATGCGCAGGGGGCATCCACCTTAACCCAGCAGTTGGCTCGCAATCTATGGCTTGACAGCCGCAAAACCTGGACGCGTAAATTCGACGAACTGCTGATCACCATTCACTTGGAGCGGAAGCTCACCAAACAAAAGATTTTTGAATATTATGCCAATCAAGTCGACTTGGGGCGCCGCGGCTCGTTTGCCATCCGTGGTTTTGGCGAAGCGGCACAAGCCTATTTCGGCAAGGATATCCGGCAACTTACCCTTCCTGAGGCGGCGACACTGGCGGGATTAATTCAAGAGCCCAGTTTCCGGAATCCTGTCCGGTGGCCGGAGCGCGCGCGAAATCGCCGCAACGTTGTTTTGGCACGAATGCTCGAAAACAACTACATCACGCAAGCCCAGTATGATGCCGCGGTTGAAACTCCAATGGTGACTGCGAAGCAGGGCATCGAATCAGCCGACGCGCCCTACTTCGTCGACCTGGTCAATGAGCAACTCGCCGACCAGTTTCAGGATCGCGACTTCCAGGATTCGGGATCGAAAATCTACACAACTCTCGATTTGGATCTGCAACGCGATGCGGCTGAAGCGGTTGCATCCGGCATGCACGAGGTGGATGAGATACTTGCAAAACGTCACAAAACGGGTAGTCCGGTAGAAGAGCCGCAAGTCGCTTTGATTTGCTTAGATCCTCATACGGGTGAGATCAAAGCGCTAATTGGCGGCAGAAATTACGGCGTAAGCCAGCTCAATCACATTCTTGCCAAGCGTCCGTCCGGCAGCGTGTTTAAGCCGTTCGTCTATGCTGCGGCCTTGAACACCGGCTTGTGGGATCATCCCGACCCCATTACGCAATCGACTATCTTTCACGACGAACCCGAAACGTTTGCTTTTAATGGCAAAGACTACGAGCCAACCGACTATCACAAAGGGGAGTGGCAAGGCGATGTCACCCTGCGGACAGCTTTTGCCAAATCGTTGAACGTACCTGCAGTGGAGGTAGCAGAGGCGGCTGGCTACGGCGCCGTGGCCGATCTCGCGCATAAAGCCGGCTTGGCGGACATCCGCCCAACACCGGCCATGGCTTTAGGCGCTTACGACGTCACTCCGCTGGAGATGGCGGGCGCTTACACGTTATTTGCAAACCGCGGTGTCATGGTTAAACCAAGAATGATCGAGCGGATTGTAGACAAAGCCGGCGGCGATTCGTGGGCTTCTCAATTGGAAACCAAGAAGATCCTTGACCCGCGGATCGACTTCCTGATGATCAGTTTGATGCAGGAGGTTTTGCGCAGCGGGACCGGCGCTGGCGTGCGAGCCCGGGGTTTCACCCTCCCGGCCGCCGGAAAAACCGGCACCTCTCACGACGCGTGGTTCGCAGGGTTCACCACAAAATTGCTCTGCATCGTATGGGTCGGGCTTGATAACTATCAGGACTTGAAACTCGATGGGGCTAAAGCCGCGCTGCCAATCTGGACCGACTTCATGAAGCGTGCCCACAAACATCGTCAATACAGAGACGTTAGTGACTTCGACGTTCCTGAAGGTGTGGTGAGTGCGCAGGTAGATCCCGATAGCGGCGAACTGGCTACCAGCGCCTGCCCGAAGGTAGGAACTGACTATTACCTTCTAGGCACACAACCGGCTCAGTTTTGCCCGCTTCACCAAGGCGGATCCACGGAAATTGCGGGCTGGGAGACAGCATCGCCGCAAGGACAATCTACTTTACCTAACGTCCCAGTACCCCCAGGGGGTATGTCTTCTCCTGCGGATCCCGAGAACCCCCAAAACGTCAAAAACAAACAGGATCAGCAGAAGCACGGTTTCTTCGACAAACTGAAGAGCATTTTTCACTGATCCGGGACTATCGGAAAAAAGCTCCAACGTCACTTTAAAAGGTATATAGTAAGCACAAAGGGGGATCGCCATGATCTCTTTTTCGCTGTCACGTCTCGCTCGGGGAGCAGTTGCCGTTCTGATTTCAGCAGCCGCGTTGCCGGCGCAGCAAACTGCGCCCGCTTCCACAGATCTTCACGCCTCGGTATCGAATATTCCGCTGGCCAAGCCGATTGGACCGCCGGTTCTCGTCACGCCCGAGCTTCGCGGCGACATCTACATGGCTCGCAAAATGTATCGCGAGGCTATCGATATGTATCGCGAGGGACCCGCCGATTCAGCCGTGCTCGCGAATAAGATCGGCATCGCGTTCCACCAGATGCTTCAGCTCGATTTGGCGAAAAAGAATTATGAGCGAGCCATTAAGCTCGACCCCAAGTACAGTGAGGCTATCAACAATCTCGGAACGATTTATTACGCGCGAAAGAGTTATCGCCGGGCGATCGGCCTGTATAAACGATCGTTGCGCTATTCGGAACCGTCCGCTTCGGTGGACGCTAACCTAGGCGCCGCTTACTTTGCTCGCAAGGATTACAAGGAAGCGAGCAAGTGGTACGAGGAAGCGCTGAAACTTGACCCGGACGTGTTCGAACATCACAGCACGTTCGGTACGCTCATGCAGGAACGCACTGTCGAAGAACGCGCCATGTTTCATTTGTATCTGGCCAAGATGTACGCAAGAAACGGCGCCAACGATCGGGCCATCATTTACCTTCGTAAGGCGCTTGAAGAGGGCGTGAAAGATCGCGAAAAAATTCCGGCGATGCCGGAGTTCGCGGTGCTGAAAACTGAGCCGGCATTTAAGCAATTGATGCTAGAAAATCCCAAGCCCTTATAATTAAGACGCTCTGCGTTTCTCATTCCGGTTTTTCCCCCTTCTCTGTCTGTTGCTGTTCAGTTGCGCACGCGCGCCGCGACTATCGTCAACGCGCATCGCCATACCACCCGGAAACATTCTGATAGATGACGCTTCTTCAGATTGGCTTGCAGGCGCCGTCCAGCTTGTGTTGCAAACCGATCTGTCGACTTCGCATTCGCTGATTCCGGTGCTGGTGAACGATCAATCTGGCGCGTATCAAAACGGTGCAAACGAAGTTCTGCGCGTCACTGTCACACAGCGCGCCGATCGCATCCATATCGAAGCTGCGATTACCGACAATGCTACTCAAAAAGACCGGCAGACGGTGGATCTTTCCGGTCCAGCTTCCGCCGGAGTTCTCCCGCTGCTGAATGAATTGGCGAAGCGATTGGATAGCGGAGCGAGTTCGTTTTCAACAAAGAACGACCGTGCGCTTCAGGCCTATGTCGCCGCTGTCACCACCGCTAAAGTGTCCGATCGGATAACGGCGTTGACCAAAGCGGTCAGCCTCGATCCATCGTTTGGCTTTGCGTATATAGCGTTGGCGGATGCGGAGGCGCAGAGCGAACCGCAGAATTTGAATGCATTGCTTCAGAGTGCATCTCGCCATAAGGCCGAATTCACACCCTATGATCGAGCTCGCTTTGATGCTTTTCTCACGCGGTTATCGCATGCGCCGCTAACCCAGCAAGCCGCGGCTTTTCGCGCCGTGCTTCAAATTGCCCCTAATGAATCGGACGTGCTTGTGACGCTTGGATCGCTCAGTTTTCTAAATGGCGATACCGCGGATGGAACGCGCTATTTGCAAAGAGCGCTGGACTTGAATCCGGATAACGTTACCGTGCGTCGGGCGCTTGCCGATGGACTGTTTGAATCTCGCCGCTTTGCGGAAGCAGAGAAGTTATTAGTCGGCATGGATAACAACACAGCGGTATTGCCCGAGCTTGCGCTTTGCATCTTATTGGAAGGCGACGTCTCGCGGGCTAACGTCGTTGCCGAACGCCTGTTTGCCTCAATTACGAATCCCGACGTAAAAACGTTGTTTCGCGCCGTGTGGCTGAAACTATCTGGTCAACCGCAAAAAGCTACGGAATTATTGACCGGCGCCAACTTTGCAAGTCCTGCCGCGCATGCCATTGCATACAGCGAGTTGGCGGTGTGGCAGATGATGGAGAACGATTTCGCGACGGCGAAGCAAACTGCTGCGCAAGCTCAGCAATTCGACCAAAGGCCTAACTCCTCCGGTAATATTGTTGCCCTTCTTGCAACCGCAAACGGTCCATCCGATTCTTGGAAACAGCAGGTGAATGCTTCTTCGTTACTAGCAACTAATGAGCAGGCGAAGGTGCTTGTTCTTGGCTACGGCTTGTTTTTGGGCGGCCATTACAGCGATGCGGCGGAAATTTGGCAGAACATCGTGCAGCAGAGTGGCGATCGGGACTTACGGGCCCGCACGATGTTGGCGGCATCGCTGAACCGGCAAGGTAAAAAAGATCAGGGCCGCCACATAAAGGTGCAGCCGTTTGTTATTGATTTCGGCGATCTGTATGCGGCGGTTTTATTCCGCGAGATGAGCCGGAACTTGGGTATCGTTGTGCATTGAGTCTTTGGTCTCGGGCGGCACAATGCGATGGTCCCTGCTTTCCCAAGGTTTCGGTTGTTGACCGGCATCGCGTTTGAAGACTCGGTCGTACATATGCTTCGGAGTTGTTGTTCCGAGCGAAGTATTATATAGGCTTTCCAAGCCCAGCGCTTCTTTCACGTCCTCTTCGAATTCATGAAGCGCTTTCAATTTTTCCGCAGTGGCAGGAAAGCACTTGCCTTTCGGCGTTTCCAGAAACATTTGATATCCGGCGCTGAGTAGCGTAGCGATGTCCGTTCCAATAAGAACACCGGCCTTTTCAATGGCAGGCTGATTCTTTCCCTCGTCTCCAATAATCGCCGCAACGCCATGCTTCGAGACCTTCACGCGGCCGTCGGGGAGATTCTCAATGCCGAAACCCGCGCCCCGTAAGAGGTCGACACGCTCAGAGAACGTCGGAATCTTCGGACGTGTTCGGCGAAAGAACATATCTACAGTATAAGAATCGCTGCGAACGCGTGAGTCAACGCACGGCGTCGGATCGCTTGAGGCGGGGTTCAGCCGGCTCATCGCCCAAATATCTGTCGGGAATTAGATAATTAACTACATAGTCTCGAACGGCGTCGGCCAGCGGCATGATGGGTTGCGTAAAGCCGGCATTCCGAAGTTTACTGATATCGGCGCATGTGTAGTACTGGTATCTGTCCTGCAGTTGTTCCGGCATTTCAATGAACTTGATATTCGGCGGTTGACCTAATGATGCGAATATGGCTTTTACTAGAGCGAGCCACGTATTGGGCTGTCCGGAGCCGATGTTGAATAATCCGCCGCCATCGATGCATTCAGCTAAGTAAATCGTGGCCGCAACCGCATCCTTTACATAAACAAAATCGCGCTGTTGCTCGCCGTGTTGGAATTCCGGCCGATAGCTTTTGAATAGAGACACCTGTCCCGTTTCAAGAATCTGATAGAACGCCTTGTGAACGACGCTTCGCATGTCGCCTTTGTGCGCTTCATTGGGGCCGAAAACATTGAAATACTTGAGGCCGGTGATCTGAGACAGAATGCCGCTGTGTTGGGCATAGCAATCGAATAAGTGCTTCGAATAGCCGTACATGTTCAGCGGACGCAGCGTATCCAGCGGAATCGATTCCGACACGCGCGATTCCAGGCATCCATACGTGGCCGCGGACGAAGCGTAGACGAATCTCAGATTCGATTGCAGTGCAAAACGGGCAAGTGCTTTCGTGTATTCAAAATTGTTTCGAATCAGATACACAGCGTTTGTTTCGGTCGTCGCAGAGCAAGCGCCAAGGTGGAAAATGACGCTGATGTCTTCAAGGTAATGCGGGGAGGTGTCCACCCTCATCAGAAGGTCGTCGGCTTCTATATAATCCGCGAAGCGTAACGCAACCAGGTTTTTCCATTTCTTTTCTTCGCCAAGGAAGTCCGATATCAGAATGTTGGTTGCCCCTCGGCGATTGAGCTCCCAAACAAGAGAGCTGCCGATGAAACCTGCACCGCCTGTGACAAGAATTCTGCCTTTAGATAGATCGATCATTTTCTGTGTCCGCCACTGACGATCAGAATCGGCACGCGAATACGGTGCCTGACTGCGTTAATGGTGGTTCCAAAAACCAAGTCCTTGATGCCGCGGTGGCCGTGCGAAGCCATTACAACGAGATCAGGCTGTACCTCCGCGACGGCCGCAGCGATTTCTTTCGCCGGCCTATTTCCGTGGCGGACGACGACATCGACACTCACCTTTTGCGCTTGCAGCGACTCGACGATGTCATCGAGATACTGTTTTCCTTCGGCGATTTCGGCCGTTGAAGACTGAGAGCCGAAAAGTTGGCTGGTCACTCCTTCTTCCACGTGCAGAAGGACTATTCGCGCATTGTGCAGCTTTGCCAGCGAGAGCGCATCGCCCATGGCGTCCTGATCAGACTCGCTATGGTCCAGCGGGACGAGAATCGTTGAGTAAGAACGCGGAACCCACGTGGGAGCCGCCGGTCCTTCAACGGCAATCGCCACTCGTTCGGTGCGTGTCGGAAACTGGCGGATAATCGGCCAGAACATGACGTAGCCGAGCAGGACAGAAAAACCCAAAGCGGCAATGGCGATACTCGTGAAGATGAGCGGGCGATGAACACCACTTTGGGCGGTCCAGTCCGAAGCTTGGTTCCACAGCAGCCAGACGTTCAAAGCCAATATGAAGGCGGCACAAAACCAGGCGCCAGTCTTCAGCCAAAGTCCGTTAGCAAACTCACCCATGCGTTTGCGATCTGAAGTTAGATGAACAAGCGGGATAACTGCGAACGGTAATTGTAAACTCAGGACCACCTGACTGAGAATCAAAAGCTGATAACTGCCCGCTTCGCCGGCAAAATAGATGGTCAAAGCAGCCGGCGTTATTGCAAGGAACCTCGTGATCGCTCGCCGAAGCCATGGTTGGATTCGGAAGTGAAGAAATCCTTCCATCACGATTTGGCCGGCCATGGTGCCGGTAAGCGTGGATGATTGGCCGGAGCAGAGAAGTGCTGTGCCAAACAGTACACTGGCCGCCGTGGTGCCCAGCAGCGGAGTTAACAGTTGATGCGCTTGTTGAATCTCGGTCACAACTATGTGGCGCGTGAAAAAAACGGCCGCGGCCATGATTAGGATCGCGGCGTTTACGAATAGAGCGCCATTTAGCGCCAACGCCGAGTCAAACAGGTTGTACCGGCAGG
>DASREJ010000186.1:0-9525 GCA_035652115.1 Bryobacteraceae bacterium
TCTGACCTGAGCAAACGCAATCAGCTGCGCCGAGCCCGTCGCACGCGCGCCAGCCGGCGGCAGCGTTTGATGCGGTTTCGGCAATGGTGTTTGCGGAATCGTCTTCCTGATCCTGACCCGTATTTCAACAAGCAGCTTGCGGAGATTCTCTGGCCTCCCGACCGAGAGGGCAAACCGCAGTCCGCTTTTGCAGGGCTGACGTTAGAGCAACGTACTGCTTGCCGGAAGGCGCTGCTTGCTGAACCGATATGGCAACAATTTCTCGCCTTGCCGCCTGAGGTCATGAAGCAGTGCGCAATCGTGAATCCCTTCATCGCCCGACGGCTCGCGAGGGAAGGTCAGGCTACTCCACTGGTTTTTGTGAGGGCGATCTGGCATTTGTTCGAGCATCGTGGATTCGACTGGTACAACCGCATCCGCGAACAGGACGACGACTGGCGCGCGGATAAAGGAGCTTTGCTTCGTCATCTGAAAACGTTGGTCATCGACACCGACCAGAAGCTCGAAGAGTTGAAGGCCGACATCGCCAAGCGGGATGAGGAAGCCGCGAAGGAAACCAGCCGTGCCAAACCGTGGTTGCCGGATCTAAAGGTGCAGGAGGAGCTGCGTAAGGCACGGGAGCGCGGCAAACGGTTTCCAATCTGTCGGAGGCTCAATCCGCCGCGTGATTATGTTGAGAAGGAACTTCGCGCCTGTCTCGTGAGCCTACCGTTGGATTGTTTCGCTAAGGAATTTGGACGGAAGAACGGGCAACCTCCTTTGACCGACGAACAGAAACGTGCAGCGGTGTTCCAAGCACTGAAGAAACTGTTGAATTGGAATCGGCGCGAGCCGCGCTTTGACAACCGGCAGCTCCGTGGTTGCACGTGGTGCGCGGCACGAGGTATTCAGCGGAACACGCCACGAAATAAGAACGTCTTGGAGTGGCACATCAAGGCTGCGATCCGTGACGTCAAGGTCGCGGTTGGCGCAACTACGAGTGCAACGAAGCCGGCAATCAGCAGCGCGGCAGTCTGGTTGGATGAAAACGAGTTTAAGCAATTGTGGGAACTGGTCACGAACTTGTCGCTTAGTCGAGACGAGCAGAAGGAGAAGCTGGACGAATTCTTTAAGCGTTACGCGAGATTGCCCAAGCAGGTCTTTGTCAAGGAGGGTGCACGAATCAGCAAGCAGACCAAGCCGACCGACCCATACAAATGGCACCGGGAAGAATTGCTCAACCTTGCCGAAGGTTGGCGTCGCCAGAAAACGGGTGATAAACGGTATCGTCAGGCAAAAGGACGCGCTCGTTTGTGTGTGCACTGCCTTCAACTGAAGGCCTCGACGCCACCTGACCAATTGCATCCGCCGGTTGGTGAAGCCGAGGTTATTCTGAGCCAGCGTGCGTTGAGGACGCGCTGCGAGCGGCTCATCAATTGGCTCAAGAAAAACGCCCCGCCTGCCAAATTTCCCGTTCAATTCATCCGCATCGAAGCTGTGCTGCCGCGACCTGAAGAAAAGATGCGGCTGAAAGCAGAAGCGGGCGAAGCAGAACCCGATCAATCGCCGAAGGCGAAGCTGAAGTTCCGGTTGATGGCAGAGCTTGGCGCGTATTGTGATGGTTGCGACAAACCGTATCGCGAGCAAGAACGCCGTGGGCCGAAATCGAAACGGGACGACCGTTTTTGCCAATGCCCGAAGCCTGACCTTCATGGCCCGTGCGCCTATTGCGGAGAGGAATTTGGCGCACGCGACCTTCAAATCGAACACATTTACCCAAAGAATCCTGTAAATATCGAAGGCGGTATTGGGCCGGACGCGCAGATCAACAAGACTGTTGCCTGCGATAAGTGCAATCAGGGCGACAAGAAGGATCGACTGCCATTTGACTACTTCCACAGGATCGGTGGCATCGCCGCGTGGGAACAATGGAAAACCCGCGTAAGATCGTTCGCATGGCCCGCGATTAAGAAGAAGATCGCACTGTTGGAGGAATACAAGCTACCCGAGGAAGTCGGAGACATCAGCCTCGCGCGAACTCGGCTGGTTCACCGGTATCTGCGTCAGAAGCTCGCTGAGGTGTATTTTCCTGAGCAGATCGCCGTGTTGAAAGACCCGAAGGCTGACCCGCAAGCGAAGCAACAAGCAAAGTCGTTTCTCGATTGGCATATGAGTACACCCGCAGGCTGGATGACCAGCCGCTGCAGGCTCGATTGGGAACACGAGAAACGCAATGGCGACATCTTGCCCCTCGTGCCTCGGAAAAGCCCATTGAGACCACCAGAGCAAAGGCAGAAGGCGTTAGAGCGGCGGCTGGCCGAAGAGCCCGCATGGAAACACGCTAGCATTCGTCGCGGTTTTCAAGAGCGCGCGCCAATCGAGGACGCATTGCTTGCAATCCAGAGAAGAGAGGGCACTGCGGTTTGCGACCGCACCAATCTGAACCATCACTGGATTGACGCGGCGGTCTTGGCATCGCTGCCGCCGCAGGCGAATCAACCCGTTGAGCTTGGCGGGCTTTGGTATCGGAACAATGGAGAAGTTCGTGCCGACATCGCCTTTGCGCCGCGCGCAGCGGAATACTTGAAGAAATACGGCGACGGCTCGGTGATCGCTGACCTGCAGAACCGTTCGCCACGATTCACCGCGCAGCAGCAGGAGACCAGTCTCTACGGAGAGTTCCGGCCAATCGACCGACCGAAGCAGAATGGGGAACGCAGCCCGAAGAAAATTCCGAAGAAGCTTCACGCCGAGGCAGCGAAGTTGCCGCAAGAAGTCTTTGAATTCGCGGAAGGAAAGTTGCGGCTACGCGACGATTTCTCGCTAGACTACGAGCAGCGGAACAAGATTCTGGACGCTATCTCCAACGTCGAGTTGCAGAAGAAGGTGCGAAAAGCGTTTCAGGATGCATTCGAGTTGACGGAGTGTCACGTGATCTACAAGCCGATTGAGAATCTCAAAGTCCAAGACAAGGACTTGATCGTGTCGCAGCATTGGCGGACGATCTTCTCCCGATTGTGTGAGGCCGAGTACGACTTCCCGAAGAAACGCGCTGAAACGAGCGAAGCCGACGAGGACGACCAATCGGGCAAACCGCAAAAGGAGCGGCGAAAGCCAAAGGAAGACGAATCGCTGCCGGAAGAAGCTTGGAAGACATGGGCTAACGATGAAACGACTAGGCTGCGCAAAGAAGGCAAACTCTCCGCTAAAGAATTCGTCACGCCCCGGCACTTGAAAATCTATTTCAACCTTGGCCCGAACGAGAAAGTCGTTGCGTCGTCAGCAGCCAAGCGTGTGATGAGCAAGCGGGGTGTCGCCAAACCCGAACGGATTTGTCGGATGACTTCCATCGGCAGCCATGCGGTTTTCGACCGCGAAGCGGGCACACTTCATGTGTTGCCAAATCCTTGGAAAGCGCACGTGGAGAAAACGAACCAGTCAACCCATGCCGGCCAGAAGATTTTCAAAGGAGACTGCATCTGGCTGCCGCACGGAAAGAGTCCGAGAGGAAAGAAAGAGGCTGTTACCGGCCCTGGTTGGTATCAAGTCACCGAAATGAGTCCGGCGAAAACCAAACTGGACGGCGATATTGGAGATGCGAAGCTGAAAGTCGTTCCGGCATGGCTGGACCTGAATCAACTTGTTCAACTTGCCCGCAGCAAAGAGCCGGACGAAACCAAGCGAAAAAAGATCAAGCGCGACTTTTGGGAGACTGACATTCATGCTGCTAATCTCAACGAACTATCAAAAGCCGGTAATCTGAGGATAAAGCGCAGATGCAACGTTGCCTTTGATTTGCAGCCCTGACTCCCGAACTTCACGTAGTGCGCGAGGATGCGGCGGAGGAGAAACGGAAAAAGCGGAAGGCGGTAAGGGGTTGCGCGAAGAGATGCTTCGACAGGCTCAGCGTGACAACAGGCGAGTGCTGCCGGCTATTTCAGCCCGTAGCGTTTTTTGACTTCGGCGTGGGTCAGGCGCGGTTTGCCGGCATCGCGGGCGCGGGCTTCGAGGATGTCGAGGTAATCGATCAGATCTTCGACTTCTTCGCGCAAGCTCACGAGTTCCTCGCGCTTGCGCCGAATCGTGCGATCGATCTTCTTCTCCAGCGCTTTAGTCATAAATGTCTTTGCGGTCTCCGAGGCGACGAATGATTATAACGCTCCCTTCGACATCAAACAAGACGCGGTAATCGCCCATGCGCAGTCGGTACATGGCTTCGGCGCGGTGCAGCCGTTTGATGTTGCCGTGAAGGCCGCTTTGTAAGCGTTCGATCTTGCGCAGAATCTGCGCTCGCCGAGGCGCGGGCAAGGCGTCGAGGTCGTCCAGCGCGGCCGGGCCGTACTCGATCCGGTAACGGATGGAGTTCAATGCGGCTTCCTTTTTAGGAGCAGTTATGCGATAAGACAAGCCACATCTGGCGACGAGGCTCATGAGTACCGAACTTCGTGTCGTGCGAGAAGAAGGCGAAGACTGTCGCGGCGGGGACGGCGTTCCTACCACGCCGGCGGCAGGCGGCGACGCCTACCCTGCTTTGCAGATTGCGAAGCCGGAGTTGCCGCTGCAAATCAATTTGTTCACGCGGGAGGTCGAGCCGCTGAGGTTGGAGATCGTCGAGCCGCCGCAAGAGCGCGAGGGCGAGGAGGTCGAGGTCGATGACGGCATTTCGGTGATCAAGAGTGAGAATCTTTCGCAGATCATTGTGTCCGGGCACGGGTGCTTTCTGTCGAAGAAGTCGGAGCGTGTCGTGGTGAAGCGGCCGGACGGGAAGGTTCTCTATCAATTCCCGATGTTCCGAATCAGCGAGGTGATAGTGAACTCGCGTGGCATTGGCTTATCGAGTGATTTGATCGAGGAACTTTGTCAGCGCGGGATTCGAATTTCGTTTTTGTCGGGCGGCGGCAAGCCGTACGCAATGATTACTTCGCCAATGCTCAACGCGGTCGTGGCCACGCGTCGAGCGCAACTCCAAGCTATGAGCGATTCGCGTGGCTTGGAGTTTTCGCGTGCAATTGTGCGGGGGAAGATCAAGAACCAGGCTGCCTTGCTCCGCTACTTTGGCAAATATCTGAAGACGGCCGATCCGATTCGTTACGGACAAATTACCGCAGCCGCGGCGGATTTACATCGACAACAGCACGTGGCGATGCGGCTCAGCGGCCGATGCATTGACGATGTCCGGCATCAATTGATGGGAATCGAAGGCGTGTGCGGGCGAATTTATTGGGACGCGGTGCAGGTTATTGTACGCGACAAGGTGGAATTCCTCGGGCGTGCGACGCGCGGCGCGCAGGATGAAGTGAATTCACTTCTCAATTACGGCTACGGGATTTTGTATGCGCAGGTGTGGGGCGCCGTGTTAAACGCGGGTCTGGAGCCGTTTGCCGGGTTCCTGCACGTAGATCGGCCGGGTAAACCATCGCTCGTTCTCGATCTGGCGGAGGAGTTTCGCCAGCCTGTGGTTGACCGCGTGGTCCTTGCACATGTGAACTTGGGTGAAGCAATCACGTTGCAAAACGGGATGCTTCACGGCGCGACTAAAAAGCTATTCGCCGAAAAAATCCTGGCGCGTCTCAATACGCCGGAGCCTTACAAGGGCAAAGGTTATCAGGTCCGATCGATCATCCAGCAGCAGGCGCGACGTGCGGCAAGTTTCCTGCGCGGCGACGCTGAGGTTTACAAGACGTTCGCCTTTAAGTGGTGATTCCATGGCACGGGAAACATCGGAGAATACCACCTTTGTAATCTACGATTGTGAGAATGATCGCGTGCGCACACGCGTCTCGGAGGTCTGTCTTGATTATGGTCTCACAAGGATTCAGTTCAGCGCGTTTATGGGGAAACTCTCACGCTCGATGCGAGAGGAGCTGTTTCTGAAATTGTGTGCCCAACTCAACGATTCGCCGGCACGAATTCTGATGCAGCCGATTTGCGATCAAGACGAAGCCGCGCGCAAGATCCGTGAGGTAAATGCGCATCTCCTCGGCCGTGTGTCGCCAGAAATTGCCGATCAAGGCGCCACGGCATGATTGCGGAATCTGCGCTACTGCCGCTGCGAGTTCACGATCTGAAGCAGTGGGACTATTGTCCACGCATTGTTTTTTACAACTATGTTATGCCGGTGGAGAAAAAGAGCACTTTCAAGATGCTTCACGGTCGGACCGTTGAGGATGCGATCGATCGACTGGAAAAGAGGCGCAAGGTCGTTGAATTCGGACTGACTGAAGGCAATCGGATTTTCCACTTCTCGTGCACTAGTGAAAGGCTTGGTCTTTCGGGCAAACTCGATCTGCTCATCGATTCGCCCAGCGGCTTGTTTCCGGTAGATTTTAAAATGAGCGAGCAGCGCGTGCGTCGCAATCACGTAACCCAGCTTTGCGGCTACGCATTGTTGCTTGAGGAGAAATTCAATCGAACCATCGAATGTGGATTTATTTTTTTTGTTCCAAGAGAGGAAATTGTTCCGATTGCTCTCACCGCGGAGCGGAAGATGGCGACTTTGGAAATGCTGACTCAGATGCGCCAATCAATCGGTCTCCAGTTGATGCCTGCTCCAACTGATGTGCGCGCTAGGTGCAGTGGATGCGAGTATCGGAACTATTGCGCGGACGTTTTTTAAGTTACGCGCGCGGGCGACGCTTGCTTGTTCGTGATGGCGGAGAGATTATCGGGAAGATCTTTTCCTGCGCACTTTTTCGAAGGCATTTTAATTTTCCATTGCAGACGCCGCTGGTGCCTCACGAGAACGATTAAATCGTGCGCCGCGAAGGGTCTCGCTCGTCTGTTACATAGCTCGAAATCCAGGGCGCTCATTTTGTCTCGTGGCCAGCTTCGGGTTTCGGCGGTTCTTCGCGGACGAGTGCGCCACAAACGCGCTCGCCCGTGTCCGGGTCGATGTAGGGCAGCCCGCGCTGGCGGCGGCGCTCGATCATTGCGCGGCCGAATTCTTCCATTTCCTCAATGGCCGCGATCTTATCGCGCAGCGGAAGCGATGCCCAGTATCGGATTTGAAACCGCCGACTCGATTCCCAGTCGCACTGCCAATCCTCCGCATCCAGCGGTATGCGCCAGTCGAGTGGCTTGTTCATTTTACATCGCCTCGAAGTCTGAGTTGCTCGGCATCGATCAAGTCTTGTTGGCGGCCTGTAGCCATTTTCATCTGGATCAGCGTTTGCAAAGTGACAAATGGAACGCGCACTTCGCCGAGAGACTCGATGTGAGCTTTAGCGAACTCCGCGTCGAAATCAAACGGCTCACGAACAAACACATCCACCGGCGTCTCGCGGTGTAAATCACTGAAAAGGCTGAGCACGAGCATTTGCTTTCCGGCGATCCAGGAGTCTCGCACAGACGGATCGGCAAATTGCTCTGGAGTGATCGGCACCCGCGGTTGATAGCCGAGCTTCTGAAGCGCTTTGAGCGCAGCGATAATGTTTTCGGGCTGCAGTTGCACTACCAGATCAACGTCCCTGGTAACTCGCAAATAGCCGTGCGTTGCGACCGCCACGCCCCCGACCACAAGAAAACGAACGCCCGCTTGAGTCAGCACTCGTGCAATGGCTTCAAAGCTTGCGAGTTTCATGAATGTATTGCCCGCACTGGATCGCCACCGGGGCAGTCTCTCCAAGTGGCGGAGATGATGGCAGTGATCTTGTCGTGCGAGCGTCTGATGGTTTTGTCGATCAGGCGGCGTTTGCATTCAGAGCCGCCACGCAGCGAATGATCTTCGCCGCGTCTGCTGCGCTCGCTGCTGCGGGGCAGAGGAGGATGATGATCGAACCGGGCGATTTTCACACGTGGGGCGGGATTGAAAAACCGATGGAAACTGCCGGGGTCATTTGCGGGAAAGTGCGGGGGGAACTTTTGTAGGTGAACCGGGCGTCAAGGGCAATACGAAAATCCATGTTACATCGCGCAGCATGACATGGGTGGTAGGACAAAAACTGTCCAAGGCCCAAATTTTTTTGATTGATTTGCCATTCGCAGGCGCTTCAAAGTGTTCGCATTCAGCTTCGGCGTTTTTGGTCTTCTTCGTCGATGAGGGCCGACATTGGCGCGGCTGCGTCGTGTATTTCCTGCGTGGTGGCGAGTCGCTGTGCCGCACGGCGGATAGCGCGGGCTTTTCGGCTCAACGCGGCGTGGGACGCGAGCGTGCCGGGCGCGTCAGCGATGTACAAGGCGGCGTTGTTCATGGCAATGTTCATTTGCGCGGCCGTGGCGATGGCGTCCTGGTTTGCGCCCAGAAACAGGAACGTCCAACCGTAACGTTCGGTTTGTTGTTTGATCCGATCGGCGATTTGTCTCCATGTGTATTGGCGCGAGGCGTTCTCCAGACCGTCCGTTAGAATCGCGATGATTACCTGGCCTGGCCGAACTTTTTCCGGCATCCCGGTCAGGCGCGCTTCGAGCTGGTCCACGGTGTGCCCGATGGCATCCAGCAGCGCGGTGGTACCGCGCGGTAGATAAGTTTTGTGATCCAGCGGCAGCACTTCTGCTACTGGCAAGGCGTTGATCGCCGTCAGATATTTGTCGTCAAACAAAACCAGGGTGAGCCTCGCCAGTCCTTCCAGTTGTTGTTGTTCTTGCAGGAAACGGTTAAAGCCCTGGATCGCTGCCTCCCGGCAGCTTCCCATTGAGCCGGAGCGATCGAGGATGAAAGCGATTTCGGTGTAATGATTGTTCATGGCGACAATCATCGCATGGCCGGTTGGACAAAAGATGTCCGAGGGAAGAAAAATTTTTTACCCTCATAAGCGAGGTTCCTTGGATCGGTCGCGGGTGACACTGTCCGGTGCGCTGGCCATCAGAGTGTTTGTCATTGGTCAAAAGAATGCAGCGGGCGATCAGAGCGCCCGGGACAGTTGGCGGCAGCAGCTCTCCATGAGCCGCCAGAAAATGCGCCGGCCGCCGTGATCGTCGGGGAAATGCGCCATCATGTCGTCGCAGACAAGTTTGACGGTTTCGATGACGGTCGTCTTGCCCGCGCTGGAGGGCAGGCGTTTGCCGCCGCGCAGCTCGAGGTCTCTGGAGAGATACATTGCGTAAATGAGCGTATCGCCGTCGTCGCGGTGTCGTCGCACCACGAGGTAGGAGCCGCCGTTTGAGCAATCGTTTGCCCAGGCGATAACCGGCCAGTCGGGCAAATTGATGGTCAAGGTTCGTTGGCCGGTGAGAGTGACAGTGAGCTTCATATGCTCACTCTTACGGCTGCGGCTCGGACAAATGCTGTCCGTGCCTCGAAAATTTTTGTTGCCAGCCGGGTGGGTCAGCGTGGCTGGCTCGAACGCGCCGAGCATCGTCTGCTTTCGCGGTGAATGACGATGTTCACATCCGTTATGCTCCGCCTATATCGGCGCTCAACCACGGCGAGGCCGTCGAGGCCGATGAATGGGACTCTGGTCTCATTTGATGCGCGAGCAATTCCCTCGGAATCGGACCAACTCACCGCGAGGCGTGCGCGCAGTTATGCTTCGCCGTACTGCGCGGCGAGTTTTTTGCCGATTTCGGCGAGGCGGCGGCGCAGCTCTGGCGGCTCAAGGACTTCAGCCT
>DASREJ010000187.1:0-21675 GCA_035652115.1 Bryobacteraceae bacterium
ATCCAATGGAAGGCGTCCTGGTGCGAAACAGTAAGCGTGTTGGGAATGCCGCCAACGGAATAGAGCAGCTTGGGCGTATACGGTAAAGGCACTTGCGGTAGGAACGGCGTCAGGATCCCTATCAACAACGCCACTGCGCAGAAGACATATTTGCCTGCCGGGGGTATTCTTCGGAAACACAAAAGTACGATGGATGCGATGGCCTCAATAGCCGTCACCTGTAGCAAAACATTAATAGTCATGAGGAGTGCTTCGCCCTTTCGATCAAATTACTGATTTCTTCTAACTCCACCTTGCTCAGCCGGAAAGCTTTCGGATCGAGAAGTGCAGCGACGGCTTGTTGCGCCGATCCGTCGAAGAACGTGTGCAAGACCCGCCGCAAAGCCGATTTCCGCGCCGCATCGTGCGAAACGATCGGTTCGTAAACGTAGCGAAGATTCTCTTCTTTGTGCCGGACAAAGCCTTTTTTTTCGAGAACCCGCAGAATTGTGCGAACCGTCGAGTAGCTCGGCGCATCCGGAAGTCGCTGTTGAATTTCCGGGCCGCTGGCCCGGCGAGCGTTGAAGAGGATGTCCATAATCTGCCGCTCTCGGCGCGTGAGATTAGCTTCAGGATTGTCTTTTGCCATGATTGTGAAACCGCCAAAGCTGTTTTATAGCAATGATGCGTAAAAACTAACAGCCTGCGTATAAACTAACATAAAACACCGTTATGTGGAAGGTGTAATTTTTGTGTGCTGTCAGAGTGCCGGTAAAAACGGCCATTCGGAGGTCAAAGGCCACGGCTCCGCCGGAGTAACGATTTCAGACTCAAAAAAAAGATCGCGCGGCCCTCACAATGTCTCAAAACGAAGCCAGGGATTGTCTCTGCGACGAATCCTCGGACGAAGACGAACAGCGAGGAGAAATGCTGGAATTGAGAGGCTTGCGACAAATAGGTTTGAATGTTGCCCTGATTTTCGCCCTGTTGCCCGCGACGATGCTGGCGCAAGGCGCAAAACCAAACATTCTAGTGATTTTTGGCGATGACGTTGGCCAGTCGAACATTAGCGTGTACACGCATGGCTTGGTCGGCTATCAAACGCCCAATATCGATCGAATTGCCAAAGAGGGCATGATGTTCACGGACTACTACGCGGAGAATAGCTGCACCGCAGGTCGTTCGTCGTTCATCACCGGGCAGAGCGTGTTCCGTACGGGCCTGTCCAAGGTGGGTCTGCCTGGGGCTCCGGTCGGTCTCCAGGACCGCGACATCACAATCGCGCAGGCGCTGAAACCCCTCGGTTACGGGACGGCACAGTTCGGTAAGAATCATCTGGGCGACCAGGACCGATTTCTCCCTACGAAGCACGGCTTCGACGAGTTTTTCGGAAATCTGTACCACTTGAACGCTGAAGAGGAGCATGAGCGACCATACTGGCAGGAACTTGCGCAGGCCGATCCCGGTTTCTTGAAGTCCTACAATCCGCGCGGCGTTATCCACTCATACGCCGACGGAAAGATCGAGGACACAGGCCCCCTGACCCGCAAGCGCATGGAAAGCATCGACGACGAAACCACCGGCGCGTGTATTGAATACATCAAGAAGCAGGCTCAGGCTAAGACGCCATTCTTCGTTTGGATGAATTTCACCCGTATGCACGTTTTTACTCATGTACGGCCGGAATATCGTGGCAAGGCGGGCATGGGTCCGGGCCATGAGTACGCGGATGGAATGTGGGAGATGGACCAGAACGTAGGCAAATTGCTCAAGACGCTGGACGACTCGGGAATTGCCAACGACACGGTCGTGGTGTTTACTACGGACAATGGCCCGAACTTCTTCAGTTGGCCCGATGCCGCTAACACGCCGTTCCGCAGCGAGAAGGATTCCAACTGGGAAGGCGCTTTTCGCGTGCCTGCCATGGTGCGGTGGCCCGGCAAGATCAAGCCCGGTCAAATAACTAACGGGCTGTTCTCGGGTCTGGACTGGTTTCCCACCCTGCTGGCTGCTGCCGGCGATACCAGCGTAAAAGAGCGCCTTCTCAGGGGCGCGGATTTTAGCGGCAAGCCTTTCAAGGTCCACCTCGATGGCTATAACCAACTCCCGCTGCTGTTGGGAGAGACAACGAAGAGTGCGCGCAATGAGTTCTACTACTTCGACGATGACGGCGTGTTGGTGGCCATGCGGTATGACGTCTATCAGCCCGGGGCAACGACACCGGACGCCTGGAAGATCGTATTCTGCGAACAGCGCGCTCCCGGGTCACTTTCAATCTGGAAGGAACCGTTTACCTGCCTGCGGGGACCGAACATGTACAACTTGCGTATGGACCCGTATGAACGAGCAAGTGTCGGTCCCACCAATCTATACGACCAGATGATGACAGAAAATGTCTACATCCCCATTGAAGGCAACCGAAGGGCGATAGAGTTCCTTCAGACCTTTATCGAATATCCGCCCAGCCAGACAGCCGCAAGCTTTAGCATTGATCAGGTCGAAGCAGCCATCAAAACTAGAATTACGCAAATGCAAAGTGCAGTGCCTGGTCGGCAGTAAACCGGGAGCGTCGGCCATCGCGGTGGACCTGTCACACCCATCGCGATTTTTGTTCGCTTTTCTATCAATGCCTTGCGCGGATGCAAGTTCGTTTCCTTCCTGAACCACTCCTCAAAATCGAATCGGGACAGACACCCAACAGAACCGCGCACGTCCAGCGAGCGGAGAACCACTCACAGGAGGAACCTACCAACTCACATGGCAAGTCTCAAACAGATTCTGGCGAATCGCCGAAATGCAAAGAAAAGCACCGGACCTAAATCCGAAGAAGGCAAAGCCGCCGTTTCGCAAAACAGCCGTAAGCATGGTCTCACCGGAATGTTTGAAGTACTGGAAGGCGAAGACCAAGAAATGTTCGATGCTCTGCTCAACCAGCTTATGGAAGAAGAAGAGCCCGCCTGTCTGGCTGAAGTGGAGTTGGTGAAGAAAATGGCGGAGCACACCTGGTGTGCGGAACGAGCCAGCCGTCTGCAGGAAGGTTGCTTTATCGTCACGCGGACGGAGGAGCAGCGCCGCAACCTGGAAGGCGAAGCCACAATCCACCCTGGGCTGGAACGCTATATGCGTTATCAGGCGCATCATGACCGGGCCTATCAGCGCGCTTCGGCCGAACTGCTAAAGCGCAGGAAAGAAAGACTCAGAGCGGAAATTGGCTTTGTTTCGCAGCAGCACTCACAAGCACAAGAAACACGTCGCGAAGAGAAGCACGTGTACGAGATAAAACGCGCTCGAACCGGTGCCGCCATCGCCGAAGCGAAGCTCGAACGCGAGCTAATTCACACTGAAAAAATCAAAACCGTCGCGGTAGGTCAAAGCGCACTTCGCAAACCGCCGGAGGAGGACGCAATCGCCGCCTAAATTTCGGTCGACAACTGCCCATCAATCGTTAGCCGCGCCAGAACTGCATCACTTCGAATCGCC
Organism: Bryobacteraceae bacterium; assembly: GCA_035652115.1. Classification (GTDB taxonomy): domain Bacteria; phylum Acidobacteriota; class Terriglobia; order Bryobacterales; family Bryobacteraceae; genus Bog-105. Next base: position 3,460 of record DASREJ010000187.1, read on the forward strand.
GCACGGACATTATTTATGACGTAGACGGATTTATGGCGTAGACGGCGGGGGTACGCGGCGTTTCGTCGCCTGTTCGAAAGCGTACGCCGCTTGCAACAGCTTCGGCTCGCTGCACGCCATCCCGGTAAATGCCACGCCGAAGGGCGAGGGCTTGGGATCGACGCCAGGCGGAAATGGAGGCCGACCGTTATTCGGCACCATTCCGAATGGGACGATCACCGTGGGATAGCCAGGTTTTGCAGCAATGGATGCCCCGTTCGCGCCCGGGAACAGCAGAGCGTCCAGATTATTCGCTTTCATTACGGCATCGATGCCGTTTGTCCCTGCTAGTTCGATATCCTTCGCCCGGTCCGCTGTGTACCGCGCACGGTCGGCATCGACGTTCATCTCATCCGAAATATCGAGATTCGATTCACCAAAACGAATCGAGTTGCCGTTGATATGCGTAATATTCCATTCGCGCAGTTCGGTTAACGATTTCACCGGAGCAGATGGCCCCAGCGTCGCAAGAAACTTGTTGAAGTCGCGCTTCATGCCGTATTTCAGGACTACGGAGCAGTTCTCGTCCTTGCCCTTCATGTTGTTCCAACCGGCGCACTGACCCCACAGCAGGAAGTTTTTGTCCGGGTCCTGGGTCGTGATGCTCGGAATGTCCGCGGGATCGACAATGATCGCGCCTTGCTGCTTCAAAATGTCGATAGCGTCGGTCATGACGCGTAACTCCTCGGGATCGAGTCCACCGCCGCGGTTAAATCCACCTGCGGCGCCTCCTGCGGGTGCCCCGCTCGGCGTGCTGGTGGGTCCGCCGGGCACGCTGCCGCCACGTTCAGCCGTGGGTGTCGTTGGCGGGGGTGAAGGCCGTTCGCCGGTGCGTGACGGCGGCGTAATGCGATCGTAAAAGAACGCTCGTGGGATTCCGATGCGCATCCCTTTTAGTCCGTCCGGTTTCAGAAACTTTGTGTAATCTCTTCCGGGGGGCGGCGTGCAGGTACTGGTTGCCGGATCGTTTGGATCGGGCGCCGGGCTTTCCATCGCACCCAGCATGATCGCGGCATCCGTCACCGTCTTCGCCATCGGGCCCGCTGTATCCTGATCGGCCGTGATGGGGATCACGCCATAGCGGCTGACGCGCCCTACCGTCGGTTTGACCGCCGCCAGCATGTTTTGATTTGACGGACTCAAGATCGATCCCGACGTTTCGCTGCCCACGTTGGCTGCCCAGAAGTTGGCCGTCGTACCCGCCCCCGAACTCGATCCGCCGGTCTGCAGAATCGGTCTTCCGTCGCTGGTTGCTTCGCGTGGATCACGCCGCGGATCGTAGGGGTTATATGCAAACTCGCGAATCGCATTATAATTCCCGGGCATGGGCGTCGGTCCACCGGCTACCCAGTTCGCCAGTTCCGTTAGCGTCGTCTTCGCAATGATCACCGCGCCAGCATCGCGCAGGTTCTTCACCAGCGTCGCATCATAAGGAGGCAGAAAACCTTCGAATGCGAGCGCGCCGCCGGTGGTCACGATGTCGTGCGTCAGAATGTTGTCCTTCAGTGCGATCGGAATGCCATGCAAAGGCCCGCGCACGTGGCCTTGCGCGCGTTCTTGATCTCGTTCGTCGGCCTCTTGCAGGGCATGCGGATTGACCGTCATTACGGCATGTAACTGGTCTTCATACATCCCGATGCGTACCAGGTATAACATCACTAGTTCATGTGACGTAACACGGCCCTGCTCCAAGGCGGTGCGCATCTCCGGAATGGTTGCCTCGACGACGTTGAATGGCTTTGGGGGCTCCGGTGGTGGTGTCTTGGGAACCGAATGCTTTGATTTACCCTGTGGGTACGCGGCTAAAGCGAAGAAGGCCAGCAGTGCGGGGACGAATTTGGGCAAGAAAGGCTCCTGAATCGAGATTGCTGTTTTGGATGCAACCCTGACATGATAAGCCTTCACGCGCGAAGTCTTTTTGCGCATAATATATATACCTGCTCCGTCGACAGTACTTGCGGGCGCGTTTCCGTCCCGTGAAGTGTAGGAAAACCTAATAAGTGGAGGCAAAATGCCGTCTGTTCTGAATTCTGCACAAAAAGCGGATCTTATGCGTCGTGGTTATTCCCGCCGCAATTTTGGACGTATCGCATCATTCATCGCGGCCGGCGCCGCTCTGCCGTTCTACAATGAACGGGCGTTGGCGCAGCTTTCGATGGTAAAGAATATGCCGCCGGATGCTGTCAAGATCAACGCCAACGAGAACCCGATGGGGCCATGCCCCGAGGCCGTTGACGCCATCTACAACACTGTGAAGAACGGTGGGCGATACATGTATGAAGATACCTATGAGCTGGCGCAGACGATGGCCGACATGGAGGGCGTGAAGTTCAGCTATTCGCCCAACGAATCGGAAATCGAAATCTATGCCGGGTCGAGCGCGCCGCTCCATCAAGCGGTTGTAGCGTTCTGTTCCAAGGATCGGCCCTTCGTAAAAGCCGATCCGGGCTATGAAGCCGGCGAGCGCGCCGCCAAGGCCGTTGGGGCCGAGGTGATCAACGTCCCACTACGGAAAGGCACTTGGGACCACGACGTCAGAGGCATGCTGGCCGCTGCTCCAAATGCCGGCTTGTACTATGTCTGTAATCCGAACAATCCCACGGGAACACTCACCAGCCGTTCGGACATTGAATACCTGGTTGCTAACAAACCCGCCGGTTCGGTCGTAATGATCGATGAGGCGTACTTCCACATCTCAAAGAATGTGGTCCCTTGCATCGATATGGTTGCAAAGGGCAAGGACGTTATCGTTCTGCGCACGTTCTCCAAGCTCTACGGCATGGCCGGTCTGCGCGCGGGCGCGGCACTTGCCCGGCCCGATCTGCTGCAAAAAACCCGCCAGTGGAGCGCGGGCATGATGCCGATCACCGCCATGGTCGGCGCCACCGCAAGCTTGAGAGTAAAGAACTTGGTTGCCGAACGCCGGAAAGTCATGGGCGATATTCGCGAAGACACATTTAGCTGGTTGACTTCCAAGAACATCGAATTCATCCCATCGGAAAGCAACTGCTTCATGATGAACGTCAAACGCTCAGGCAAAGAGTTCGGCGTCGACATGGCCAAGGAAAAGGTTTATATCGGCAGGCCGTGGCCGGTGTGGCCGACATGGGTTCGCGTCACAGTGGGTTCCAAAGAGGACATGGCGAAGTTTAAGGAAGCATTCACTAAGGTCTACAACGCTTAGTTGCCTTAACGCCGTTCGGAAGCTGCTACTGTATTGGTCGGGTCCGCACCCGACCACGAAATATCCGCGGTAGGTCCGTAAGTCGGTGTTACCTGCTTGTCTAGTAAGCGAAGGTAGACCGTCAACTGACTTCGATGATGCGCGGTGTGCAGGACGCGGCGCCAGAAAATCCAGATTCTCTGCCGCTTTACATCGAAGAATGGCGCCTCAGTAAGCCACCAGTCTTCAGTGCGGTTCGCTAGAAAGTCCAAACGTCGCCGTGCCAGCGCCCGCATGCGCTGGCAGCAGGCGTCGACTGTTAAATCGACCGGTACAACCGTGCTGCCATCCGGCTCCGGCGTCTCGAGAAACTCGCCGAAGAATCTACGGCCGGATAGCAGTTCGTGTTTGAAGATCTCGGCCACGGTGCTCGATTTCGGATGCGGACGGAAAGTAAGATCTGCGTCCGAGAAAGCGCGCCAGGTGGAGATGAGCTTGTTGATCTCGCTTGCGTAGGTATCGACGACGTGTTGAAATGTGGCCTCAGACGCCTGCGGAATGATACTCTGCTCAATCGCTGTGAATGGATAGTGCATGTTTCAAACCTACTCGATTCCATATACCCTTACCCAATCAATTAATAGATCTTGCGGAAACTGAGTGGTCGCGTCTGGACCACCGGGCCATGAGCCTCCTACGGCAAGATTGAGGAGCAGAAAAAACGGATGATCATATGCCCACGTCGTGCCTGGTAGAAGCGACTGCGGAGTAATTGTTTCGTAAGCGGCGTTATCCACCGAGAACTCGATTTTGCCCCGCGTCCATGCGACGGCATAGACATGAAAATCGTCTGAGGGTGTGGTCCCAGCCGGAAACTTGAACGGAGAACTGATCCCCTTTGAGCCCGAGTAGCCGGGCCCATGAATGGTTCCATGGACGATATTAGGCTCTCGGCCTATGTTCTCCATCACGTCGATCTCTCCGCAACTCGGCCACCCGGCCGTGCCGATGTTGTCGCCCAACATCCAGAAAGCGGGCCACATGCCTTGACCGCGCGGCAATTTCATTCGCGCTTCCACTCGCCCGTAAGTAAAGGAAAAGTGCCCTCGGGTTTTAATCCGCGCCGAATTGTAGGCTCCAGAGGCAGATTGCGTAGCGCGTATCACTAAATGGCCTTGTCCGTCGTGATGAACATTGACGGCTGAGTTGGTGTAGGTTTCCAGTTCGTGGTTGCCCCAACCTCCTCCTCCAAGGTCGTAGCTCCATTTCGTTTCGTCTGGTGGCGAGTTCGCAGACCGGTCAAATTCATCGCTCCAGATAAGCCGCTGTTGGGCGTGTACTAGTGATGACAGAATGATCAGCAGCAACATTGTTTTTGCAGTCATCGCGTTACCTATCGTATTCAAGAAGACCTAACGCAAATGCCGTACCATCGCTTATAGTCCTGGTGCCCCTATGAACAGAAGAAGCTTTTCAAAGAGTTTGGCCACAACTGCCGCGGCGTTCGCTTCGCCGGTTCCTTTGTTAGCGGCGCAATCGGCAGAGAGCAAGCCGCCCTACGACATTTCCGTGATGCTTTGGACAATCTTGCGCAACCAGCCATTCGAACTTCGGCTTGAAAAAATCGCGGAAGCGGGCTACCGCAATGTTGAGCTTGTAGGTGAATATCGGAAATGGACCGATGCGGATTTTAAGCGCGCGATAGCGAAGCAGAAAGAACTCGGCCTCAACTTTGATATCACCGCCGGACTCGCGCACACCGTCGGCAATCCTGCCGATCGCGATGCCTTCCTCGCGGATGTTCGCAACGAACTACCCATCATGGAGCGGTTGAATTGCCCGGCATGCATCATTATGTCTGGCAATCTCGTGCCCGGTATGCCGCGCGAGCAACAGCACGCAAGCTGCATCGAAGGTCTGAAGCGTGCCGCTGAAATCGTCGAGGGCAAGAAAATCAACGGTCAGCCAGTTAGATTGCTCTTGGAAAATATCGATCCGGAAGAAAACCCCAAATATTACTTAACTTCTGTAGCGGAAGGGTTTGAAATCGTACGCGCGGTGAATCATCCGCAAGTACAGCTTCTATATGATTTCTTTCACGAGCAAATCTCAGAAGGCAACCTGATCGAGAAACTTGTGAAAAATATCGACTACACAGGATTGGTACATATCGCCGATGTTCCCGGCCGCCACATTCCGGGAACCGGCGAGATCCATTACGAGAACATTTACCGGAAGCTGATAGAGCTGAAATACAACCGCATCGTGGCCATGGAATTCCACCCGCTAGGAGACCCTGTGGAAGAGTTGCGCCGTGCGCGTGAGCAAGCGCTGCGGGTTACCGTGTGATCAAAGCGGAAGTGCGTTCAGCGCCGCTTCGATCTCCGCTCGCGTATGCGCGTCGCCCTTTCGACTAGATGCTGCAATGCCTTTTTCGTACATCGTTTTTGCTTGCTCGATGCGACCCAATTTCTCCAGCGCTTGGCCACCGTGGAAGTATGCCGCTGAGTAGTTAGCATCCCGCTGAATCAGATCTTCGAACTCCGATACGGCCTGTTCCAGCGCGCCAGTGTTGGCGTATTCCATAGCTAAGCCGTAGCGCGCGAAGGAATTGACCGGGTCCTGCTCCACCATCTGCTTTAAGATGTCGAGGCGGTTCGTTGCCATCGTTCACATTTTAGCGGCCCGCAACCGATACCAACGCGCGGGCGTTATGAGGCTGCGTATTCACGAACGTGACGCGCCGCTGTCTCGACGGCGCCAGCGGCTTTGGCGGCATGCTCCTTAGCCGTTTTCGAAGCTTCCGTGAATTTGCGTTGCGCTACGCCCGAAATGTTGCCGGCCAGAGATGCGGCCGTTTCCACTCCGGAGTTGATAGTATCGCGGCTCCTACGTACAGCCTCGTCGAACAACCCGAGTGACCAGTTCGTGCATGCCGGAATCACCATTGCGACTCCCACCGCCGTCACGCCCAGACCGATTCCGATAAGCGCGGCACCTAGAAATCCGTTGCCTGAATTCTTCATATCTTCGGATACCTCCTCAGATATTTGAGGGGCCCTACAGGTGGGTCGTTTCAGTATAAGTACCGAAAACTTTTCGGAGACTGTCGCAGATCTCGCCTAAAGTAGCGTAGGCGCGTACGGCGTTCAGTATATAAGGCATGGTGTTTTCAGTACCTTCGCCTGCCCGGCTCAGTTTGTCGAGGGCATCCTGAACCGCCGTCTGGCTTCGCCGCTTGCGCAGCCCGGCGAGCTTGGCTTCCTGCTTTTCCTGCGCGCTTTGATCGATTTGTAGCAGTTCGATTGGCTTGTCATCGGCCTGAAACCGGTTCGCTCCAACCATCGTTCGTTCGCCTTCTTCCACCTCGCGCTGATAACGGTAGCTCGCGCTGGCGATCTCGCTCTGCGGAAAGCCGGTTTCTATCGCCTGAATCATGCTGCCGATGCGGTCAATGCGTTCGATGTACTCGTTCGCCGCAGCTTCGATATCGAGTGTCAGCCGCTCTACGAAATACGATCCGCCTAGCGGATCCGCCGTGTTCGGCACGCCCGTTTCGTAGGCCAAGATCTGCTGCGTTCGCAATGCGAGCGTTACCGCTTCTTCGCTCGGGAGCGCATATGCTTCGTCAAGCGAATTCGTATGCAGCGACTGCGCTCCGCCAAGCACCGCCGCCATCGCCTGCCAAGCCGTGCGCATCAGGTTGTTATAAGGCTGTTGCCACGTCAACGAACATCCGGCTGTCTGAGCATGGAACCGAAGTTTCAGACTTCGTTCGCTCTTCGCGCCATACCGATCGCGCATGACATAAGCCCAGATCTTCCGCGCAGCACGGTACTTTGCGATCTCTTCGAAGAAGTCGCTATGCGCGTTGAAAAAGAAGCTGAGCCGCGGCGCGAACTCATCGATCTTTAGTCCGCGTTCCAGCGCCCAATCCACATACTCGATGCCATCGCGCAGCGTGAACGCAAGCTCCTGTGCGGCGGTCGAGCCGGCTTCCCGGATGTGATAGCCGCTGATCGAAATCGGGTTGAATTTGGGTGTTTCACGAGCGCCGAATTCAATGGTGTCGGTTACCAGCCGCATCGACGGACGCGGTGGAAAGATGTACTCTTTCTGCGCGATGTATTCCTTCAGAATGTCATTCTGCAGCGTTCCCGAAACGCGTTGCAGAGGTACGCCTTGCTGTTCCGCGACAGCCAGATACATCGCCCATAGCACTGCCGCCGGGGAGTTGATAGTCATCGATACCGACACATCCCCAAATGGAATTCCGCGGAACAGAATTTCCATGTCTTCGAGCGACGAGATGGAGACTCCACACTTGCCTACTTCGCCTTCGCTCATCGCGTGGTCGGCATCGTACCCCATGAGCGTTGGCAGATCGAAGGCGACTGAGAGACCAGTCTGCCCCTGATCGAGCAAATATCCGTATCGCCGATTCGTCTCTTCCGGAGTTGCGAAACCGGAGAACTGCCGCATGGTCCACAGCTTGCCCCGGTACATGTCGGGGTGAATGCCGCGCGTATAGGGAAATTCGCCCGGCTGGCCCAGATCTCTCTTTGGTTCGAAATCCTTCAGGTCTTCAGGCCCGTAAACGGGTTCAATTGGGACTCCGCTGATGGTCGTACGTGCACGTTCCAGGGTCTTCATCGAATTCGAGCCGCCGCTTGTATCGTAACTCTATGCTGAATGAATGTATCTGGTCCTGCTAATCGCAGCATCTGTCCTGTTCGCAAGCGGCGGTCTCTTTATGAAGCTCTCATTAGGACTGACAAAGCTGACTCCCAGCGTTCTGGTGTTTGTCTTCTTCTGCGCGGGCGCGGCCTGCCAGACAGTCGCGATGAAGCGTGCCGATATGGGCGTTGCGTATGTCTTTGTCCTTGGGCTGGAGGCAGTGGTTGCGTTTCTGATCAGCGTGTTCGCCTTAAAGGAAAGCGCTTCCGCGGCGCGCTTGCTTGCGGTCTGCTTGATCGTCTCTGGCATCTTCATACTGGAACGGAGTTGATTTCTGCGATACTCTCAGTGATGCCGTGCCCGTTTTTTGAGCCGCAAAGGATCGCGAGCGCGGCTCACCCTCCCGGAGGCCGGCTGCCGCTTATCGACGAATATGAGGGATTGTGCCACGCGGCAAGTGAACCCGTGGCCGCCCCCGATTCCGCGAGCTTCCGTTGGTGCAATCACGGCAATTCAAAGGGCTGTTGCCAGCATTTCCCGACTGATGAAAAACGTTCCTGCTTACGATATGACGTAATCGAGCGCGAGGATCGCTCGTTGCGTGTTTTGTGTATCGAAGAGCAGGCCTACGCGCCGCTGCGCTGGTATCGGGTGCAATATATTTGTGGCGAGGAACGGCTGGAGCCGGAGGTGGAAGATTTTTGTATACGGTCACAAGTCATCGCCTTTTGCCGCAGTTACCTGGCGCGCTTTCCTGTTTTGGCGGCCCACTCAGGATGAGTACTAAAGAAACGAATCCAGTTGTTGTGGGCGCCGAAGATCGTCAGCAGCATCGAACCGTGCGTGAAACTCAATCGGATTACGCGGAAGTCTGCTTGCCAAATGATGCCAACTTGCTAGGCAACATGCTAGGCGGTCATGTCATGCATCTAGTCGATCTTTGCGGCGCCATAGCGGCGATGAGGCACGCGCGCTGCACGGTGGTCACGGCGTCCATCGACCAGATGACCTTTCTTCATCCCGTTCACGTCGGCGAATTGGTGCGTTTGAAGTCGCAGGTGAATCGAGTTTTTCGAACCTCAATGGAGGTTGGAGTCAAGGTTTGGGTTGAGAACCTTCAAAGCGGTCAGCTCAAACACACCTCTTCCGCCTATCTCACGTTCGTGGCCCTCGACAGGGCAGGGAATCGCGTGATCTTGCCGCCTGTCGTCCCAGAGACAGACGAAGAAAAGCGCCGCTACGAAGATGCCGCCCAGCGAAGGGCTTACCGCCTAGCGTTCAAAGATCGCACTAAAGAAAGAACGGAGTAGCGCGGCTCTATTCGGGCTCCGCTTTATATAAGTATTTAATGCAGTGTTTATAGAGCAGCAAGTTTGGCGCTCCGACGCGATTCAGCTTCAAGCAGTCGCGGTCATACCATTCGATAAAGCCCTCTAACTGCTCGCCGTCGGTGAGCACCACTGTCATGTGAGTCTTACTTTGCATCTGCTTCGAATAGTAGAACTGCTCGGCGTTTGTTTGGTCTGGCGGGGTGCCCTTTTTTACACTAGGTGGGCGACGTATTTGTTGTTCTTTATTTTCGCCAATGGTGTTGCGTGCAGGTTTTCTGATAAGAGAATCCAGACGCCTCTCCTCGATCATTTATCCTCGTGTGATTTCCCGGATGGTTTTTTGATGGGCCCGGTGGTTGGGCCGTAATTGTTTATTTAGGTGCTTTTGTTTTGCTATACGTTACGCAAATTAATAATCATAGCGTCCAACGCTGCAGTTTTTTGTATATTGCGGCGCACCATCTGTACGAGTTCATCCAAATGGCGGACGGCTCGCTCTAACCAGGAGAATGTAACCGCTCCGGCAATGTTGCCGATTCGTGCCTGTATGTCTCGATGCTTCGTCGCATTTCGACCATACAAGGTGCTCAGAATGTCTTCCAGGAGGCCATAGGCGAGTTTCAGGTAAGAATCGAGCTTCTCAGACCGGCTGTTCGTGAATGATTCCGATTGTTGCACCCAATCGGAAAACGACTTCAGCCCGGCGGCGCATTCAAATGCGGCAAGAATTAGGCCGCGACGGTTGCGAAACTCGTCGATATCCAATGAGGCCGCGATTCCAGGGCTGCCTTCCGCAAGCACGATGCGCAGTTCGGGGTCAGGCAGGCCCTTGGCCTTTGCAAAATCTTGCATCTCTGCGTCCGAGAGCCTCGACATCTGCAAAACCAGCGAACGCGATCGGATCGTCGGCAACAAATCATATAGATTTTCGGCTGTCGAGATGATCACCAGATGCTCCGGCGGCTCCTCCAGAATCTTGAGCAACGAATTTGCGGATTGTTCATTCGCGCGATCCAAATGGTCGATCAAAAATACGCGATGATTGCCACGTAAGGGCTTGAATTGCGCGCGTTCGCGCATAAGCCGCATTTGCTGGATCGTTATCTGGCGAAGCGGACCTTCGGGCACGAACGTTACAAAATCGGGGTGAGTCGAAAAAAATAACGGATCGTCGGCACGCTTATCTGAGGTCCACTTTTCGCGCTGGTCGATGACTTCCAGGTTGGTGGGAAGGCTGAGATCGTCCTGTTCGATTTTCACAGGATCCCCCAACAAAGCGGCAGCAAAACGCCGAGCCAAGGTCGCTTTCCCGATGCCCTCAGGTCCACTCAATAAAATCGTCTGCGCAAGCCGTTTCTGCTCGATCATCTGATGGAGCGTTTGGGCTACCCCGCTGTTCCCGTAGAAGTTTGGAACTGACATTAGCGCAGTCTCAAGTGTTGTCCGGGTAGCGCTGGAAGCGCCGGTACGATTTCCGTCCACACGCGCTCCGCGACTTCCTCCGAGCTGCCATTTCCATCAACCATCCGAAAGCGCTGAGGCTCTAATGCCGCAATCTTCCGGTAGCCTTCCGCGACATGCAAATGAAACTCCATCGAGTGCTGGTCTAGCCGGTCTTTGTTAGCGCATGTTGAATTACGCCGATGAGCGCGGGATAGTCCCAGCTCCACATCGACGTCGACGCAGATGGTGATATCGGGTAACAAGTCGCCCAATGCGAGGCGATGTACTTGCATTACAGTCTCAAAGCCTAATCCGCGTGCCGCGCCCTGATAGGCCAACGTCGAATCAGTGAAGCGATCGCTTACAACCGTTTCGCCTCGCCGCAGAGCGGGAACGATGATTTCGGCTGCTGCCTGTGTGCGCGATGCAAACATCAGCAGGAGCTCGGTCTTCGGCGCCATTTCCTGATGTGCGGGATCAAGTAAGATCCGCCGGATCTGACTTCCGATTGTTGTGGCACCCGGTTCCTGATTTTCCGTAACTGTCATGCCGAGTTTGCGCAGCTTGTCCACGAGCAAGCGCATTTGAGTGGTTTTGCCGCTGCCTTCAGTACCTTCAAAAGTGATGAACAGGCCGCGTTTGTGACTGGATGACCTCTCAGTCATATACGAAATGCAGCAATGTCTTCAAATCTTCCCAAGCTTCACGACGCGCGGTTTGGTTATACTGGCGCAGCAAATAGGAGGGATGGTAGGTAATCATCACTGGAATATCGCGCCACTTGTGCCACTTGCCACGGGATTTGGTGATGCCTTCTTTGTTGTTGAGCAGTGCCTTCATGGCTGTCGATCCTAACGCGCAGATTGCTTTCGGTTTGATGGCCATAAGCTGGCGAAATAAAAACTGGCCGCAGATTTCCATCTCATCCGGCAGAGGTGTTCGATTTTCCGGCGGCCTGCACTTTACGACATTACAGATGTAAACATCCTCGCGTTGGATTGGAATACCTTCCTTAGCGGCTGTGTTGTTTATCATCTGTGTCAAAAGTTGGCCTGCACGGCCGACAAAGGGAACGCCCTGCTCGTCCTCGTCCGCTCCCGGTCCTTCGCCAACGAATACCAGCGGCGACCGATCGTTGCCCGATCCAAAAACAATAGATTTTCGCGCCTCGCACAAGCGGCAACGTTTGCAGTCGCCGATATCGGCCCGGATCGCCGCCAAGTTATCACCCTGCGGCGCTAAATCGGGTAAAACAATAGGAGCAGGAGCTGGCATAATCGCAGCCGGGACTTCCGCGGGCACAGAAACGCCACGCCGGTAGATGGAATCAAAGCCCAAATCTCGATAAAACTCCAGATACTCGCGGACGTTTTCAGGCGTCATGCGTGACTAAGCATCCACGGCCTGCAGCGCTAGACGCAGGGTCGCGACTTGATCGAGGATTTGGGTTGCGATTTCATCCTTACCTGCCGGACCGGCATGAACAATCTGGCCCCCACGCGTCAGAATCTCGACTTCGTTGCGGTCGGACTCGAATCCCAGTCCTTCCTGGTTCACCAGGTTGGCTACCACCATGTCGCACTTTTTCGAAATCATCTTACGGCGCGCTTCTTCGACCAGGTTTTGCGTCTCGGCCGCGAAGCCAATCAACAGCCGGTCTCCCTTCTTTTCGCCGACTGCCGCAAGAATGTCAGGCGTGGGTTCCAGGTCCAGAGACAGGCGCATAGCGGTCTTCTTGATCTTCTGTCGCGGAACTTCGGACAAATAGTAATCCGCCACAGCCGCGCTTTTGATGATGATGGTAGCTTTTTCCAGCCGCCCCATCACTGCGTCAAACATTTCCTTCGCGGTGCGAACGCGAATTATTTCGACGTCATGCGGAGGCGTCAATTCTACGGGTCCAGACACAATCGTCACGTGAGCGCCACGGCGCGCGGCTTCCGACGCCAACGCGTAGCCCATCTTGCCGCTTGAACGATTGCTGATGTAGCGAACCGGATCTATCGGCTCTTGCGTTGGACCCGCTGTAATTAAGATAGATTCGCCTTCGAGGTCGCGCCTGGTGCGCGCCCGCGAATCAATTGCAGCGGCAATCTTTTCCGGATCAGGCAGACGTCCGGCCCCGACGGTTCCGCAAGCTAACGATCCTTCGGCCGGATCAATGACCGCTACGCCGCGCTCTCGCAACAGATTCAGGTTTGCGACGGTCGCGGGATGCTCCCACATCACGGTATTCATCGCGGGCGCGACAAACACCGGCCCCGCAAAAGCGAGATAAAGCGTCGACAAGAAATCGTCGGCTATTCCATGCGCGAACTTTGCGATCAGATCTGCAGTGGCGGGCGCCACGACAAGAACGTCATTTTCCTGGGCGACAGCGATGTGCTCGACAGCGCTTGAAAGCGTATCTGGAGCACCCGTTTGCGAGAAGAGTCCCGTGATGACCTTCTGCCCCGTTAGAGTCGCGAAGGTGAGCGGCTGCACAAATTCTTGTGCAGCGCGCGTCATCACAACCTGCACTTGGTGGCCGCGTTGCTGGAGTTCGCGTACAAGTTCCGCCGACTTATACGCGGCGATTCCGCCGCCGACCCCCAAAACGACGCGCATGGCGGAAATTACTCAGCGGGTGCTGTGGCCTGTTCCAAAGGTTGATCGGAATAAGGGACTAATCCGCGCCGGACCTCTTCCATTGCCAGTACGGTCGGCTTCTTGTTCGTAGCCGGTAACACGCTTCGTTGCCCGTTTTGCAATTGGCGGGCTCGCTTCGCCGCCACGATGATAAACCGATAGGTGCTAGAGTCCGAATCTTCGGGAATGCAATACATTGCGTTTCTGTTATGTTCAGCCATTTTTCTCTCCTCAAAATAACGACGGCGGCCGTTCCTCAAAACTTCTAAGAATCGGGCCAATTTGTTCTTCCATGCGGACGCGCCGGACACGCTCTGCGCGCACTATTGCGGCCAGCGTAGCTACCGATTCCTCCACTTGGCGATTCACCAGCACGTAATCGTACTGCTTGTAATTGCGGATCTCCTCCGCGGCATCTCTCAGACGGCGCTGAATGACTTCCTGTGAATCTTCCGACCGGGACCGTAGACGCTGCTCCAGAATGTCACGCGAAGGAGCAAGGATGAAGATACTGACGGCCTCGGGGATTTTCTCTTTTAATTGTCTCGCACCCTTGACGTCGATGTCGAGTATCAGGTCTTTACCCTCGGAAATTGCCAGTTCCAGGTTATTTCGGCCAGTCCCATAGAAGTTGCCAAAGACCTCTGCGTGCTCCCAAAAGTCATTGCGCTCAATACGTTCCAGGAACTCTTCGCGAGAGATATAAATATAGCTCTCACCCGGTTTTTCGTTGCCGCGTGGCTTACGTGTGGTGTATGACACCGAGAATCGCAAGCCGGGGTCGTTTGCCAACAACCGCGAAACAAGGGTAGATTTTCCGGAGCCGGACGGCGCCGAAATGATAAACACTATCGGGGTGCGATCACCCGAACGAGGCACGCTCGGGCCGACGCCCGAAAACTGGCTACTCAAGATTTAATGCCTGTTCACGCATTCTTTCGATATTAGCCTTGATAGCCAGGCCCAGACTTGTGATGGTTAGTCCAGCGTCGCCGATGCCGGACGTCTTTGAAAGCGTTGTATTGGCCTCGCGGTTCATTTCCTGGAGCAGAAAATCCAGACGTTTGCCTACTTCTCCACCTCGTTCCAGAATGCCGCGCAGTTCGTTCGCGTGCACCGTTAATCGGGTCAGTTCTTCTTGGATGTCGGATTTGTCGGCCAACAGCGCCGCTTCTTCCACCAGCCGCGATTCAGGCAAGCCGGAATCGCCGAGTAGGTTTTGGAGACGTTCGCGCAATCTATTTTGAAAGTGGTCGATGGCACCCGAACGTATCGCCGCAATCTCAGCCGCCTGCTCTTCCAATTCCGCCACTTCCGTTTCAAGCGCCCGCAGTAACTCGCATCCCTCCCGCTCACGGTAGGCGTTCAATTCCCGTATGCATGCAGCAAGGGCGGATTCCAGCTCCACTCCGAATTCGTCCCTCAACGGGTTCACTTCCTGAACGCCGTCCAAAACGCCAGGCAACGAAAAAAGGGCATTTAGATCGGGCTTCGCCTGAAGGCCAAGCTCACTGTTGAGCTCTTGAAAAAGCGCCACGTATTGCCTCAACCGTTGTGAATTGCACGCCAACCCAGCGGCAGCTTCTTCCTTGTTGAGCGACGCACGGATCTCGATATGACCGCGGCCAATATTTTGCTTCAGCAAGTCGCGCATCGCGTTCTCAAAAGGCGCCAATTCGGAGGCATGGTGAAAGTGCAGATCGAGTCCGCGATGATTGACGCTGCGCAACGCGATGGTCAATTCGCCGGCAGTGGTTTGGCTTCGTACCAGCGCATAGCCGGTCATGCTACGCAAGGGTGCGGCGGGCGCAGTCGCCTTATGCTGCACCTTTTTAGCTGATGATGGCATTTGGTTCAGCGTGTTGCAAATCGTGCAAGCGGTGATAGATGCCATGCCCGGCAAGCAATTCCTCGTGGCTTCCAATCTCCGCAATCCTGCCGCTTTCAAGCACCACAATCTTATTCGCCTGTCTGATGGTAGAAAGGCGGTGAGCGATTACAAGCACAGTTCTACGCTTCATGAGCGCCGTGACGGCTTGCTGCACCAATCGCTCCGATTCGGTGTCCAGGTGCGACGTAGCTTCATCAAGGATCAGAATCGGCGCGTCCTTCAACAGCGCGCGCGCAATCGCGAGCCTCTGCCTCTGGCCGCCGCTCAACTTTATCCCTCGCTCGCCAATCGGAGTCTTGTAACCTTGCGGCAACTTCAAAATAAATTCGTGCGCGCAGGCGGTTTCGGCCGCGGCATACACGTCTTCTTCCTTTGCGCTCGGCCGGCCGTAAGCGATATTGTCGAAAACGGTGTCATTGAACAGGAACGTGTCTTGCGCAACAATGCTGATTTTTTCCCGCAGGCTGCTAAGCCGAATGTTGCGAACGTCGCGCCCATCGATCTGAATGGCGCCTTCCGAGACGTCGTAGAATCGCGGAACTAAGTTGGCAAGGGTGGTTTTTCCGGCGCCGCTTGGACCGACGAGCGCGATGATCTCGCCAGCTCTTACTTCGAGGTTGATGCCATCCAATACATTTCGCTGCGGCGCGTTCGGGTACCGGAAACAGACATTCTCGAATCTAATACTCTTGTCAAATTTCGTTAGCTTTACGGCATCCGGATTTTCCGCTACATCCTGCTGGCGATCCAGATAGCTGAATACCTTAAGCGCCGCTCCGATGCCTTGTTGGAAAATATTGTGAATGTTTGTCAGGCGCTTGATGGGCTCATATAGCATCACAAGCGCAACGGCAAAAGCCGTGAATTTATCCGCGGTAATTGTGCCGCTCTTTACCTGCGCGCGCGCCAACGTCAGCAGCAGAATTAACGTCAACGCGCCAAAGATCTCAATAATCGGCGATGCGAGCGCCTGTTGCGCGACGTAGCGTAAGTTGCTACTTTTCAAGCGTTGCGCCGCCACGCGAAAACGCGCGGATTCGTAATCCTCGGTCCCGAAGCTCTTTACTACCTGGTGTCCGGTAATTGTCTCCTGCAGAATCTGATTCAATCCGGCTGCCATATCCTGCGCGTGCCGAGTTGTTTTGCGAATCCGTTTTCCCAAGCGCATAGTAAGAAGCGCCACCACGGGGAAAACCAGAATGCTGATCAGCGACAGTTGCCAATTTAGACTGAACATGGCCAGCCCCAGAAAGAGGGCGGTAAAGATCTGCCGCAGCCAATCGGCCAACATGGTGGAGACAGCGATCTGAATCTTGTCGATATCGTTCATCACGGCCGACATGATCAAGCCGGTGCTCTGGTTTTCAAAGAACTGCGCATCTTGCCGAAGGACGCGGTCATAGACCTCCTGCCGCAGGTCCATAACAGCGCTGATGCCGGTCCAGTTCACCAAGTAGTTGCCCAAATAGTCGCAGACACCCTTAGCCACAAAGCAAGCCAGAATTCCGAATCCGACCATCCACCAGATGTTGTGAATGAAACCGGGAACCATCTGCGACAAATAAAACTGAATGTGCGTGTAAGGAATCGTGAAGAGACGCGCCGGAGCGTTATCCCCCGGATTGGGATTCAGTACGCGCTCAAAGATGAGGGGAAGAAGCTTGACTAGCAGGCCTTGCGATGCGCCCACGATTGCCATGAAAATTACAGCGGCGATCAGCCCCGGAATATAGGGCTTGGCGTAGCGAAGCAGCCGCGCAAGATCTTTCAAGCGTGCGCCTCTTCGAACATGCGAAGCCGTTCAAGGGCGGCAATTACTCGTGAAACACTAACTTTATGCAAGCCGTCGGAGGCGACGATTACTTCGGATTCCGTTTCCCACGGTCCCCAAATCGCGGCATTTGAATTTCCAAATAGCACGACGGACGGAACTCCGAACGCCGCCGCCATATGAGCTGGTCCGCTGTCATTCCCGATAAAAACGTTCGCCTGGGAAATGACTGCCTTTGCGTCATTCAGGCTTCCTTGCACCACGCGATGCGACGCGAATGGCGCTGCATCGTCACCGGGCGCCGCGAGAAAAACCGGAGTGATATTCCAAAGTCTCAGATAGCGGGCGACTTCGCAAAAACGGTCAGCCGGCCAAGTTTTGTCCGGCGCGGAAGCGAAGGGATGAATGACGCAATACCGCCCGCTGATGGGCGACGGAGAAGCAAACAAGGTCGCGCGCGGGATGGGCTGAATAGGAACGCCTAGAGCAAATACGGCTGAAGCAAGATGCTCCGCCGTATGAACGGTACGGTTTACGTCGAGAATGTGCTGCGCCCGCGGAATCCTGACATTGTATGCAAACGTGAAGCTATGATGCGAAAATCCGGCGCGCCACTTAGCTCCCGAAAGCGCGGTCATCCACTGGCTGCGTGTCCCACCGTGCAGATTCAGGCAAAGCGCCGGCTTCCAATTTCGCACTTCACGCCAGGTGGGCACGGTTAGTTGTGCCAGCGCGGGGTTACCTTCGAAAACCGGCGCGAACCGCTTCTCCACGACAACGGCAATCTTCACGTCCGGCCTGGTTTTCTTTAATAAGGCAATGGCCGGCGTGGTCAGAACACAATCGCCGAGCGAACGGAGGCGAATGATCGCCACCCGGGAGGCTTCGGGTAATTGCTCGAGAACCGTCACGTAGATTTACTGCTCGATCGTTGCTTGATCGATGAGCATGATCGGGATATCATCGCGCACCGGATACACTCTATGGCACTCCACGCACTTCAGACCGCTACCATCCTCTTTGAGGATCACCTTGCCCTTACAAAAAGGACAAACAAGGATATCCAGCAATTCTTGGCTGATTGGCATGGAATTTTCAGTTTATCAACCGGTTGGCTAATCCGCTGCGCGCACCGCTTGGAGGCGTTGGAGCATTTGGCGGCACTCCCCGTAACCTGCGCGATTCGGTGAGTGGCGGAACGGGCTGCTCGTAGTCGGGCCGCACTTTTTCGCCGGTAAAGACTAGACGGACAGCTCGTTTAACCGAAGGAGCT
>DASREJ010000188.1:0-6636 GCA_035652115.1 Bryobacteraceae bacterium
GATTCGGCAGGTTCGGGCGTTTCGATAGCGAGATTGATCACAATGGGTTCCTGGCCGCTCCGCACCACGACCGCTTCCACAGGTTCGTCCGGCTTCGCGTTGATCTCCTGATGAGGAACAAAGGGCGGCACATAGACAAAATCGCCCGGATCAGCCTCCGCGACAAATTCAAGCCGGTCACCCCATCGGAAGCGGGCGCGTCCTCGAACAATGTAGAGAACTGTCTCCAGCTCGCCATGATGGTGCGGCCCGGTCTTGGCATTCGGCTGGACAACCACCGTTCCCGCCCATAATTTTTGCGCTCCGGTCCGTGCGTGCGTGATGGCGGCGGCGCGCGTCATACCGGGCGTCTGCGGAGTGTTGCAATCCAATTCGCCTGACCGAACAACCCGAATGCCGTGCGATTTCCAATCACGCCGGTTTGTGGGAGGGGCTTGCCACATATGGGTAGAAGGTAGGGAAGCAGCAGTCAATCAACTACGATCGCAGAATCACCGCGCGGGCGGACATCTCCGATAATTTCCGCTGTGACACTGGCCGATTGCAGCTCCATCCTGAGATGCGGAGCATCCTCAGCGGCCACGGAAATCAGCAAGCCCCCTGATGTTTGAGGATCGTAGAGCAGATCTTCAACATCCGCCGGCAGCAGCGCGGCGATACGAACCGCGCAGGAAACGAACTCCCGATTGTTCTTCAAACCGCCGGGAATCGCGCCGCGAGCCGCATAATCGCGAGCGCCCGGCAAAAATGGAATGTTAGTACTATTAATATGTATAGTCACTCCGCTGGCATGCGCCATTTCGCGTGCGTGGCCCAAAAGGCCAAAACCGGTTACATCTGTGCATCCGTGAACGATATGGCGCAACATCACCTGGCATGCAGTGCGGTTCAACGTCAGCATTGAATCCACAGCCTCGCTGACATCGCTCTCCTTCGCAATGCCTCTCTTCAAGGCTGTTGCAATAACCCCTGTGCCAATCCGTTTTGTGAGGATCAGCGCATCGCCGGGTTGCGCGCCGGCGTTTGTCAGGATACGGGTAGGATCGATGGAACCCGTAACTGCGTATCCGAACTTAATTTCATCATCGGCGATGCTATGCCCTCCCAAGAGTGCGCATTCGGCTTCCTCCATTTTTCGGCAGCCGCCTTGCATAATCTCGAAAAGCACGTCGGAATCGCCCTTTGAAGGAAATGCCACAATAGAAAGGGCGGATAAGGGCTTGGCTCCCATCGCGTAGATGTCACTCAACGAATTGGCTGCGGCGATCGCCCCAAAGACAAAGGGGTCATCAACAATCGGTGTGAAAAAGTCAACCGTCTGCACCAGAGCAAGGTCCTCGGAAAGCTTGTATACCCCGGCATCGTCCGAGGTATCGAAGCCGACGAGAACGTTTTTGTTTTCCACTCGCGGCAGCCTGCCGAGCACCAAGTCCAAAAACTTTGGACTAAGCTTGCCCGCTCAACCGGCCGCTTTCACCTGAGATGTCAAAGGAACCATAGTTCAAATCCAGCAAGTCCATCTAAGGGCGGACAATCACTGAGTAGATGCGGTCCAGATCTTCGGGTGAATAGTAGTCGATCTCAATCTTACCCTTTCGATCGTTCCTGGCGATAATCCGAACCCTGGTACCCAGGATGCGTTCCATTTCAAGGAGCGCAGCCGCCACATTGGGGTCTGTCTGCACTTCATCGGCGCTACCGACTTCGCGCTTTTCGGTCATGCGTTGAACCAAACGTTCAACTTGCCGTACCGAAAGCCCTTGCGCTGCCGCTTTTTCAGCCACGGCTCGTTGATGTTCTTCATCAGGCAAGCCTAACACTGCCCTTGCGTGCCCCATCGAAATTCGCTTTTCGGCGACTAACTGCTGAATATCAGGCGGCAGCTTGAGGAGCCGCAGCAGATTGGTGACAGTAGTACGCTCTTTACCTGTACGCTTGGCGATCTCCTCATGACTAATATTCAGTTCTCGCGCCATCCGCTCAAAGGCCTGCGCCGTCTCAATCGGGTTCAAGTCCTCGCGCTGGATGTTTTCGATCAGCGTCACTTCAAGTAGCCGATCCGGCGGAACATCCTGGATGATCGCTGGCACTTCCGTCAAGCCAGCAGACCGCGCCGCTCGCCACCTTCGCTCGCCAACAATCAAGGTATAGCGCTGCCCGTTACGGCGAACCAGAATCGGTTGGATCAATCCATTCTCGCGGATTGAACGTGCGAGCTCTTGCAGACGATCCGGTTGGAAGATGCGGCGTGGTTGGTAAGGGTTCGGGTCAACTGAGTCAATCGGGATTCTGTGAACTTGTTCACCATCTGCTCCTTTGAACTCAGCTTCCACAGTAACGCCACTCGCCAGTGGCCGGTCAGCGAGCAAAGCGCTTAAACCTCGACCCAAGGCCTTATGGGGAGCCGATGACCCTTGCGTTCTCGTCATGAGCTAAAATCTCCTTCGCCAAGCGAATATAACCCTCGGCCCCTTTTGAGTGTAAATCATAGGAAATAATAGGCTTTCCGTAACTGGGAGCCTCGGCGAGCCGCACATTTCGCGGTATCACGGTTTCGAAGACTTCATCGGCAAAGAATTTACGGAGGTCTTCAGCGACTTGTCGGGTCAAATTTGTTCGATCATCGAACATCGTTAGAAGCACCCCTTCCATCCTCAAATGTGGATTTAAGGAACGCCGGATCCGGTCCATCGTATCGAGCAGTTCCGAAACGCCCTCTAGGGCAAAGTATTCACACTGGATCGGGATTAGAAGCGTATCGGCCGCGACCAGAGCGTTCACAGTCAACAGATCCAGGGCCGGAGGGCAGTCGAGCAAAACAAAGCGGTATTCGTCCCGAACAGACGCCAGTGCCTCGCGCAAGCGAGACTCTCGCTGATCAACAGCCACCAGTTCTACGTTGGCGCCGACAAGGTTTCTGTCGGCCGGAATCAAATCAAGCCCCTCGATCGCTGTTTTCAAGCGAATTTCCTTCACGCTTTGCTCGCCGAGCAATGCATGGTATAGGTTTCTCTTCACAGAGTCTCGGGTGAAGCCCAACCCGCTGCTCGAATTTCCCTGCGGATCGCAATCTACGACGAGAACCCGGCACTCGGCCGCCGCCAACGAGGCGGACAAGTTGATCGCTGTGGTAGTCTTTCCGACACCACCTTTCTGATTTGCAATCGCGATAACTTTGCCCACGGAAGTCTCCAAGAACACGAACCGAGTCCTAATTTACCACAGGGACGTTTCACGTGAAACAGCACTCGTTAAAACGATCCAAGCACAAGAGCTCGACCCGGGTCCCAAGGCATTAACAAAGGAGCCGACCAAGTGATGTCACGAATCGTGCTTAGTTCCTGAATTTGGCGGTTAGAAACCAAAACCGCGATCTTGGCAGCGCGTTGTTTTAACGCGCGTTCCAACTCCATCAAGCGAAGAGCGCGGACTGCCGCCCACTCGAAACAGCCTTTCATATCTTCAAATCGGCCATGCCAAACACTTACATTGGCGAGGTAACGGGTGGCCTCTTTCAGAAAAACGGCCCTTTTCCCCACCGACTCTGCAAGGGTTACTTGCCAATCGGGGTGATAGACCGCAATTGGAATACCTGGAAAGCCCGCCCCCGAGCCGACATCGATCAACGACCCACAGCCGCTGGGCAAAGCAGATGCGAGAAACAAAGATTCTCCGAAGTGCCTTGTTACTATCTCTTCCGGATCGCGAAGCGAGGTAAGGTTTATCTTCTGGTTCCAGCGCAGTAGAAGGCCAAAATGATGCTCCAGCAGTTTGCGCTGGCGGTCGTTCAGGTCGATTTGCAGCGCGTGCAAAACAGGGTCGAGTAGCCGGCTAAACTCGGCGGACGGCTTCGAAACTCGCAGGGATCGAGGGCGCATGGCCAGTGCAGTTGCTATTCTTCCATAAAGCGAGTTCTAACAAGTTAAGATAGCATTGTATCGAATGCCCTTTGCCTACGGTGCGGAGATCCATGCCTGAACGGAACGCCGCCAGCCGATTTTTCATTTACGGCGGGGTGGCTTGCACCACGTTGTCTACGCTACTGTTGGAGCTTTCGCTAACGCGGATCTTTTCCGTTATCCTGTTCTACCATTTTGCCTTCATGGCGATTTCGATCGCCCTTTTCGGCCTTGGGGCGGGAGCCATCTGCTCATACTGGTTGACGCTAAGTCTATGCTCCAGCCAGTGGAGATTACTCGGCATACTCAGTACGCTCAACGCTCCTTGGACTCTGGGCGCTCTGATCGTCATTCTTAACCAGCGCGTTAAGATCCAACTGAGTGCCGAAAACACACTCAAGCTGGCGCTCATCTACTTCGTGGCCGCAATCCCGTTCTTCGTCGCGGGCATTGTAATTTCCATAGCGATTGCTAGCACCATTCAGAATGTGCACCGCGTCTATTTCTTTGACTTAGCTGGCGCCGGTGCCGGCTGCATTCTACTGATACCGCTCTTAAATGCCCTCGGTGGGCCTGGTACAGTAATCGCGAGTGCGGCCTTCTACAGCCTCGCCGGATTCTTTTGGTTCCAGGCAGGGGACTTTCCAAGGTGGGGCTGGCTGGCGCTCGCCTTGTCGCTGGCTGCGGGAATGCTCGCCACTCACAACATCCAAGCCCACCAGATCGATGTGCGTTTTGCCAAAGGGGAAGACGTATCCGGAGAAATCTTAGTCCGCTGGAATTCATTTTCGCGGGTGAGCGTCAAGCCAGATGATGGGGCGGGCAATCCATCCATTGTGATTGATGCCGACGCGGCGACCAGCATTCCCAGCCTTTCTCCCACAGAAGCGGCTTCAGCGTTTCGCCGCGCCCTGCTTCTCGGTGGCCCAGCTTTACCTTACTGGATCCACCCGAGCGCCAAGACCCTCGTCATCGGCCCTGGGGGCGGCTACGACATAGCACGAGCCTTGGCGTCGGGCAGCAAAGACGTTACCGGAGTGGAAATTAATCCTCTCATTGCCAACGACATCATGAGAGGAGCTTTTGCTGGCCGCAGCCAACACCTTTATTTCCGCCCTGAAGTCCGGATTTATGTCGAAGATGGTCGAAGCTATGTGCGCCGATCCAGAGAGAAATATCAAGTGATCCAGATGACGCTCGTCGATACTTGGGCGTCGACAGCGGCGGGCGCCTTCGCTTTATCTGAAAATAACCTGTACACCGTAGAGGCTTTTGTCGACTACTTCGAGCACCTTACTGACGATGGCTTGCTCGCCATCACTCGTTGGGAATTCCAACCACCGCGAGAGTCCCTCCGCGTGGTTTCCCTCGCTTTGGCGGCACTTGGCCGGTTGAGAGCCCGCGATCCGGCCACTCATTTCCTGATTGGGCGCGAAGGAGAGCGCGATTTGACGGGCTACGGCAGCAAAGACACGGTCTTGATCAAGCGTACGCCGTTTACGCCCGACGAGATCGCCCGTGGCCGGCAGGCTATTGAGGACGGGCGAATGGACCTTGTTTTCGCGCCGGGCGCCAAAATTGACAACCCTTTCACTCGCCTGCTGGAGTCGCCCGATGCGGGAACCTTTGAAAAACAGTATCAGTACGACATAACGCCGGTCACTGACAATCGCCCCTTCTTTTTCTACACGGTCCGCGCAAGGGATCTCTGGGCGTTCGTAACGCACGCCCGCAGTGAAGACGTAAAGCTCAACATCGGTGTAATGATGCTATTTGCTCTGCTGGCCGTGAGCCTGCTCGCAACCGCCATGATTCTGGCAATGCCTCCCTTGCTGCTTGGCGCCCAAATACCTCGAGATAAGACCGCCTTTCTCTTCCTTACGTATTTCTTCGGAATCGGAGTAGGATTTATCATGATAGAAGTTTGCTTAGTCCAAAAATTTGTGATGTTTTTAGGCCGGCCTACTTACTCCCTGACGGTCGTCATTTTTTCTTTATTGCTCTCGAGCGGTCTGGGCAGCTACTGTAGCGCGCGGTTGATCGCAGATCAGGACCCGCGGCTCCGCCGCGCTATCGTTGCGATCATTCTGCTGGTCGCAGGGCTCGGCGGGCTTCTGTCCCCCATCCTGCGCGCGGGCATAGGTCTTCCTCTTGCCACGCGGTGCCTATTGACCATGGCGTTGTTATCTCCTGCCGGATTTCTGATGGGTATGCCATTCCCGTGCGGTCTCAAGCGGCTCGAGAGCCGGTTTCCGACGGCCGTACAATGGGCCTGGGCCGTCAACTCCGCATCCAGCGTACTGGGCTCCGTCGCGGCCGTCTTCTTTGCCATTCATCTCGGGTTAGCACAGACGCTCTTGCTCGGCGCCTCAGCCTACATCGTCGCTCTGGCCGCTCTTCAGTTCAGCGGCTTTCCCCAAAGAACTCCGGTCGCAATACCTGTCCTGAAGGAATAATTCGGAATGATCTTGACAATAATATTCAAAAATAATTAGGATTTTCTCTGCAATAGAGCTATTGCAGCATGTTCTGGCTCGACCGGCTCGCAGCCGGTTTGCTCGCCCCCCTGGCCGTCTGGGTGCTGGCGAGCGGTCTGGACGATCTTTTCCTGGACCTCTGCGCAATCTATTTCCGGAGCGCTTCGCCACTGTATAAGTCCGTTCCTGCTTGCGCCACAGGAACGGATGTGCCGCGAACTTCGAAGAGCCCTCTGCCCCAAAAAAAAATCGCCCTGCTC
>DASREJ010000189.1:0-12860 GCA_035652115.1 Bryobacteraceae bacterium
CGACAATCTTCAGGAGCTGCTTCACTGGGCGCCTTTGCTTCTCAATTTGATGAAGAAAATGCCTGAGTTGACGGATGTCAACAGCGATCAACAGAACAATGGACTCGAAGCGAATCTGGTGATTGACCGGCCCACCGCCGCCCGAATGGGTATTACGCCTGCAACTCTGGACAACATTCTGTACGACGCCTTTGGCGAGCGCGAAATCGCCAAGACCTACACGTCGTTGAACCAATATTTCGTCGTTATGGAAGTCGCGCCGCAGTTCTGGCAAAATCCGGACGGCCTCAAAATGGTCTACGCCCAATCGTCAAACGGTACTCCCATTCCGCTCGCGTCATTCACTCACTTCCAGCCCTCAACCGCGGCTCTCACCGTGAATCACTCGGGCGTCTTCCCCTCCGTCACGTTGTCTTTTAATCTCGCCCCGAATGTGTCTTTAGGACAGGCCGTAAACGCCATCAACGCGATGGAGCTCAAAGCGGGAATGCCCACCACGATCAACACGAACTTCACCGGAACGGCGCAAGCTTTTCAGGCGTCGCTTGCGAATGAGCCGGTGTTGATTGCGGCGGCGTTGGCTGCCGTGTACATCGTGTTGGGTATTTTGTACGAAAGCTACATTCACCCCATCACGATCTTGTCCACGCTTCCCTCGGCCGGAGTCGGAGCCATTCTTGCGCTCCTCATCACGCACACGGAGTTGAGTGTCATTGCGCTGATCGGCATTATCCTGCTGATCGGCATTGTCAAGAAGAACGCAATCATGATGATCGACTTCGCTCTCGAAGTAGAGCGGCGCGATCACAAACCCCCGAAAGAGGCGGTATTTCAAGCGTGCCTTCTGCGTTTCCGGCCCATCATGATGACGACCATGGCGGCGCTCTTGGGGGGCTTACCTCTCGCGTTGGGAACGGGAACAGGCTCTGAGTTGCGCCGTCCTTTGGGCATCACAATTGTCGGCGGCTTGATAGTCAGCCAGGCGCTGACGCTCTACACTACGCCGGTCATTTATCTCTACATGGATCGGTTCAGCCTCTGGCTACAAGGGTTGCGCCGTGGACCGGCGCCCCAAGCTCCCGCCGAGGCCGTAGGACCGGCATCTTAGCGAGTAACCGCCAATGAACTACAAAATCACAGCGGAAAGTCATCCAGCGGAACGCTCTATCACGCTGTTGCTGGATGGCAAGTTCAGTGAAGATGCGCTGCCCGCATTGAGGCAATCGATCTCGGCGGCGCGGCTGGCCAAACAGATGATCTATATCGATCTCAGCGAAGTTACTTTGGTGGACCGCAAGGCGGTTCAATATTTTTCCGAACAAGCGGCAAATGATGTGAGGCTTGTAAATTGCCCCAATTACTTGCGCCATTGGATTCGACAGGTGAGTGATGATGTTGAGAATTACTAAATTTGCCCAATCTGTGCGTTGTTGGCTGGCATTTGTTGCCGCCGCGGCATTGGTTGTCCTTTGTTCGTGTAACCCCGCGCCGAAATACTCCAAGCCGCCCGTGAACGCGCCCCAGGCATTTAAGGAGTCCGCGCCTGACCAGTTCAAGGAAGGTCCAGGCTGGAAAGTAGCTCAGCCCGGCGACGACAAG
Source organism: Bryobacteraceae bacterium (assembly GCA_035652115.1). Taxonomy (GTDB): domain Bacteria; phylum Acidobacteriota; class Terriglobia; order Bryobacterales; family Bryobacteraceae; genus Bog-105. The sequence continues at coordinate 1,600 of DASREJ010000189.1, forward strand.
CTTCGCGGCAAGTGGTGGGAGATGTACAACGATCCGGTTTTGAATTCACTCGAAGAACAAGTACAGATCTCGAATCAAACCGTAATTCAAGCCGAAGCGAACTTCCGCGCCGCTCGGGCGCTCGTCGTTTCGGCCAGATCTGCGCTGTTCCCCACCATCGGCGCTGCGCCATCCTATACAAATTCGAGGTTCTCTTCCACGACGCGAACTGCGGTTGTGACGCCGGGGAGTTCCGTTCCAACTGGCACTCCGTCAAGCGGTGGTGCAACCACTACCACGACTAGCGGCTCCGGCACATCGAATGTTGTAAACAGTTTTTCTCTGCCTTTTGAAATTACGTATACGGTTGATTTCTGGCATCGGATTCGCAATCAGGTAGCCGCCAACGCCTTCTCGGCGCAAGCAAGCGCGGCGGACGTAGCTACCGCCCTGCTGAGCACCCACGCTGCGCTCGCAGAAGACTATTTTGAAGTTCGCGCTCTCGATGCGCAGGAAGGAATTCTGCAGGACACGCTCAAGAACTACCGCGACGCGTTGAACTTGACAACGACGCTCTTCAATGCCGGCATCGATTCCGACGAAGAAGTGGCGCAGGCGCGGACGCAATTGGATACAGCGACGGCCGAGGCGACTGACTTAGGCGTGGCGCGCGCTCAGTTTGAGCATGCAATTGCGACGCTGATGGGCAAACCGGCCGCCGAGTTCTCCCTACCCGTGGCGCCATTTATTCCCAATCCGCCGCAAATTCCTGTCGCTGTACCTTCCGAGATGCTGGAGCGTCGTCCCGACATTGCCGCTGCGGAACGGCAAGTTGCCGCTGCCAACGCGGAAATCGGCATTGCCCGCGCAGCTTATTACCCCAACCTAACGTTGAGCGCAACGGGCGGCTTTCAAACGTCTCACTTCACCGAATGGTTCACTTGGCCCAGTCGCTTTTGGTCGCTCGGCCCCACGCTTTCTCAGACACTATTAGATTTCGGCGCGCGCCGCGGTTTGAATGAACAGGCCGAAGCCAGTTACGATGCATCTGTTGCCAGCTATCGTCAGACCGTTCTCAGCGACTTTCAATCGGTCGAAGACCAGCTTTCCGCGCTACGCATCTATGCGCAGGAGGTGTCGCAATACGAAACCGCAATCCATTCATCCGCTCATTTCTTGGAATTGTCGTTGACGCGTTTTCGAACCGGTGTAGATAGTTATTTGAACGTCATCACCGCGCAAAACGCGGTCCTCAACAATCGCGAAACGCAAGTAGCGACACAGCTCAAACAGATGAACGCGAGCGTATCGTTGATCATGGCGCTGGGCGGTGGTTGGGACGCCAGCCAGTTGCCTCAGATGAAAGATCTGCTGGCTAAACCCGGCAAATGGTCTCCCAACGGAACCGCCATTCCGGCCGGACAACTCGCGCCTGCGAATCCGCCGGTGGTTGCGCCAATCGCTCTTCCGCCCGGAGCGCAAACCGGAACCTCTACGCGTCCTCCGGGCGCTTCGCACTAACTCTTATTCGCTTCCGTTTACGATCTGAATATGAACCCAAATGAATCCGTGGAATTGCGCACCATGTTGGTGGATGCTCTCCGCGGACATCAAGCCCACATCGATTTTGATTCGGCGCTGGAGGACTTTCCTCCTGAGGCTCGCGATTGGAAACCCCCGCGCTCGCCGCATACGGCTTGGCAGCTATTGGAACACATGAGGATCGCGCAGTGGGACATCCTCGAGTTCTCCCGTAACCCGAAGCATCAATCTCCCGATTGGCCCGAAGGGTATTGGCCCAAGTCGGAAGCGCCGCCCAGCGAGAAAGCCTGGGAGAACAGCGTGAAAACGTTCCAGCGTGAGGCTCTTGAGTTCAACAAGCTCGTACAGGATTTACAAAATAAATTATTCGAGCCCTTCGAGCACGGTGACGGGCAAACGCTTTTGCGTGAGGCTCTGCTGCTCATCTGTCATAACTCCTATCACCTCGGCCAGTTGATGTTCCTCAAGAAAGGTTACTGACTTTCCGAGTAGCGCCCAGATGCATCATTAGTTTGCTTTGGGCGCCGCCACGCTAAGGTCCAGCTCAAAAAACGATTTGTTCACCAGCGTTAATCCCTGCATATTCAGCCGGATCGTGTTACGTGTGAACGCAAGCCGGTCCCGACTGAGGCCGGCGATATTTGTAGTCAGGGAGATCCCGCCAATTCCACCTCCGCCGGGATTGACATTCTCCCAAGCAAACCCGTTGAATCCGGATGCAGGCGTTCCGTCAAACGTTGCCCCGTGCCCGGAGTATTCGTAACGAATCGCTAAATTTCGAAAATCGATTTTCTGAGTTGGCGAAAGCTGTCCGCAAACAGCGTGTGGCCCTGGGCAGACAATCTCAATTCCGGGTTCCACCACAGTAAATACATCCGTGCTCATTGTGTTGACGCTATTGGAGACGCGCTCCTGCAGATGCTGCGTCACTGTGGTGCCCAGAAGCCCCACCCTGCTTTCATTTGGCGGACGCTCGGAAATAATCGGCTCTGAGCGCTCAATACGGTGCTCTTGCCAAAAAGCGAAGGCGATCGACGCGGAGATGATCGCCGCCGCCGACGCCACAGCCGCCCAAATCCAAGGTCGGCGGCGTATCACGGGACTCCGGACCGCATCTGCGCTCACCACGCGCACCTCTGCGACCCATCGGTATCCCTTTTTCGGAACCGTCTCAATATAATGAGCGCCACGCAGCCCTTCACCCAGAAGTTTACGAAGATCGGAGATGTTACGCGCCAGATTGACTTCTTCGACCGCCGTACCCGGCCACAGTCGGGCCATCAGTTCTGATTTGGCCACTAGTCGCCCGCCGTTTTCGACCAAAATCGTCAGCGTATCGAAGACCTTCGGTGGCAGCGCAACCTGTTCCCGCTCCTTCCAGAGGCGTCGCTGATCGACTTCTAGACGAAACGGGCCGAATTCGTAGGCCGTTTCCACCGTTGCATTCATGGCGGCGACCCTGGGGTCGATCGCCATATTTTACACTCGACCGCCCCGACGCATTGCCCATCTTCTAACGCGTCACTTACGTCTAACTCAGAAAATCCTCAGCGGAAATTCAAGGTTTCCGAAAGATTTCCCTGGCGTTCAACCGCAAAATCGCTGTAGCTCTCACGCCGAAAGGGGGAACTCTTGGGGACCGCAACACTAATCTTTGATCAAATTAACATCAATAATAAAAGGAGCGATCACGCCCATAGCGACAACGATTGGATCGTAATTGTCTGGTTCGCGAACGCTCAGTGGATTAAAACGGATGTATTTCCCCTTCTCAAGCCCGATGGGGATTACGTCCTGAACACCGGCGACGTAATCGCGCCGATTGTTTCATCCGTCGATTGTGCCAATGATGATTTACTCAGCGCCAATTTTGTGGTGATGAATCTTGGATCCACAGGCGCCGGCCAGCGTGCTCAAGCAGAAGAATTTGCCACCAAAATGGCTCAGGAGCTGACCGACGCTTACTTGCAAGTCGCCGGGGTAGTTCTCAAAAATGATCCCGAAATTCCTGGCGGCGAGTTGTGGGGAGATTTTATCGACTTAGTAAGGCAACCAATCGTCGACGGCGTCGGGTCCGCATTCGACAACATCATCATTCCCGGTTTGGAGGAGCTTCTGGGCGACCTGCGTATCGGACCTCCGAACTGCAACGGCGAGGTGCTCCACGATATCGTACTGTTCGACAGCATGGTCTACCCGGTCACCCGCATTCCACCTCCATATTCCGCGACCTCTCCGGCTGCCTGCGGCAAGAGCCCCAGCACTAGCGTTATATACACCTTGAACCGCCAGTTCGACACACAGGAATTCCCCAGGACTCCGCCGCCTCAAACCAGGATCGATCCGGCATATGGCCAGCCCGGCGATGTGTGGTTAGGCACCTGGACTGAAGACCCGACCAGCGTCAATCCGTTGGTACGAATCGTTATCGGCAGCTCGCTCGATCGGATTAGAGGCGTCACCAGCTACTCCGTATTGATCCAGGAACGCGTAGATCCCGTTCGCAATGTCGTGTATGACATTGGCAGAAACAACCAGCAGGTAGAGATAAGGTACGTCATTCCGTATGGCGGCAACATCTTCGGATCGGTTCGCAGTTGGCTCGCATTGCCTGTGAGCCCAGGTCATCCGATATTGCTGCAACCAACTTCCGCTAACCCGGTGAAAGGAATTGGAGGAACTGCTTCTCAAACACCCGGGCAGCAACAAACAGCAGGCCCTAGTAACGTTTTTTCAGTCAACTGGACACGGCCCCCGACAGGAACCCCGGTAGCGTTCAACCGCTCAGCCTCAATCGCGGCGAAAGGGGCGGGTTCCGGCATTTTGACCGATGAGGTTGATGCCATTTCGCTGCCCGACGTGTCCATTTATCTGTGCCTGTACGAGGTCCACACCGTGTCCAATGTCTCTAACCCAACCAGTTCGGCAATAGGTTATGCGATACGGTACTTGCGCGCAGAAAGTTTGTCCTACACCCAAGCGGACGTAATGTTATACAAAACGATGTCTATTCATTGACCGTTCGAACCGCACTTGTATAACCGCTTCGGCTGTCCGTAAGCGCAATCTCCAAACGCATTGAGCGGCGCGGGTTGTAAACTAGCGCGGGACGAAAACAGACCAGACATCGCGATCGTTCACGCCGCACACTTGGGTAAACGATTCCATTCGAGCCTTCATCTAGCAGTCCTCTCGCCAGTTGCTGCGACGGCGCGTAACATTCGGGAACCGGCTCCGGTTGGAGATACGCAGAGAACGCCTCCGCCGGATCTAACTCGTGAAAGGACGACCGAAAATCCGCCAGCCAATCGTCGTAAGTCGATATGTCGTTCTCAGGCCGCTGATTCGGTGCATTCGGCACGATAATGTCCGCCAGCCGCCGGGCTTTATGATAGGTCACTTCCGCAATGGATGTCTTCAGTTCCTCCGCTGAATACCACGCTCCGCGTGAGTAATCGTTAAATCGGCAGCCGGCATCGCTTGTGTGTGTGAAAGCAGCGTTGACAATGTGTGCGTTCGGAATTCCGTAGACCAGCTCAAACGTGCTGATACCGATCAGGCCGTGCTCTTCCGCTTGAACGCGATCGTTAGTAACACCGTCCAGCAACACAATGTCTTCAATCATTGCCTCCGTGTCGGCGATCTCCGCCAGCACCGTACCAAGTTCGCTGAAGAGCGATGGAATCAGCCGGTGCATTCCATCAAGCGCAAAATCGCGAACGGGAGGCGTCAACGGCCACCGCGCCAGCTATCGAGCATGCGGCGCACCTGCACCATTCCCGGCTGGCCTTGCCTGAGCATGTAATCAATAGGCGCCCGGCCGCCAAACATCGCGCTGCGATTGCCAAGCGTTACCCACTGCTCCGCCAACGACTTGCCGAAGTAAATGTTCAGAGCTTTGTAGATTCCAATAATGAGCGAAATTCTGATCAGCGTATCCTGATCCAGCTTTTTTCCGCGCGCTTGCGTCTTCCACGCGTGAAATGTGGATGACGCGATACCGCCCAACAACCCTCGCATCTGCGTCTCTGTCAAACCCCACCTTTGCGAAATGTTCAGAAATGCTTTGATCGCGCTCTGACTCAGGCGCTCGCGTTCCGTCGGATCGGACAAGTTTGGAGCTTGATCGAAGGAGTATCCTGCGATAACGGGTGAACTCTCAAGAACAGGCATGTGTTACTCGATTCCGAGATCAATTCTACTCGATTTCGCGAATGATCGCTACTTTTACTTTAACGGATCGAGCGACCAACATTACAGACATCCTGTTGTCGTACCGTAACTTAGCTACTTTATCTAGTACTTTTGAACAGTTAATCCACAATATCTAGGGCTCCTGAGATAAAATCTGTATTGACGCCCTTCTGAAACAGGTCTTTAATAGCTTGTGTCGATGCGATTGGCTTTGAATCGTAATATCGACCTCCCAACCAGAAGAAAGGCCTCAGCAAATCGCCCCCATGGGACAGCTCACAGTAAATTTGGCGCTTAAAATCAAAGAGTTGCAGCATTCACTCAAGAAAGAAGAACGGACAGGGGTGTCATTCCCTCGATTCTTCACGGCTAAGCTCGAGCCAGGCACGACACCTTACGACCAGCTTCAGTGGGAACTGCGGACGGCCACCATCGGGAACGACAAAGGGTCGGTCATATTTGAGCAGCGGGACGTTGAGGTCCCGGTGAACTGGTCGCAAACTGCAACCAACATCGTCGCAAGCAAGTATTTCCATGGCCGTATGGGCTCGCCAGAGCGTGAAACCAGCGTGCGGCAACTGGTCCATCGAGTTGTGGACACCATTGCCGATTGGGGACTGGCCGGCAATTACTTTAAGAGCGCGGCAGACGGTGAGAACTTCCGTTCGGAGTTGGCGCACCTCATGTTGACGCAGAAGGCCTGCTTCAATTCTCCGGTCTGGTTCAACGTGGGCGTCACGGAAGCGCGCGGGTATGGCTTCTACTACGACGAGACGCAAGAGGTCGTAAAGAAGTTGTTGCCCGGCGATACGCGGCCTCAATGCTCGGCCTGCTTCATTAACTCGGTGGGCGATTCGCTCGAATCGATTCTCGATCTCGCCAAGACCGAAGGCATGCTGTTCAAGTGGGGATCGGGAACCGGCACGAACCTTTCGGCCATTCGTGAGGAAAACGCGCATCTGTGGGGCGGTGGCAGAGCGTCAGGTCCGTTGAGCTTCATGAAGGGCTTTGACGCCTTCGCGGGCGTCATCAAATCGGGCGGCAAGACGCGCCGCGCCGCCAAGATGGTCATTCTCAATTCAGATCATCCGGACGTTGAAAAGTTCATTTGGTGCAAAGCCAAAGAAGAGAAAAAAGCTCATACGCTGGTCGACGCGGGCTACGACGCATCGCTTGATGGGGAAGCCTATAGCTCCATCTTTTTCCAGAACGCGAACAACTCCGTTCGTGCCACGGACGATTTCATGCAAGCGGTTGTCGATGACACCGACTGGTGGACGAAAGGCGTTACCTCCGGCGAGAAGCGCGACCGTTATAAGGCGCGCGATCTGATGCGGCAGATCGCTGAAGCCACGCACCAGTGCGGCGACCCCGGCATGCAGTTCGACACCACCATTAATAAGTGGCATACGTCGAAGGCGACGGCACGCATCAACGCCTCGAATCCTTGCTCGGAGTACATGTTCCTGGATGATTCGGCGTGCAATCTTTCGTCGCTGAATTTGATGACGTTTGTCGGGCCGGATGGAACATTCGACGTTGAAGCGTTTCGCCACGCCGTAGACACGATGATTGTGGCGCAAGAGATCATCGTTGGTAACGCCAGCTATCCGACGGAGAAGATTGCGAAGAATTCGCACGATTACCGGCCGCTCGGCTTGGGTTATGCAAATTTGGGCGCTCTGCTGATGTCGCTCGGCCTGCCCTATGACAGCGCGGAAGGCCGTGACTTCGCAGCCGCAATCACCGCCGTCATGTGTGGGCAGGCGTATTTGACCAGCGCCAGGCTGGCGGAAGCTGTGGGACCATTTCCTGGCTATTCCCAGAATGAAGAATCGTTCCTCGACGTAATCCGCATGCACTGGAATGCGGTGAATCGCATCGACAGCAAGCGCGTTCCTCCGCAAATGTTTAAAGCGGCTGAAGAGTGCTGGCGCTTTGCGCATGAGCTGGGCGCCAAAACCGGCTATCGCAATGCGCAAGTCACGGTGCTCGCGCCAACTGGAACCATCGGATTTATGATGGACTGCGACACCACCGGAATCGAGCCGGATCTGGCTCTTGTGAAGTACAAAAAACTTGTCGGTGGCGGTGTCATTAAGATCGTCAACAACACCGTTCCACAAGCGCTGATCAAGCTCGGTTATACGGCGGAGCAGACGGAGCGCATCGTGGCGCATATCGATTCCACCGGCACAATCGAAGGCGCCCCCAATCTGAAACCTGAGCACTTGGCAGTGTTTGACTGCAGCTTCCGTCCGCAGAACGGAACTCGCTTCATTCACCACAATGGCCACATCCGGATGATGGCAGCGGTTCAGCCGTTTATTTCGGGCGCAATTTCGAAGACCATCAACATGCCGGAAGAATCCACGGTGGAAGACATCATGGACGCTTACATCGAAAGCTGGAAGCTTGGGTTAAAGGCGGTAGCCATCTATCGCGATGGTTCCAAGCGCGTTCAGCCGCTCAGTTCCGGCACCGGCAAAGCGGAAAAGAAAGCGGTCGTTCCAACTTCTGCTCAGCCGCAGACGATCGAGAAGATCGTGTACCGGCCTATTCGCCGCAAGCTGCCGGACGAGCGCGCTTCGGTTACACACAAATTCTCAATCGGCGGCCATGAGGGCTACATCACTGTCGGTCTGTACGACGACGGCACCCCCGGCGAAGTCTTCATCTCAATGGCGAAAGAAGGGTCAACCATCTCTGGTTTGATGGATACTCTCGCCACTTCCATCAGCTACGGTCTGCAATACGGCGTGCCGCTGAAGTTCTTTGTGGATAAATTCAGCCATGTACGATTTGAACCGAGCGGTTGGACCGGTAACCAGCAGGTTCCGTACGCGAAGTCAATCATCGATTACATCTTCCGATGGTTGGGCGCCCGATTCCTAGGCATCACGGAACAGAACGAAGCCGGCGAAACCACCAAGCTTCGCCCCACCGAACCCGAGCCGCAACAAGCGCTCCCGTTTGATGCCAGCGCAGGAGACGCACCGCTCTGTTCCGAATGTGGCAGCATCATGACCCGCAACGGCTCATGCTACAAGTGCGCCAACTGCGGCGGCACCAGCGGCTGCTCGTAAATTAGAAAGGAATTGTGCTCACCGCGGGTCGTATTCGTACGACCCGCGGAGACCCAGTATTCCCACGCCATTCAATATGTCTTTCAACAACGAACTCAAAAATCGCCGCGTTTAATATCTTATACTGACGTTTCGCGAAGACAAATGACTGCACAAGCAGGATCGTCGACGCGGTTAAGAACCCTCACTGGTGGTGACGACCAAACACCAAACTAGCAAGCCTCAGATTCTGAATAAATTAGTCGCGGCCCTATCCGAATCCTGCAAACTCTGCTTGCTACTGCTTAACTGGTTCGCCGGCCTTTTTCTCCTGCTGCTCGTTTTCTTCTGGAAAGACCGAATAGCCGGACGGGGGAGGATAAAGGTTCTTCAAGTAGTTCAGGCGTTTGCGCAAGTAACGGCTCGGTAACTGGCGTGGTCCGGTCTCGACGTCGATGTCGCAGCAAATGCCATGCAAGTAGAGCGTCAGCGTATCGATGAACGACTGCCGCACATAATCTGCAAACAGCGGACTCTCTCGCTTGATATTCGTCTGGCGGCGCAACAGCGTCTGCTTGGCCTGCCAGCTATCGTCATCCACTTCGCCATGGACGCCTGCCGTTAATTCTTCGCGCATCAGCGCTTTGTATCCCGCGGCGGCTTCAGGCGACCAACTCTCGGCCACCAAGCCCGCTAACCGGCGATACAGGCGATAGTGATACTCCGCGACATCCTGCTCCTTCAACGCGAAGACTAAGACGGTTTCGTTTTCGTACGTAACTTGTGAGGTCCACGATTGCTTTCCTTCAGCCGGCCTCTCCGCTACAACGAATTCGCCAACCTTATCCAAACTCGGGCGAGCCTTTCGGCGAATTGCGGAGCCTCGTTCGGCGCAGCGCTCTAAATACGGTACTAGCAAAATTGAGATTCGGGGAAGAGTGGTTGCTAACGACGGCGGAAGCGCAGCCACGGGTTCTTCCAGGTATTCCTTCACCACTTCCTCGCTCATCGGCACGGAGGCGCAGAAATACCCGAAGGTGTTGCTTAATGGAATCACTTCGCCTCGAAAACGCTCGGCGAACTGTCCGACACTCACTCTGGAAAGGCTGGACTGACCGGTGTTGACGGCCGCCGGCTCTCGTTGGCTGGACATCTATTTTTTCGAACACGATTCTAGCAGAGCCGACAGCGGCTCCCGACCCGGAAAGCCAATAGAATGCGGCTACCGATCGGCTACGGATCAGTAGCGAAGCCGTTCTCACTGCTAAACTTGAGGCAAACGAAAGTGCAGTTTCTGGTTTCCGCAGGCGAGGCCTCGGGCGATCTTTATGCCTCCGGCGTCATTTTTCACCTGAAGAGTCTTCTTCCTGGGCTCACGTGTTACGGATGTGCTGGTCCAAGGCTACAAGCCGCAGGCGTCGAACCGGTAATTGACGCAGCCGAAATTTCAGTAGTAGGACTCGCCGAAGTGGTAGCGCATCTGCCCAGAATATATGGCAAATATCGTCAATTGGTGAACTATGTGCGACGCAACCCTCCGGCGGCGGCTCTCCTGACCGATAATCCCGATTTCAATCTTCGCCTCGCCCGCCAACTGAAGCGTCTACAGATACCCGTCTTCTATCTAGTCGCGCCGCAAGTCTGGGCATGGCGTCAGGGCCGGGTAAAAATCATTCGCGAACTAGTCGACAAGTTGTTTTGCCTGTTCCCTTTTGAAGAGGATTGGTTCCGTCAACGCGGCGTCGACGCAACATATATAGGTCATCCCCTGGCAAATCTGGTTCGCCCGGCCTTTTCCCGCGCCGAGTTCCTGGGCCGGCACGATCTTGCCTTGAATTCGCGTCTTCTCGTCTTGCTGCCAGGCAGCCGCCCCGGCGAAATTGCCCGTCATTTGCCGGTTTTACTCGAGACAGTTGCCCAATTGCGCCGCCGGTTCGACCTGGGCGTGCTGCTCGCCACCCCGAAAGGCTTCGGAAGCCACACCGTCCTCCACAAATTTCGGGAACGCATAGCGCCGCTATCCATCAAAGTAATAGAAAACGAGACCTGGGACTGTATTGCCCACGCGAGTGTTGCCTTGGCTGCCAGCGGCACTGTCACCATGGAAGCCGCCGTTTTGGGGACGCCCATGGTGACTTTTTATAAAGTGAACCCACTGAGCTGGTATGCCGGCCGTCATCTGGTGAAAGCGCCGTTTTTGTCGATGGTGAATCTCATTGCGGAAAAGCGAATCGTCCCGGAATTAATTCAGCACGATATGACGCCGTCTAAACTTGCCGCCGCTGCAGAGGAACTGTTGACGGATGAGGCCCGCGCCGATCGCATGCGTTCCGATCTATTGCAGGTGCGACAGCTGCTTTCGCCGGCTCAAGACCCGCTGGCCAATACCGCGCGTTCAATCGCGAATGCGATGCAGACAGCTCAAAGTCGCCTTCCACTTGGCCGGCATGATTTCGTTCGGGAGACAATGAATTGATGTTG
>DASREJ010000190.1:0-28088 GCA_035652115.1 Bryobacteraceae bacterium
CGGCTGAAGATCTGCTCGTTCGTTATCGCAGAATACGCCGGGTGCGCCAGTTTGCGGGTGGCGAAGTGAATCGCGTGTTCGTGCTTTCTCGTGTGACTCTCGGCGCGGACGTGGCGGTGAGCAGTGTCGCTCTTGCCGCTGCCAAAGAGCGTTTCCCCAACGCAGAAATTTGTTTCGTCGCCCCGGTAAAAAACGCGGAGCTGTATATGGCTGACCCTCGCGTTACGCCGATATCAATTACTTACGGACGATCCAGCTTGCTGCGCGACCGGCTCCTTGCCGCGGCCGAACTGCAGGTCGCAGTGGATGAACTGAGTTCCATCGTGATCGATCCCGATTCGCGCCTGACGCAGCTTGGATTGATACCCGTTTGCGACGATGCCCGGTATTATTTCTTTGAAAGTCGTGCCTATGGATTTGAAGGCTCCGAAGCACTTCCTCGACTTACCGCCCAATGGCTCGCGGAAGTTCTTGATATACCGCTGGCATCGCCGTTCGTGGCTCCTGCGCTCCAGCCCGAGGCCGGAGATGCGACTTCAGATGTGACCGTGAGCTGGGGAGTCGGCGATAACCCGAGCAAGCGCATCGATGACGAATTCGAATTTGAAGTGCTTTTCGCTCTGGTGAAGCAGGGCCGTTCTGTTTTGTTGGATCGTGGAGCAGGAGGCGAAGAGGCGGAACGAATTGACTCGCTTACCGCTCGTCTTGGTCATCCGTCGCTTTTGCAGATCCACGATGGCAGCTATGCTTCTTTCGCGAGCCATATCGTTAGAAGCAAGCTCTACATAGGTTATGATTCGGCGGGGCAGCATGTCGCCTGCGCGGCGGACGTTCCGCTTGTTTCCGTCTTTGCTGGCTATGCGAGCGAACGGATGTTCGATCGCTGGCGTCCAGTCGGACCTGCTTCACACGTCATTAAGGTGGATAACGACAATCGCTCCGGCGTTCTCGCGCGAACGCTCGCTGCTATTGCGGAGGTTTGACGCCCGGCGGCGGAGGCGGCACCGTCGGCATCCCAAACGGATTTGCCGTTGGTTTTGATTCTGATGCGGGCCGCTCTTCCGTCTTGCTGGCCGGCAGCGGTGGAGGCGGAGTGGGGTCCATAGTGACCTTGCTGTCGCCGTAGAAAATAGTAGACCCGGCCTCGAACTTGCGGTAATTTCCAAACTGAATTTCGTTCTTGCTGTTCTCGCGACCAGCCACCATGTACAGGGTCGCGACCAGAGGCAGGATAAACGGATTTCCACTGATGTCGACCTGGTCGTAATCCAATGTCTCTTCAGCTTTGTTTACCGGGAAGCTCTTCGGAATGTCCCTGGCTTGAAACTTAATGCGATCGATCTCGCCTGTATTCGGGTCGGCATAAATCAGCCCCGAGTATGCAGTGATGATCCGTTGCTGATCGCCCTCGCCTGATCCGTAGCTAATCGAATATTCGGAGTGTCCGCTATCGATGAAGTAGTTGAAGACGGCCATACGCCGGCCGCGCAGCGTCGCCCAATGGTCCCAGCCGAACTCAGCCTGGCTGCTGGGCTCAAAGATCGCCCGCATCATGCTGCCGAACTCGCCCGTCGAAACAGCGCCGCCGTGGATCTTTGCATTGCGCATGTCCATGTCTTGCAATTTGCCGTTGATCGAATAAATCCGGTTCTCTTCCTGCCCTTCGTGGTATCCGATTCGCGAGAGCAGAAATCCCAGACTCCGATAAGCATCGCCTCCGTTCGGATCGATATATTGCCGGGTCGCTTCGGTGCAGATGAAATTCGGCAGATTCTCCGTGTACTGCAGCGCGTATTCTTTCATCATTCCCAGAATCTTTTGCTGCGTTACGGAATCAGGTGGCGGAATTGGAGGAGCCTTCGCCCCCAGACTTGCTGTTGCAGGACCAGTAGTCAGGCTGTTGTCGGGCGCCGTGGCCGGCGAATACGTCGCATCCTTCGTTGGCGGCTTCAGATTTGCCGTTTGGTCGCGCAGCTCTTGCAGAGCTTGTACGGTCTTGGGTCCAGCGCCTTGCGCTTCAAGATCCAGGATCGTCTTGTCCGTGAGCTTCTCTGTCAGATGGAGCTTTTTAATATAGTTAGCAACTTGCTTGTCGTTGCCGGGATGCAGCGCCAGTTCGGAGCGGACAAAGTCAGCCAATTGCTGAACATTCATCTGTTCCTGAGCGCACAGCAGTGAGGCCGCAGCTAAAACCGCCAAGCTGGCAAAAAACCACCTCATATCCTTTATGATGACGCATCCGGCACTTTGCCGGTTCCTATCCCTGCTCCTGCTTTTCAAGCTCCACGTTGACAGTACCGACCGGAAAACTGAACTGCATCCGCATCTGAACAGGTAGGCGTCCTGGGTCGTCCGTGATCCATACTTCAAGCCTTCCCTTGCGCCTGTAGATCACGTTGTCGAATACAAACGCCTCGTACCGAATTGTGCTATAGCGTTTGCCGCCGATGGTGATGTTCTCCTTCGCTTGCGCGTCGATTCGCGCATTGGCAAACTTCTTACCGTCGGTCAGAGGAACGGTGATTGTCTTTCCAGGCTCCAGATTCATGGCGCGCAGCGCTTCCAGCGCACCGGTAATTTCAAACGTACACGGCGGCGCATCCACCTCTTTCCGCACCTCCTGGTTCTTCACCAGATCGTGCTGATAGTAATTCACCTTCTGGCGCGCGGGGTCAAAGCTCAGCTTCGTGTAGTTGTGGCGTTTGCCTTCCTGCGCGTCCAACTCGGAACTCGATCCGCAGAATTTGACTGCTGTGATCGACTTATATTTATCTAGTACGCGATAAAGGCGCGACACCATTCCGGCGCTTTCCAGATCCAGCGTCGTTTGCCACTGATCGGCATTCGGTTTCGTCATTGTGACTGTCGCTAGACCGGCCGTAATTCCGTGCCATTCCACTCGAAATGAAAGCTTTTCAGGGCAGGGAAATTTCATCTCGGAAGTCTGGGGTGGATTTTGCTGACCCGGCGCTAACCAGCTAAGACACAAAAAACACGTGAACGCTGCGAGGGCGGCCTGCAGCAGGCGGTGGCGGGGCATTAATAATCAGTAAGAGTGTTGAACGGTCCGCTTTTTCGGATCAAATGCCCATGCGAAGGCAGAGGCAAAGCTTCCTTTAGTTTCGCAGACGTCACACAATGGAGCAAGCTGTCGATGTATAACTCTTAATTAAAAGTCGATGGATGCCAGGATTTCGGAGGGCTTGCGATCAAAGGCTCTGCAGATAGATAGCAAGCTTTCGATACTAGGCATGTTTGCTCCGCGCTCGACTGAGCTGATCTGAGAGACGCTCAATTTTGTTGCCGCAGCCATATCTTTCAAAGACCAGTCGCGTTCAACGCGAAGCAGCTTGATGCGATGTCCCAACCGCTTGCGAAGCCGGTCATGCGGACTCTGTCCCAGCCCAAATTGCTCGATCGCATTATCGAGTACCTGCCGCAGTTGCGCCAGCGAAAACGGCTTTGCCAGATAATCGAAAACACGCAGCTTGAAAGTCGCTCTCATGTTTTCGAGCGACGGGTATCCCGTGACAACGATAATGCAGAGATCCGGCCAGCGCGCCAGCAGCCGTTCGAGCACTTTGTCGCCGCTTGCCTCGCCCATCTTCATGTCGAGTAAAACGATGTCGGGGAGCCGCGCTTCGGCGGACGAAAATAGCTCGTCGGGGTGAGCGAATGTTCTTACGGTGTACGCACCTTCGTCGCGTAACAAGTCTTCGATGTAGTTCAGGAAATCGTTATCGTCGTCGAGTACCGCTACATCGATCGACTCCGTAGTGAGTTCCGCTGCTTCGGTCATAGGCGATGTCGTTACGCGGCTGGAAGAGTGACTTCTAAGCATGCCCCACCACTAGGACGGTTCGAAGCCGAAATGGTTCCACCATGCTGGGTCACTATCCCCTCAGCAACAGTTAGGCCTAAGCCAGTACCACGCGCGTCTAGCCGTGTCGTCACAAAGGCCTCGAATAAATTCGGCAAAATGTTAGGCGGGATACCGGGCCCGTCATCAAGAACCGTACAACAGACCCAATCGTTACCGCCGCGCTGCAGATGTTTGGATTCTATTCGAATTTCGCCTCCAGCGGAAACAGCCAACAGGGCATTTCGCAAAAGATTTACAAAGACCTGTACCAGGCGATCCGCGTTGCCCAAAACGATTTCGCCATCGCGCACCTGATTTGAGAACGAAACGGCCGCCGCCTTTTCATCGATTGCCACCAAATTCCAACTCTCATCGATAATGGGCCGCAAGGCGACGGCTTCGGTCTCCTGCTTTCGCACTCGCGCGAAATCCACTAAGCCTTCGCTGATCTTGCGCAGTCTTTGTGTAACGCGCAGCATACGCGCCAAGCGTTCTAAAGTCTGAGAATCCTTTGTTGTCTCTTGGAGTTTTTCAATTGATCCCTGCAATACAGCGAGTGGCGTATTCAATTCGTGGGCAACGCTCGTGCTCAACAATCCGAGGCTCACTAAACGGTCTTGCTCTTCAAGTTTTTGCAGCGCGCCGGCAAGATCGTCTTCATGTCTGCGTAACTGCGCCACCGTTGCATTGCGCGATTTCATAATCTGTCCGATTTCATCATTCAAGATGAATCGCTGATCAATCATTTCCTTCTCGCGATCATCGCGCTGCGTTGCCGAATCCGCATTCAACATCAACGTGAGCGGCTGATACACATATTGCGGCATGATGATGAATTCGAGAACAACGATCGATAGGATATAGATCGTTCCTAGCGCCGCGAACAAGCTGAATCGCGCTCGCCGTAACGCGGTGTCATAAAACTCGGTAGGAAGCGTCACGCGCCGGTAAATTCCAGGACGCTTGGCATTTCGGTAGAGATTGTCGAAGCCTTGCCAGGAAGACCGGGAATGTTCCTTGAGGAACTCCTGACCTTCCTGCGGTAATCCAACTTGGCTCGCGGAACCCTCGCGGAATCCATAAGCGCTCAAATCCCCCAAGGAACCGTTTCCGGCCTGGGGCAGTTCGGACGCGAACACCTGCGCGACCATTCGAAACTCCCGTTCCTTGGCGGCTTCCAGATGGCTCGCGAACAAAGGAATGAGGGAAACATAGACCGAAACGGCCAACACGAAGAAGAAAATGTTGTGAAGAATCGCGAGCTTTTGACGGACTTTAAGACCGCCGAAAGCCCGTAAGACGACGTTCGGAGGTTTCGCTGGGCTCCAGCTATTGAGGCGCAAGTTCCTCTCGGGGCTCAATTTCTTGCTCCTTATATTGCAACTGGTACAGCTTCCAATAGATGCCTCGGCGCGCGAGTAGTTCCTGATGCGTGCCCATTTCGCGCAGTTGTGCCTTATGCATTACGATAATGCGGTCGGCTCGCTGTATGGTCGACAGTCGATGGGCAATTACTACGGACGTGCGGTTTGAAACCAGCCGCGTCAACGCCTCGCGTACACGCAACTCGGTGTCCGTGTCAACGCTTGAAGTGGCCTCGTCCAAAATCAGGATTTGCGGATCATGCGCCAGCGCACGCGCGAAACTGATCAGTTGCTTTTGTCCCGTCGAAAATCCGGTGCCACGTTCCTTGACCGGGGTATCGAAACGATCGGGCAGCTCTTCGACAAAATCAAGCAGATTCACGCGCTCCGCAGCCTGTCGCACTTGCGCGTCCGTAATATGCGAGGTGCCTAGACGTATATTCGATTCCAAAGTTCCCGAGAATAAATAGGCATCTTGCAAAACCACACCGAAGTGGCGGCGCAACTCAATCAGGTTGAAATCGCGGACATCGATTCCACCAATGCGCACTGCCCCGTGCTGCACATCGTAAAAACGCATCAGCAAATTGGTGAGGGTTGTCTTGCCCGCGCCCGTATGTCCCACGATCGCGACGGTCTCGCCCGGCGCGACCTTGAAGCTAACGTCTCGCAGTACCCAATCCTCCTCGTTATAAGCAAACCAGACGTGATCGAATTCGATTGAAACCGAACCGCTGGGAAACGCCGCCGATGGCTCCGGCGAAACAATGGCAGGCTGTGTGTCCAGCAGCTTGAAAATGCGCTCGGAGGCAGCCATGGCTCCCTGAAGAATGTTGTACTTTTCGCTAAGATCCTGAATCGGCCTGAAAAAGCGCAGTCCGTATTGAAAGAACGCCACCAGTACGCCGACTGTCAGAGCGCCTTGCCTGATTCGGAGTCCGCCATACGCGAGAAGAAGCGCCAGCGCGAGCATGCCGAGAAACTCAACAACCGGATAGAACCATCCGTACGCCGTGATTGAATCCTTGAACGCCAGCATGTGATCGCGATTGATTTTCGTGAACTCTTCCTTGCTGCGGGTTTCGCGATTGAATAACTGCAGGACGGCAATTCCGGCGATGTGCTCCTGAAGATAGGCATTGATTTTGGCAATCGCTACTCGAATGCGCCGATAGCTTTGCGAGGCGGTCCTTCGGAATTGCACGGTGACCAGCACGACAAACGGCATGACGGCCAACATCAGTCCAGTCATTCCAGGACTGAGCTGTAGCATCGCGACGATTACGAACGAAAGCATCAAAATGTCGCCGACAATAGTGACTAATCCTGACGCGAACAGATCGTTAAGTACATCCACGTCGGTGGTCACCCGGGTGACCAACCGGCCAACCGGATTTTTATCGAAATAAGCAATGTCCAAAGTCTGCAGGTGAGCCATTAACTGGCGCCGCAGATCGAACATCGCTTTTTGCCCGGTCCACTGCATCAG
Organism: Bryobacteraceae bacterium; assembly: GCA_035652115.1. Lineage (GTDB taxonomy): Bacteria > Acidobacteriota > Terriglobia > Bryobacterales > Bryobacteraceae > Bog-105. The sequence continues at coordinate 6,716 of DASREJ010000190.1, forward strand.
ATATGTTTGGCCGAAATCAAAGAAAAAACCAAGAAGAACGACACCAAAGTAAACGACCGCCAATTGTGAGATTCCGGTCCAAGGATTGTGGGAGAGCCAACTATCAAGGAAGGGAAACTTCCCGACGTGCTGCGTGGGAACCAAATAACGGTCAACCGCCAACTTGGTTAGCAGAGGTCCGATAATCTGGAGAAGAGAATCGACCACGAGTAAGATTAGCGACGCCAGAACAACCACCCTGTAGGGCCGGATATAGGTCAACAGCCGCCGCATCAATCGCGAGTCGTATGCTTTACCGAGTACTTCTTCTTCCAAATTCGTTTTTGCCTTAAATCCATTGTCCATGAACGGTGTTGTACTCATCGATAAACCCGCCGGATGCACTAGCCACGATGTCGTGAATCGATGGCGCAGACTGGCGGGGACGAAACGCACCGGGCATCTGGGTACGCTCGATCCGCTTGCTACTGGGCTTCTGGTGCTTGTGACAGGCACGGCTACACGTCTAGCCCAGTTCTTTGAAAAAGAAGAGAAGACTTATCTGGCTGAAATCGACTTGGGCGTCATTTCCAATACGTATGATGCCGACGGAGACGTTCAGCCGACCGGCATTGCGCCGCCAGAAAATCCAGAGGTAATCCTGAACGCGTTAAATAACTTTACGGGCAGATTTCATCAAAGGCCTCCGCCTGTTTCCGCCAAAAAAATAGCTGGCGTTCCCGCTTATAAACTGGCTCGAAAGAATATTCCGGTGGAACTAAAGCCGGTTGAAGTAAACGTTCGCGAACTGGAGATTCTGCAACTAACGTCGTCGCGAGTTTCGCTGAAGATCACCTGTTCGGCGGGCACATACGTACGAAGCCTTGCGCACGATTTGGGCCAAGAACTTGGCTGCGGAGCGATCCTTGCGGATCTTCGCCGAACGCGTGTCGGGTATTTCGATGTCAAGGACGCTCACACTTTGGATGAACTCGCCAGGCTTGCGGAAGAGAAACGGCTTGTGGAGGCAGTGATTCCGTCGAGCAACTTGCTTCCACAGATGCCCGCCCAATATGTAGACGCTTTAACTGAGAATCAAATTCGCCAGGGCCGCGACTTTCGAACTTCGCCATTCGTGGTGCAGCCAGGCGCACCAATGGTTAAAGTTTTCTCACAAAGCGGCGAATTAATTGCAATTGGCGAGTTGAAAATTCCGAATGTTTATCATCCGAGCACTGTCTTTTGAGCCAAATCTTCTGGAGACATGCGACTCTATGTTACATAGGTAAAGTTGAGTTTCACGCAAATAGCGCACAGGTCGTACAAGTTAGCTCTGCTGTTTCTCGTACTTGTTTTTTACGCAAGTGCTTGCTTTGCGCAGAACCCGGAAAACTCCACCACGACGGCTCCCCCCACTCCTCCACCACGGCCGCAATTTTTTGCGGGCACCGTTACCGCAATCGATAGCGATCAGATCACGGTCTCACGTACATTAGTGGGCCATCAACCGGATACTCGGTCGTTTCATCTCACTCCAAAGACCAAGCTGAACAAAACGAGTTGCAAAGTGAACGCGAAAGTGACTGTTCGATATCAGCGATTGCCGGAAGGCGATGTTGCCATTCAAGTGCTGGTCCATCCTCCGAGCAAACCGCCAGTGAAACATCCTTAGTTCCGTTTTTTCGCAGCTTCGCGCCGTTTGCGGGCCCACTCGGGTTTGTTTACCTGATACGCCCGCCCTAACGCCAGCGCGTCGGCCTCGATGTCCTTCGTGATCGTCGAACCGGCCGCAATGTATGCGCCATCGCCAATATTGAGAGGCGCAACAAGAGTGGAATTACTGCCAACAAACGCGGCGTCTCCGATAACGGTTGGGCTCTTCCGCTGGCCGTCGTAGTTGCACGTGATGGTTCCGGCGCCGATGTTCACGCCCGCGCCAATCTTTGCATCGCCTAAATAGGCTAAGTGGCTGGCCTTCGAGCCCGCGCCAAGCTTCGTCATTTTAAGCTCCACAAAATTGCCGATGTGCGTGTGCTCTCCTGCGTCCGCTCCAATCCGCAAACGCGAGAACGGGCCGACCGATGCGCCGGCTCCAATGGATGCGTCGTTCGCTACCACGTAAGGCAGAAGCGTGACGTCGTCCGCGACGGAACAGTTCCGCAACACGGCTCCCGTTCCGATGCGGCAGTTCGATCCCACTGTTGTCGTGCCACGTAACTGTACGTTAGCCTCGATCACGGTATCCGCGCCTATTTGCACATCCACGTCAATAGTCACTGTCTCGGGGTATTCGATCGTTACGCCGGAGAGCATGAGCGATGTGTTCTTTCGCGTTCTGAGAATTCGATCTGCAATGGCAAGTTCCACGCGCGTATTGATGCCTAGCAGTTCCGTCGAATCTTCAACTGGAAACGGCGCAACCGGATAGTCGTGACGCGCCAAAATCTCGGCCATATCAGTCAAATAGAATTCTTGAGCAGGAACAGATGGCTGAAGTTCGGAAACGTGCTTCCAGAACGGCGCGGCGGCAAAGCAATACACTCCCGGATTAACATCCCGAATAGCAAGCTGCTCGGCCGTACCGGACTTCTGCTCCACGATGGCGGCGATCATGCCGTCTTTATCGCGCAAGATTCGCCCGTAGCCTGTGGGATCTTCCAGATAGGTCGTTACTAAGGCGCCTCCGCGCCCTTGGGTCTTTGCCGCTTCGACCAGTTGCACGAGAGTTTCAGCTCGCAAAAGAGGACCGTCGCCGTTCAGGATCAACAGATGTCCTTCATCAGAATCAATGGCGGAACGCGCGGATCGCGCCGCGTCTCCACTGCCCTTCTGCTCGGGTTGATGGGCAAAACGCACGCGGGGTATGCGTACACTTTCCTGCACCTTCTGCGATTGATGGCCCACCACCACGACGATGCGCTCTGGCGGTGTAACTGCCAAGGCGGCTCGAATCACGTGGTTTAGAAGCGTGTCGCCTCCGGCTTCATGCAAGACCTTAGCCTTAGCGGACTTCATACGTGTTCCCAAGCCTGCGCCCAGGATCACTGTTGTTAATTTGTCGTTCATCTGCTCCGTCTACGTTGCATCAGCGCATCTTTTCGCACCTGGTGCGCGCGGGAGCGGCTGGCCAGGTCGATTACAACTTGCGCAAGAGTTTGAGGATTGTGGCGCACCTTACGCAAGCCGGTATCGGCATCGCCCAGCAGGTCCGCCGTGACGACTTTGACGCCGAGTTCGGATAAGCACTCGAAATCGTTTTCGACCGGCTTCACTTTCGCTCTGGCGTAACGCCGCTTGAGCGCCGTAGGTATCGGGGTCGTATTTAAAACCACACAGTCGATCAGGTTCTGACCCGCGTGGGCCTGTATTGCTTTAACATGCTGCGATGCCGTGAAATTGATCGTTTCTCCCGGTTGCCACATTAAATTTACGAAATAGGCTTTCAACGCGGAAGATTCCCGAATAGCAGCAGGAATGCCGTCCACCAATAGATTGGGAATAACGCTCGTGTAGAGCGAGCCCGGCCCTAGCGTGATCAGATCGGCACGGCTAATGGCCTCTAGAGTTTCGGGTAACGGCGCGCAATTTCCTGGATAAAGCCGTATGGTTTCAATTGTCCGGCGGCTCTTACTAATCTTGCTTTCGCCTCTCACTACCGTCTGATCAGACAGCACAGCTTCGAGGGAAACGTTGGACGAGGTGGCGGGAAAAATCCGGCCGCGAATGGCCAGGATCTCCGACGATAATTTCACAGCATGTGCAAAGTCGCCCGTGATCTGGTGCATGGCGGTAAGGAAGAGATTGCCAAAACTATGGCCCTTCAAACCGCGTCCGCCGGCGAACCGGTACCGGAATAAGTGAGAAAGCAACGCTTCATCTTCCGATAGCGCAGTCATGCAGTTTCGAATGTCGCCTGGCGGCAAAATGTCAAAATCGCGGCGCAGACGACCGGAGCTGCCGCCATCGTCGCTGACCGTGACAACCGCGGTAATTTCGACCAATGGCTTTTCTGTGGGACGGGATTCCTGGCCGCCGCGGGCGTGTTTTTTCAATCCCGTAAGCAGAGTTGAAAGGCCCGTGCCACCCCCAATCGCAACGATGCGCAGCGGGCTTTTTAGAGCCAGGCGGTCAGTGGGCGAAACACGATTCAGAAGCGGGGTCCCCACCGCTAAGGATCTCATGCAGCGGCAAACACAAACCTACACGACTCCGCCCATCAATGGGTCGCTGAAGCTTGGTCTCCCAGTCTCCACCCGTCCGGCAAAATGTGCTGCGGATTCCGAACCCTCCACCCTCACAGTAAAGTCATACCAACCGTGGCTCTTCTTGAGATTCAGCACGCCAGACTCCTCATGGCCCGGTTGAATCGTCCTAGTCAGAGCACCAGTTTTGTACGAGTTGTCCTGAATGCGCCCAGTTAACGCCTTATCGCCGATGTTATGCAGATGCACCTTCACGTTGCCGGTCAGTTGCGCACCATTGCGGTCGTACTCAGTTCGCACCAGAATGTTTGGCCCAGCGGCATTGCCCGTGAACGAACGATAGAAGCCGTTCGGCCCATGCACTTCGATCGAATAGTTTGCGTCTGCAAAAAGAGACAGCGGGAACTGTTCGCGCAGCGTATCTCCCGGCTTGACGGCATACGTTGCCACCCGCATTGCGATGCCTGCCGCAACCTCGTGCTTCAGGTTACGCAGGTATACATTGAACGGCGCTCCTGCCGCATCGCTTCCAAACACCGCATTCGAAGCAGTCATCGCGAGTTCAAAGCTGGAGCGGTCCGCGCTCAACGCTCCGTCGGCTTGGAGTTCATAAGGAAGCGCACATGCGGGCCGTATCCCCGCCTCCTGATGGGATGTGAAGCGCGAATGGAACAGATTGCGATTAATGTCGTCGATCTGCTCCGGATTCAGCTTCTGGTATTTAGAGGGAATTTCTTTATAACGTGATTTCTGGATGCTCACAACGAACTTGTCGCGACCCAGAAAATCAAGGTCGGGCGCCTTTGCATCATAGGGGCGAAAGGCAGAACTCAGATTGCCGGAGATGGCGCGCCGCCAGGCGCTGATGTTTTCCTCCCGGACCGTCTTGCCGAATTTTGTCTGTAGAAAATGCTCCAAAAACATCAGCGTCGACGTGTGGTCGAAGAGCTGCGAATTCACCCAGCCGCCCCGGCTCCAAGGCGAAGCGATGATCATTGGTACACGGAAACCCATGCCAATTGGGCCGGTGCGCGCTTCTTCTTCTGCCACACCCTGCGCCAGCTCATCTTCCTTGTAGGTGTAATCCAGACCGCCGTTGATGCCTGGCGAAGAATGGCCTGTCCATGGGCGCTTGGGGTCGGCGGCAACAAACGAAGGCGCATGGTCGAAGTAACCGTCGTTTTCGTCGTACGTCAGGATGAAGATCGTCTTCTTCCATGTTTGAGGATTCTTCGTCAGGATCTCCATCACTTCGGAGACGTACCAGGCGCCGTACCAGGGCGAGACAGGGTGGTCTGAGAAATTTTCCGGCGCAATTAGCCACGATACGGCCGGGAGTTTCCCTTCGTTCACGTCTTTGCGGAACTCGTAGAAGATGTCTCCCTTCGGTACGTTCATGTTCAGTGTCTGGCCGTTGTCACGGAATGGCAGCGACTCGAGCGCATGGTAATCCGGGTCGCCGGCATTGGTCACAAAAGCCGCATCGTGCACTGCACGCTGCTCAGTGGTGAGCCGTGACGGCGCTTCTCTAGCTTTCGCGAGCGCAGCTTGGCACGCTGCAAAACGGCTTTCTGTACTAGCCAGGCGCGCGTCCAGATTGGCCGCGGCCTGCGCCTCCTTTTGATGGGATATCTCTTCCTTCAACTTCGCGGCCTCATCGATCAGTTTTGCAATCTGCAGGCGCTGTTCCAGCACAAAGCCCGGATACGCCTCGATGTTGTACGCCGCAAACGATTCCAGAGGGTTGTCGCCGAAGTTGCCCAGCCACGCGTCCTCTTCGTTCTCTAGGCCTGAGTTGGTTAGTTCGTTCTGGTAGAGCTTCCAACTAATCCCAGCTTCCTGTAAGCGCTCCGGATAAGTCTTCCAGATCATGCCGCCGCGTTCGATCTCCTCGTTGCGCATGTAGACCTTGGAGTCCGTGCTTTGCCGGTCCCGAATGGTTCCCGTCCAGAAATAGCATCGATTGGGAGTAGTACTAGTCATGGCCGAGCAGTAGTGCTGATCGCACACGGTGAAAGCGTCGGCGAGCGCGTAGTAGAACGGGATGTCTTCGCGCGTGTAATGTCCCATCGTCATCGGAACATCCGCATATTCCCGATTGTGTGAGCGCTTGGCCTCTAGCCAACCGTCGTGCAGCCCTTCATGCCATGCGTCCACTTGGCTTTCTCGTGAGTGTGGAAGCGACCCCATCCAGGTGATGCGCGTATCTTTGATGTCCAGCCGCCACGGCGGATATGTGGCCCCGGACTTATCGGTCTGCACAAAAACTGAGTTGCCGTTCGCCAGCCGAATGGCCCGCGGATCATTAAATCCGCGAACGCCTCTGAGCGTGCCTAGGGCATGGTCGAAGGAGCGGTTCTCCTGCATCAGAATTACAATGTGGTCGGCGTCAAGATATGTAGAGCCGGGCTCCGGTTCGATTGCGTATGCCTTTTGGATGGACTCGGGGACAACTCCGGAGACGGCGGCAGCCGCGGACAACATAGCGGCAAACTTCAGGAAGTCTCGTCTCTTCCGCATGATCTACTTGTCACACACGAAAACCTGAATTGACGGACAGAAAAAACGTGCTCCGCACCTTTGCAACCTGTTGAATTTTCGTATGGAGTAGGAGTTTACGCCTGCGCCTTGGCTAAAAACGGCGTGCCGATGTGCGTCGTCAACGCCGCTTTCGAGGCTTCTCTTCGTCGTCTTCTTCGTAAACCGGAACCGTGTCCAAATCCTCCGCTTCAAACACCTGACCACAGTCGAGACATCGCACATAATCAACGCCGTCCCGGCGGTAGAGGAACTCGGTTCGCTCGTGCTGACAACCCTGCATAGCGAAATAACACCTATTCTAGACTGAGTGCATTGGCTGTCAAGTACCCACCCTAGAACTTGGCGGGGGATTGGCGGCACTCATTCGTTAATCCCCACATCAAGTAGATGACGTAGCCGGGTCTGTACAATTCAAATAAAGCCCTAAATGAAGAGTACGTGGTAATTCCGGTACCAATCCGTTTTGATCCGCGGGCGCCCGATTTTCGGGAACAGATAAACGCTCTTCCCGCTAGTCCCGGTATTTACCTTCTTCAACCGCACGATGGAGCGCCTCATCTTGCGTGGTCTTCTAACTTACGGCGACGAATGGGGCGGCTGTTCTTTGCCGCTCATTCGACGACAGACACCCTCTTTGTGAAACTGCGTAATAACGTTGCCAAAGTGGATTGCTGGGTGACTACGTCCCGGTTGGAATCGGCGTTGCTGATGCACTCATTGGCTCGCCAATATCATCCGGATGACTACCTCTTCCGCCTGAAGTTGCGCATTCCGTGGTTTGTCGGACTGACACTGGCAGACAGGTTTCCCAGGTTAACTGTTACGAATCGCGTGCCGCGGCGTGAGACGCTTTTAATCGGTCCGTTTTCCAGCCGTAGTGCGGCCCAGACTTATGAACAGCAAGTTGCCGGTCTATTTCAGATTCGCCGGTGCACCGAGCCTCTAAAGCCGTCGCGCGATCATCCAGGGTGCGTCTACGGAGAAATGAATCAATGCATGCGGCCCTGTCAGTGCGTTGTGACCCGCGATGAGTATGCCACCGAAACGCAGCGTGTTCAAGACTTTCTGACCACGAATGGACGGGCTGCCTTGGCTGTGCTGACGGCGGCGCGCGATAGCGCGGCCGAACAGTTGGATTTCGAGCATGCGGCCCACATCCATAAGCATGTGGAAAAGATGCGCGCGGCGGCTGCGGTACGGGACGACGTTATCGCGAATGTCTATCACCTGAATGGCGTTGCTTTAACTCGCGGATCAAGCGTCCGCGAATTCCGGCTCTGGCCAATGGTCGAAGGTCACTGGCAGAATTGCCTGCGTCTTGAAATCGCTGAGGACGATTCGGAAGCGAAATCTCTGGATCAGACTTTGCGCGAACTGTTCGTCGAAGGATTACGAAATCCCCTAAAAGATGGCCGGCGGGCAGAGGAGTTGGCCTTATTTGCTCGTTGGTACTACTCGTCTTGGCGGGACGGCCAATGGTTTCCGTTTCGCAGAATTGAAGATTTGAATTACCGCAAACTAGTGAAAGAAATTTCCTCTATCGCGAAGGCCGACCGGGTGCAAGCAGTCTCATAAAAGCGTGGTAGCTTGTCCTCATGTCCGCCCACGAGGAAGTGGAAGAACACGTTCATCACGCCCACGAACCGTTCGACAAAATCATCGCCGCCACGATGGCAATTATTGCGGCGCTGTTGGCCGTCGTATCGGTTCTAGGCCAGCACTTCATCACCGAAGAACTGCTGCTGCAGGCAAAAGCATCGGATCAATGGGCTTACTACCAGGCCAAGGACATCCGGCGATTTACAGCGGAAACTACCCGGGATACGCTTGCCGAACTGAAGCCTGACGCGCCCTCGCAGAGCAAGTACGATCAGCAAGCGGCGCGCTATAAAAACGATGCGGCAGGAATTCAGACGAAGGCGCAAGAATACGAGCAAGAGAGCGAGCGGAGCGGCAAGAAAGGCAATCGCTTCCATTTTGGAGAAATCTTTCTGGAGATTGCCATTGTCTTCTCCTCGCTAGCGATTCTGACCAGAGCCAAGCTGCTGTTCATTGCGGGCAGCGCGTTTGCAATCACAGGCTTGATTATTGCTGCGACGGCTTGGCTGCTTTGAAGCCGTGATGAACGCCCGGATTCATTCCGGACGCGGCCAATTGTTCAAGGTTCTTCTCTGGAATAGCAACGTTCATATGGAAGTCGTTGCCGCTCGCGTTCAGGGTCATAGTATCCAAGGCGGATGCTACGACGCTGGCGGGAACACCGTTTTGGCGCTGCATCTGCACCATGCTAGCCATGAACCGGACCACGTCAGTGAGCGATACCGCATCCTGCGGCGAGCGAGCCACGGCATCAAGCGTTAGTCGAACAGGGTCGCCGAACTGAACACCCCCGGCTGCCTGCTGCACGGATTGAAATGCCTGAACCTGTGCTTTGGCTTGTTGATTCATGGCAACGTTTACGCGCTGAGTGAGAAACGAACCCGGCAGAATGGATGCGAACCAGGCATCATTGTTTGGGCTGACTTTCGCAATAAGACTTTGCAGGCCAGCGTCCAAGACGGAAGGATTGGCGCGATTCGCAATTACCTGTTGAACTGACGCCAAGCTGCCGAGGACAGCGATTCCGGTATCGGGAAGAGCAAATGCATTAGACTGCCGGTGTTGTCTGGTTACGTAAACGTCCACGCCGCCGATGTTCTGTACCGACCCGCCTTGGCTGAGGATCTGCTTGCGCAGCCATTGTCCGTCGAATGTGCCCCGCGCAATCAATACAAAACTTGGTTGCCCGGCAGCTTGCGGAGGGCCCGAACTGGCAAAGACGAAGCTTTGCAGATCGCGTCTGGGATCAAAGCCGGTCTCCTGCGCCATCTTGTCGAACTCGCTGCTGTTGGAATTCATCCGGTTGAGCAGAAACTGCCCAAACTGGGAACTGCGAGCTTGTTGAACATCAACACTGGTAACGATCTTGGAATCGGCGGGAACCAGTGCCAGCAGTCCACTATCGGAGGCCGCAAGTCCGGCCGCTGCCGTAAAGGAAAGCAAAATGGGAACAGCAAAGAAGCGGTGCATGAAAACCTCTCACTCACTTTAAAATTCGCGTATAAGGGCGCCAGTCGGCCTTGCGCTATTGTTTACGAGATTAGCCTCGAGAAGTTCCCGTTTCTTCAAAATCACAGATCGGACCTCTTATTAATTCGTGCCTGCTTTCCGATGCGACAAAACGCGGTGGTCGCCGCGCCCAACGCGAAACCTAATGGAATGGCGACACCTTTCGAAATTTGCTGTTGGCCGGAGTAAAGCTCTACGAAGCCGATGGGCAGTAAGATAGCGGCCGCAACGCCTGCAACGTAATTGATTTTCCAGACGAACTCAAGGCCGCATAGTACGGCAGCCGTTCCTAAGAGAATAAGCCCAGACCGCTCAAACCGATAGGTGGACGCCATGTACATCGCAGCCAAAGCGCAGCCAATGCCGATTAAGCCCAACGCAAAGCCTTTAGGGAGGATAAGAGCGGCATAGACCGCTAAAATCCCGGAAACGAACAGAATGACAAGCTGGTTGGGACTCACGAACCGGGAGTCAAATCCGAACAAGCTCCGGCAAGCGCCTGCGGTGACTCCTGATCACCTGCCGCGCGAATCGGTAGTTCAAACCAGAAGGTGGCGCCGCTTGAAACCGGGTTATTAAAGGTACCGATGTGACCGCCCATTATCTCCACCAATTGTTTACTAATGGTCAATCCCAAACCAGTACCCCCGTAGCGTCGGCGAGTGGTTCCGTCGGCCTGAAAGAAAGCCTCGAAAATACGCTCCCGGACGGACTCATCAACCCCAATACCTGAGTCGACGACCTCTACGCGCATGCGCGGTTCGTGTCCACAAAGTTTCAGAAGAACCCGAATGCCTCCGTGGGTGGTGAATTTAATCGCGTTAGCGATGAGATTGGTCAATATTTGCCGGAAACGAACACAATCGCCAAATACGTACGCCGGCAGCAGCGGATCAAACTCATAGTGAAGACGCAGATCTTTTCCTTCGGCGCGAATTCGCAGCAGCTTGACAACGGATTTCACGCTTTCCTCGAGATCAAATGGCTCATTTGCGAGCGAGAATCGTCCCGCTTCAATCTGCGAAAGGTCAAGTAAATCGTTAATGATGGTCAGTAGATCATTGGCGCATTGACTAATTGCGTCGGCATATTCACGCTGGTCGACATTCAAGTCGGTACTCTTGAGCAGATTGACCATGCCCATGATGCCGTTCATTGGCGTGCGAAGCTCGTGTGATGTATTGGCTAGGAACTGTTCCTTGAGCTGGGTAGCCTCGCGCGCGAGCGCCAGCGCTGTACTCAGCTCTTCATTCTTGATCTGAAGTTGGTGCGCGGATTCGAGCAGTCGCTGCTGCGCCAGCTTACGTTCGGTGACATCGCGGCCTATGCCCTGAATACCGATTGGGTGACCGCGGCGATAAATGATCCGCGTGCTGACTTCCAGGTAGCGGCGAGTTCCGAACTTAGACAGAATCGGCAGTTCGTAATGCTGTGTCGCGCTTCCACCTAAATGGGCGCTGATACTATCCATCATCTGGTGACGCGCTTCCGGCGCGATGAGATCGTTAAAGCTGTGGCCGATAACCTCGCTGCGCGTATACCCTGTCAGGTACTCCGCGGCGCGATTGATCGTTAACACGATGCCCCTCAGATCGTGGAGGAAGATAACGTCATTGGCGTTCTCAAAAAGTTCGCGGAACCTTTCTTCGCCGGAACGGAGCGCTTCCTCGGCAACGTGGCGCGCGGTCTCGTCCTGAATCATGGCAACGCGCGCATCCATGCCCTTGAAGGCGAACGCAAAAGAGACGATGCTGACAACCAGTTCTTGTTTAGTGGCGCCGTGGTGTGGAAAAGGCCCGATCGAGTTGGTAGGCTTCTTTAATTCGGCGCTCAGATCTGTTTTGCCGTAATAGACGTCCGGCACGAAAAGATTCAAAACGCCCAAACCACACATTTGCTCGCGCGCGTAACCGTAAAGCGCTAACACGCTATCGTTCGCTTCGAGGATGCAGAGGTTATCGGGGCGATAAATGATAGCGGGAATCGGATTGCGGGAAAAAACCTGTTCAAAGCTGGTGAGCGAACTCCGCAGTTCGTCAATCGTCTTTTTGAGTTCTAGATTCTCGCTCCGAAGGGCAGTTAGAGATTTCCTCGATACGGAAGCATCCGGCGCTGCCCTAGTGGACCGCTTATGAGGCCTGGATTCGTCCGCAGTGAACGACACAACCCACTAATGTAGCAACGATTTCCTTTTCAACGTGAATTAACGTTTCACGCCGTCACCAGTGCCACTCTTACCTATATCCTCGGTTGCATAGGAAATAGTCGAGTCTGTGTCGAACTTACGGTAGGTGTCAAAGCGCAACTCATTTTTTATGTTGCTTGTACCAGTATCGAGCAGCACCGTCGCCCGGACAGGCAGAACGTAGCGGCCGGCGCCGATAAACACCTCGTCATAGTCCACCGACCGCGCAATGCTTTTGGTTTTAAGCTCTGACGGAAATCCGCTTGAGTAGTTTGTTATGCGCCAGACCGTCCCGCTCGTCTCTTGCACGTAAATCTGACCGTGGAAGGCAATTACCGTCTGAACCGAGCCCAGCGACAGCCGTAACGACGAATGTTGCAGATCCACCTGATAGTCGAAGACGCCTACGCGCTTTCCGTCGATAGTGTCCCAACCGCGCCAGGAGAACGTGGCGCCGCTGGAATTACCCAGAACACTGTCGAGCAGATTGCCGAATTCTCCTTCGCTGACCAATGGAGAACGCCACAACGGATGTTTTGACAGCGGCCGGTTATTGACCAATTGCAGAGTACGCTGTTCGCGCCCTTGGTCCCATACAAGCTGCGAAGTCAGGCTATCGCCTTTGTGCCAGCGATTCGCCTTTCTGCCCGCTTCGAATTGGTCGACTGTCTGGGTACAAACAAAACTCGGCAAGCCAGCCATGTAGCGGCTGGCGTATTGACGGGCGGCTGACAAAAGTTCCTGAGGAGAGGTTGGCTGTTTCGACAGGGTCTGGCAAGCTGCGCGACACGCTGGATAAAATCCTAGTGCGAAGAGCAAACCGCACGACGCTATGGGCCGCGCGCCTATCCAAGCCATCTTGAGAGTTGTACCACGTTCGAAGTTAGATGAACGAACTCCTTTGTACGTCAGGGTAGAAGCGAGCCGGGACTGGCGGCTCGCTCTTCGACTACATCTTACTGCGCGGAACCGGATTTGTTTTGCGCCTGGAATGCCGCCAGGCCGGATTTGTCGACAATGAATGCGCCGGTATCGACAAAGGTAGGCATGGGTGCGTTCGGTATTTGCGCCCAATTGTTTACTAGCGGAGAAGGCGGGTGAAGGTGGATGTCGCCCAGCAGCTTGGCGCCGTAATAGGCCATGGTGAAAGGTTTTTGAGCGATGGTGGCGGAGGTAACGCCCTTTTGCATCCAGTCCAGCGTCTCGGAATCTGTATCCATGGCGATGATGGTGATCTTTCCTGCCATGCCGGCTCTGTTCACTGCGTCCGCAACACCGCCGCACGATCTGGATTCAAGACACACAAACGCATCCACCTTTGTTTTGGAATCAAGAAATTTCTTGACGGTGTCGTAGGCATAGCCCGAGATATCCGGCTGATCTTGCAGATCGACAATCTGGCTCACCTTGATTTCCGAATGAGTAGAGAACGCTGCCTGATAACCGGACAAGCGGTCTTTCTGGTTCTGCTGGTTTGGCAACCGGAACACAACGACGTTGCCTTTGCCATTTAGTAGCTTGGCGGCCAGGTTGCCACCCAGAACTCCGGCGTTGTAGTTATCGGTTCCGATGAAGAAAAGACGCTTGCTGTCAGGCGCGTCTGAATCCATGGTGATGACCGGGATTCCCTGCTGCATTGCGGCTTCGATGTCGGGGCTGAGAACAGAAGCGTCAGAAACGGAAACCAGAATGCCGGCGGGTTTCTCTGCGATCGCTCTTCGGAAAGCATCATGTTCCGCTTGTGGGTCGTGGCCGTCCGGGCCCTGCATCTCCGCTTTCACTTTCATCTCGGTCGCGGCGTGATTCAACCCCGCCAAGGCGGTCTGCCAATATTGAACCTTGGTGTTCGCGGCGACCAGGATATATTTTTCGCTCGGGCTATGGGGAGACTCGGCACATCCGGTTAGCAATAAAAATGTGCCGGCAATGGAGGCCGCAAACAGTATCCGGTTCATATACATATTGATATCTCGTGGACTATATCATAGCTGGCGGCGTTAAAAACATGTCGCATGTACGTCCCTTCGATCAAGAGAATATATCCGGGTTCCTGCATGAACCCGCGACGGACAGTCGCGGCGGGATCGCGCTTACTCACGGCGCTGGCGCAAATTGCAATAGCCGTTTGCTGATTGCCGTAGCGGAGCTTTTCTGTGTGCAAAACTGGACCGTTCTGCGTTATGACCTTCCATTTCGCCGGAACCGGCCGTCTGGCCCTCCCTGGCCACGTTCCGCCGCTCTCGATCAAGCGGGAGTCTGCGAGGCCGCGGCACAACTGCGCGCCCTGACCAGGGGACCGATTGTCGCCGCTGGGCATTCCTATGGAGGACGGCAAACAACTATGATCGCGGCGAAACAACCGGATTTCTGCGACGCGATCATGGCTCTTTCCTATCCGCTTCACCCGCCTAATAAACCAGATCAGTTGCGAACTGTGCATTTCCCGGAATTGCAGGTGCCCGTCTTATTTGTCCAAGGAAGCACCGATCCATTTGGAACTGAAGCCGAGATGCAGGAAGCAATCAAGGCCATTCCTTCGCAGACCAGGCTGGTGATTATCGAACGCGGGAGTCATGATCTAAAAAACGGAAAGATTGAGGCCGGTAAAGCGAGCGAAATAGTAAAGCAGTTAGAAGAGCTCTTACCGAGACGCGACTAGAGTTGGATCGAAAGTTTCTGTCCGCCGTTGAGGATTGCACTTGCGTCTACAATGACCGTGGTGAACTCTTTTGATCTGCTCACATGATGATCTAAGTTTTCACGATCGAGAACAACGGAAGACCGCGATGAAACTGTGGGCCGCAGCCGAATAGATTTCAAACCTAAAAAGCCTCTGATAACGGAGATCTCTGCCTTTTCTTGGCCATCGGATCGAGTTGTTGAAAACGTTCCCCACCCCGAATCAGCGGACCAGAACGAGCAGAAGAAGGATGCTTGTTGACGAGGACGTAGTGAGAGCATTTTCTGTGATGCGTTGTAGTGAAAGCCGGAGAGAGCAACAAGCGTCGACCAAGACGACATCGCTCGTGCATAGTGATGGCCGCATTCCGGTTCATCCCAGGGGTTTCTTCGCTCGCCGTCGAAGCGGCGACGCACATTCTCGATGGTACGCAGTCCTTCGTCCACCATGCCGGCATAGATGAACTGAGCCGCGATCAGGTATTCGATGCCGGTCCACGTTTCGGCGTAATAAGGGAATGGAATTTTGGGTCGAGCGCCCTTTCCGTAATCGCAAAGCAAAATTGCCGGCTCGTCGTTCAGCGCATAAACGCGCTGGACGGAATCATGCTCGAAAAGCGTTTTCCGATAGTTGTATTTTTGAATGGCTTCGAGAGTTGTTCGAACGTGCCGCGGATCAATCAAGAAACCGAGATCCGCGATGTCAGCCAGATATTGGCCGATAAGCTGATCGGCCAGACAGCCGTTGCCCAGTTGAAATTCCGGCTGTTCGGGATGATCTGTTCCCATATCGCCGACGGTTACAGGAGCGATTTCGTTTTTCGGGATGCTGCGAACTTGCTGAATGTAGTACTCGCCGTTGAACAGATTGCCGTCGATCCAGTTGCGTCCTTTTTCGAAGAGCGCACGGTAGCTTTGAGCAGCAGAGGTATCGCCCAACACGTTTGCGATTTCCTCTGCAGCGCGCAAAGCGCCTAAGTAATAAATGCCCCCTAGCGGATTTGGGCCATAGAACTCGACGTCATAGGTGTTGTGCTGAACGCCTTCCATGACGCCGTCGCGATTGGCGTCCCAGCCGCCCGGAATCCAAGCAAAGGCGATCGCTTTTTGAATGTGCGGCCACAGACCTCGCAGCCATTCCGTGTCGCCATATTGACACCAGTCGATATAGGCCTTAATAATTTGCCCCATCTGGCCATCAGCGGCGGCGAAACCAAAACGATCGATGCCGTCCGGCAGCATTTGGCGAAAGCGCATGCCACCTTGCGAATCTTGAGAAAAGCCGAACGCTGCTTTGCGCAAGGAGCGCGCCAGACCGGGAAATACAAATTGAGTGGCTGTTTCGTAGTTCCAGACGTGAGTGCAATTCCCGAAGCAGCAGCCGCGCTGGTCGTTGCAACCTTCAAATCCATGGAACTCACCGTCCTTCGTACGGAAGCAAGTTTGCGTCACCAGAGTCGATAAATTCGCTGTAACCGCATCGCGCAAAGAACCGGGGAGCGTGCTCGAGCGCATCGCGTCGACAAAACTTTTCGTGCTGCTTTCGAGTGCGGGAAGATTTTGAGCTGCGTATCGTGCGGCTGCCCATGCGTCAGCGAACCGCGTGCAGTAATGATTGCCGATGATATCGTTTTCATGCCCTTTCGGCGCGGTCCAGCCCGACCATGCGGCCGTACGATTCGGAAAATGCCAGGCGAGTAGAAACGCGTATTCAGCCTCTCGACCGGGAAGTATCTCGCGCTGCAGGCAGAGTGAACCCACGGTCTTGCGATCCTCAGCCTCGGGACCGAGTTGACCATCCTCAGAAAAGTCATCCCAAAACAGCATCGGACTAGCCCACCATTTCGCATTCGGCCATCCCCGCAAATAACTCACGTGCCCGGAGCCCGCGTTCACCAGACAAAGCGCGAAGGAACCTTTTTCCGGGTCGGCTTCGGGCAGTTGACTGTCGGTCATATATAGCCCTTGAATCGCATCGTCGGAAGAACTACGGAATTCGTTCAGCTTTTGGCTCTTTCGGCGATCAACGGAGCTGGGTGTCTTCGGACCAACAGGGTTGTCTAGCGAAAAAGCAATTGAAGCGGAGACTTTCTTGCTGCTGCGATTGCGAATTGTATAGCGCAGAATGGCGACAGGCAGACCGGAGCTTTCAGGATCGACTGGAATAAACGGGCTGAACGCATCGAGCGAGATGCGAACCGGAAGGCGTGAGTCGCGGAAGTCGATGTGCGCCATCGGAAACTCGCCCGTAAAAACCGCCTCTTGCAATCTGCTCAGTCCAGGCGCATTCGCTGGTCCAAGCCCGGAGGCGCTCGCGTAAGGCGGCGCTAATTGCGCTTCGAGAACATGCGTAATTGGCTTCGAATCGCCGCTCTTCAGCCAAACAGAGGCGAATGCGTATTCGGGAGAGCGGCCCTTATCGGGACGATTGTAGATTTCCCAATCCCGAAGTTGGCCACGACCGCCAAGGCTGATACTGCCCGTACCAATTCCGCCGAGCGGAAATGCGAGTAGCGCAAGTTGACGGCCTGAATATACACGTGGATAGGCGATGGGCTTCGCCGGCTCAGCAGCTTGATTTTCTTGCGGTGCTGGTGAAGATTGAGGAGCTGCAGCGGCCGGTCCAGGGACGCTCTGCGACGCAATTCCGGCAGCGACCGTTTTGATAAATCCACGACGGCCAGTCTGCCCGCTCTTATTTTCATCAGCCATGCCGCGCTATTCCGCGATGGACGCTGAAAGACGTTTGTAGATTTCCGCCGCGTTAGCAGGCGTCACCATTTCCGACTGCATGTTGTATTGCTTTTCTGGATGAAAGCCCGGTTCGCGAAGAATTCGATTGCCAATTTCGACTGCTTTATCCACACAAAGCGGGTAGACGAAAGTAGCCGACAATATGCCGTCCATCACCTTCTTGACCCCTCCCGCCGGTCCCCCTAAGCCATCGACTCCAACGAATGCCATCTGCTTGTCACGCGCCAGTTCTTTCGCGGCTAAGTACGCGCCGATTGCCATGGGATCGTTGTGACCGTAAACAACATCGATCTTCGGTTGCGCACGCAATACCTCGGTCATTCGATCTTTGGCCTTTGCTTGAATCCAATCCGCGACAGGATCGGCAACGATTTTTATGTCGGGATACTGCACGAAAACAGATTTAGCTCCGCTCTCGCGATTGATCTCGCCTTCAACCCCAAGCAGCCCGCGAATCTCGACAACAATACCCTTGGGTGAGTTGTATTTCTTCTTCAGATACGAGACGATAAATTCTCCCGCCATGCGGCCGATGGCATAGTTATCGCTGCGAATGTAAGTCGTGTAATTCGGTTGCAGGATATCGCGTTCCAGGCAGATGGTTGGGATGTGTGCCTCCATCGCCTCTCCCATCACGGCGGTCAAGGCCGCGCGTTCATTTGGAGCGACGATCAGTAGGTCGGGTTTCTGACGAATGAACGTTTCTATTTGAGCCACTTGCTTGCTGTTATCTTGCTGCGCGTCCGAGATGACTAGATTCACATCGGGACAGGCGGCAAACAGCTTTGTCATCGTGGCATTCTGCGCTGCCCGGTACGGCTCGGCATTATTGCACTGGCTGAATGCGACAAAGTACCGCTTCTTCTGCGCTCCCGCTGATGAATTTGACGAATGGCAGGAAAGCGCTGTAAGAGAGAAAACGACAAGACAACATGCTGGAGCGAACTTCGACGGCAACTTGAGTTGCAGGATCAAAACATCTTCCTCTGTTTTTGAATTGCGACTGCCAGAAGAATGATAACCGCCTTGACCATCATTTCCACATTGCTATCTACATTCTTCAAGCGCAACATGTTGGTCAAAATTCCCATCAGAAGCGTTCCGATGATTGTGCCGCTGATCGAACCTTGTCCTCCCGACAATCGCGTGCCGCCAATCACTACGGCGGCGATGGCGTCCAGCTCATAACCTACACCAGCGTTGGGATTGCCCTGGTGATTTTCCGCCGTATAGAGCACGCCCGCATAACCCGAGAGAAGACCCGCAAGCATGTAGACAACCGTTTTTACTGTTCGCGCAGGCAGGCCGACATAACGAGCAGCGGTTTCGTTGTCTCCAATTGCCCGAACGTGCCTGCCGAACACTGTCCGGTCGAGAAGGATCCAAAAAAGCACGGCGAGAACTGCGTATGAGCCGATGACCAGCGTCTTCTGACGGAAGATGGAGGCAAAACTAGCCGCAACGTCCTGACCGAAACCGATGTCGATGTTGGCGTTTTGGGTCAGCCATTTCGCTAATCCGCGAATACCGATCATGGATGCAAGCGTCACGATAAAAGGCTGGATATCGAACAAAGCGACGACTGCTCCGTTAAGAGTCCCGGCAAGGGCGGTACAAACGGTTGCAAACAGCACGGCGGCGGCGATGTGGGTTGAATAGCCGCTATTCGGCCAGAAGCGAGTCAAAGCCATGGCGGTCAGCGCAGTTGCGAAAGCAAGAAGGCTGCCGACGCTGAGATCGATTCCGCCGGTAAGGATGACGAAAGTCATCGCAAGCGAAATGATGCCGATGATAGAGACTTGGCGAACGATGTCCGTCAGATTGCCGAGTTCAAGAAAGATGCGCGATCCATCCGAAGCAGTAGGGCTTATCAGAATTGCGAGCAGTATGATGCCTGCCAGAGCAATGATGCCTTTCAACCGGCCGTTGGCGAGCGCCGGGCGTGATCGTGCCATATGCGGCAGAGGCCGGCCGAAGATCATCCGTTCTGGCCACCTACCGCCAACGCCATGATCTCTTCCTGCGTGGTTTCTGCGGCGTTGAGTATCCCCATGACGCGTCCTTCATTGAGAACAAGGATGCGATCCGAGCAGTTCAAAAGCTCAGGCAGCTCTGAACTTACTAGAATCAATCCTTTTCCACTCCCTGCCAGACTAGCGATGATTCCGTAGATATCCTGTTTCGCCGCAACGTCGATACCACGGGCGGGATCATCTAGAAAGAGAACATCGGGATTGATCAACAACCAACGGGCCAATAAAGTTTTTTGCTGATTGCCGCCGCTCAATGCGTTGACTGGTGATTGAAGTGATGCACTCTTTAAATTGACCTGCCGAAAGAAAGCTCCGATAGTCATACTTTCTTCTTTGTTTCGGACGAAACCAAGCGTCTGCATTCTGCGAAGAGTGGCTATGGTGCCGTTCTCCAGCACACTCATCTGCATCATTAACCCTTGCAACTTCCGATCTTCGGGCACAAGGCCTATTCCTTGCGCAATGGCTTCGGCCGGGGAACGATTTTGCATGGTTCGATTGCGTAAGCGTAGTTCACCATCCTGCAGCTTGTCCAACCCAAATAACGCAGCACCAAGTTCGCTCCTTCCCGAACCCACCAATCCCGCCACGCCAAGTACTTCGCCGCGATGCAGTTCAAACGAAACATTGCGTAACTTGCGTGTAGTTAGACCAGATACCGAAAGCAAAATCTCCGAGCTTATTGATGCTTCCCATCTCGCTCGTTTTTGAACATCACGGCCAACCATCATACGGATCAGAGCCTCTGGAGACGTCCTCGGGACGTCTTCAACGCCAATGGTCTCGCCGTCTCTCAGCACAGTCGCTCGATCGCAAACACTGAAGATCTCGTCCATCTTATGAGAAACGTAAACGACAGTGATTCCTTGCGCGCGCAGTGCCCGAATCAGATCTATCAGACGTTTCGCGCCATCAGCCGCCAACGCACTCGTGGGCTCATCCATCAAAATGATTCGCGCCTTCATACTCAGAGCCCGGGCGAGAGCGACGAGTTGCAGTTGCCCAATCGGTAGAGATCCAGCGGGAGTTCGTATGTTGCCATCAAACCCGACCTGCATAAGAAAGGGCCGGCAAAAGGATTGAATCTTTCGAAAGTTGACGAACGCGCTTTCTGGAAAATTGAGATTCTGAATAACGATGTTTTCGCCGACCGTCAAGTTCGGAAATAAATCGAGCTCCTGATAAATGATTCCGATGCCCAGGCGTTGAGAATCAAGTGGAGTATGGATATCTACTGTGCGGCCGTCGATCAGAATTCGGCCCGAATCCGGTTTCGTCGAGCCGGCGAGAATCCGGATCAACGTGCTCTTGCCTGCGCCGTTCTCTC
Source organism: Bryobacteraceae bacterium (assembly GCA_035652115.1). GTDB lineage: Bacteria > Acidobacteriota > Terriglobia > Bryobacterales > Bryobacteraceae > Bog-105. The sequence continues at coordinate 27,524 of DASREJ010000190.1, forward strand.
CCACAAGCGCGTGAACTTCCGCCGGGCGCAAGACAAGAGTTGCCTTGCTTAGCGCGCAGGCGCCTCCGTAACTTTTGCTGATGTCCGCAGCAACGAGCAAATCTGGCATAAGCTTGGACAAACATCCTTATATAACTTGACCTATACGATGCTCCGGCTTTGGAGGAGCAGGCCGAAAGCACTGCATAGTCTTTAATTCGATCTTCCCAGGAAGTTCGGCCAAGTGGGTTTCAACGATACCCCGAAGCGTTGCCGGATCTCCGGACGCTCTGATGTTCAGTAGGAGATCGTGTACATCAGCGGGAGAGGCATCGAGTTGACCAAATACCGAAGGTTCTTGCCCGTTTGCGGTGATGGACGCTTTAATTGTAATAGTCGCGACTTGATCTGACATTTTCTGATAAACTGTGCGGACCGCGCAAGAAGGAGATGTCATGAACACTGATCAAAAGATCATCAAGAACAAAGTGGGGTTGCTGAACCTGGCCGAGATGCTCGGCAGCGTTTCGGAAGCCTGCAAAGTAATGGGCTATTCGCGCGATAGCTTTTATCGTTTCAAGGAACT
>DASREJ010000191.1:0-5091 GCA_035652115.1 Bryobacteraceae bacterium
CCTTGTTTCCGACTGCAAACGATCATCCACTTCGGCAATGCCAGGTTGGAGATCGATCATGCGCGAATTATCGGCGGAGGCCCGTTTGCATCTTTACGCGCGCACGCTGTCCCGAAAAAGCGGAAACGGTTTTAATGCAGCGGCGCTTTACGGCGCCCTTGCATTGATTGCCGCCGTTATCCTTGGTTCGGTTTCGGTCCATCCGTTCTAGAAGGTCCCACGCAAGCACTATTACTCCGCCAGCTCGGGCGATACTGTTGTGTCATCTGTCTTGATCGCGCGGGGTTAACGGGGCCCGCCTTCCCAGCAGTAATTCAGAGAATTGCCATGACGGGGAATGCGCGGGGGTATCGTTCGGCAAAACGACGAGGAGTTCCTTGTCAATTTTGACACCGGTGACATCGAGGGCTTTAAGCGAACCAGCCGAGACCTCTTCCTCAACGGCGGAGGCAAATACCAACGAAATCCCCAAGCCAGCCTTTACCGCAGCTTTAACGGCTTCAGTACTGCCGAGCGTCTGGCCGATTCGAATATTAGAGGCTCTTTTTTTAAATACCTTTCGCAGCAATACACCGGTCCCGGTACCCGACTCGCCGCCGATCATAGGCTGTTCGAGAAGTGATTCCGGCCGAACCGAGTTGCGCTTTGCCCACGGGTGGCCCGGGTTTACGATTACGACCAGTTTTTCCTTGCGCCATGGGTAGCAGGTGAACCCGCGATGGTGTTCCCACCATTCCACAACGGCCAGATCCAGTTCGCCATTGGTTAGCCGCTGGGCGATTTCCGGGTTGCTTCCGATCTGAAGATCAGCCGACGCCGATGACTTTCGCATCTGTTCGTACTTGAACAGGAAAGGCTGCAGAAGATAGATGCCGATATTGCTGCTTGCGCCGACGACGAGGCGACGTCCGCCAATCAGGTCCTCGATGCGCTTGGCGGCCTTGAGCAGTCCTCTGGCCGGAGCGAGCAAGAGCGCGCCCTGTGCGGTCGGGACGGACATAGAATGATCACGAACGATGAGGCTGGCGCCGAGGCTTTCTTCCAGCTTGCGAAGCTGTTGCGTTATCGTTGGTTGAGAGCATCCAAGCCGAAACGCGGCACCCCGAAAGCTCCTGCACTCGACGATCGCTACGAATGCCTCAAGGTGACTAAGGTTCAGCATTTTGCGCCTGCGTTCCGAGCCATCGGATTGTTGACGGCGCCGCGAGGCATTCGGCCGTCGAGGCAGTCGAGAATACTATGTGCTATTTCCAGTTCGGCTGTGCGCCTTGCGTGACGTTCGGCTGAGCCCAAATGTGGAGTTAGAACGGTGCGGCTCTTATTTGACAGCAACCGGCTGGAAATCCCTTTTGGCCGATCGGCTCGGCTCCAGTCCTCCAATTCGAATACGTCTGCGGCGTAGCCCGCGAGCCGATCATTTATCAGCGCATCAGCAACGGCCTCTTCGTCGACGATGGAGCCGCGCGCAGTATTGATGAGATAGGCACTTGATTTCATGCTGCGCAGCGTGCGCGAGTTCAACAGGTGCTGGGTACGGGCGGTTAGCGGCAGGGCAACCACGACGAAATCGGACTTCAAGACATCATCGAGCGACGCAAATGTCATGTCCGGCACATGGAAACACGGTTCATAATCAAAGTAGAGTATTTGACACTCGAATGCTTTCAGCCGGTTGGCTAACGCTTGACCGATCGCACCCATTCCGAGAATTCCAACGGTACTGTGTTGCAGTCCAAGGCCGTATAGGATTGGCCGCCAACCCTGGTGCCCGCGGCGCACTTGTGCATCTGCCTCGACGATGTGCCGCGAGATTGCGATCATCAGACCGACGGTGAGTTCTACGGTCGGAACCGTCAGAGTTTCCTGAACGACAGTGAACCAAATTCCTCGATCGGTGCATGCCTGGACATCGAAATTGTCGAAGCCTTTGAGAACACCACCAATGATCCTCAGATTTTCACATTGGTCCAGAAATTGACCATCGATCCGGTCGCTCATGAAGGCGATCATCCCAACCGCATCGCGCATATGAGTAAGAATTTTGCTGTCGGACCATGGATTGCTCTCGTGGTTGACCGCAACAGTGCACCGGGTCTGTAACAGATCAAGGACGTCTGGATGCACCGGGTTGGTAACGACGATTTTGGGGCGGTCCATCGTATGAGCTCCAAGTGCCGCTTGGCTACTATTCTCTCTCCACGACTATTGACACGAAAAATATAAGGAAACAAAAACGAGTTCGTTTCGATTCACGCCAGGTAATCCAAAGCGAACTCGTTTGAAGTCAGATCTATCGGCGCGCGAGCAACATCAAGATCGCACCCGAGGACAAAAGACAGGCGACAGTTCCAAACACCAGCGTCCAGTTGCCTCCGGACCAATGAAGTATCCCTCCGATGAGAACGCCCTGCAAACCGGCGCCCAGGTAGTTGAATCCATTGTAGACACCGATCGCGGTGCCGGCGAGCTTTCGAGCGCCAAAATCCATCGCCAACGTCCACTGCATGCCGATGGTGCCCAGGATGAAGAAACCTGACATGAACAGCAGCGCCATTGCCCAAAACAGGCCCATGGTTTGAATGGGAATCAATGCCATCAGCGCCAGACAGATGATTGCCAGACTCATGTACGTCACGACGACGGGTTAACGGGCCGCCTTGAATACTTTATCTGAGATAATGCCGCCAACAATCGGACCGAGGATCATGCCAATCGGCAAGACGACTGTCATGATCGGCACGTCCTTGAGTTTGATGCCGGCAGTTTCGGCCCAGAACAACGGAGTCCAGGTAAGTAGTCCAAAACGACCGACATAGGTTGTAGAAGCAGCGATGCAATTCGCTACGAAGCCCCAGTCGCCCAACAGAATAACCCACGCTCGCCATCCCTTCACTTCGTCGTCGGGCAATGCCTCGGTTCGCGTGGAAACGCTGTCCTCGTCGGGCTCTCGATAGGGCGGAAAACCGGCGTCTTGCGGTTGGTCACGAACCAAAAAGTACAGCCCAATGGTGGTGGGAAGCACAAATAGGACAAGCGGCCAGATAAACGCGGAACGCCAACCATAGTTTGCTACCGTGTAGCCGGTGATAGCCCAGGCCAGAAGCGTAGACAGGCTAAAGGACGTCACGAAAACGCCGTTGGCGAATCCACGCCGTGCGCGAGGATACCATTGGGTGTTCATTCGGGTTGTCGGCGCCGAGGCTAGGCCTTGCAGGATTCCATTGCCCCATATGAACACCAGGACGCCAAGCGCGGTGTGTTGGAGCGCGATCAAAATATTCATGATGGTGGTGCCGACGCCACCCAGTGTCTGCAGAATACGCGCTCCGAATTTGTCGCTCGCCCGCCCGGCAAAAAATGTCGCCGCCGCATAGCCCCAGAAAAGAGCAGCTTCAGCAATTCCGGCTTCGAATCGGGTGATGTCCAGGTCTTTGATGATCCAAGGAAGGCAGATCCCCCAGTTCAGCCTCCCCAAATAATAGAAGCTGTACCAGATCGCCACTGGCAGCAGAATACGCCAAAATCGAAATTTGGCGTAAGCCAGCTGCTGGTCCGGCGACATTCCAGCGGCAGCAAGTTCGGGAAAGAGAGTTTGTCCGAGTTGGGCTCTTCCCTCGTAAGCTGCAGTTGTCATCATCAAAACTCCCTAGATTTCATTTCTTACGAAGCACGGGTCAGGCGGCAAAATCCCGGGGAAGATCCAGCCCGAGCTGCTTTGCGTACCAGGGGATGGTCCGGCGCAGCCCGTCCGGCAGAGCCGTCTTCCATTTCCATCCAAGATATTTCTCGGCGTCGCTCGGATCGGATTTGGTATGAATTTTGACTTCGCCGGTCCGCATCTTGCGAAACTCGATTTCGGATTTGCTGCCGGTGATCTCGATGATCATTTCGGCAACCCGCTTCACGCTCGTGTTGATTCCGGTTCCGATTTCAATGATGCGTCCGACGGCTGCCTGCGTTGGCGCAAGCATGCACGCGTCGATAACATCGTCGATGAAAATGAAATCCGAGGACTGCTCCCCGTCGCCCATCACCGGAAGCGGTTCGTTTTTGATCGCCGCCTCGATGAATGTCGCCATCATCTTCCGGCCTTCCCCCGGCTTCAGCGTGTTGGCCTCAAGGACCGCTCGCTCACGCGGACCATAGATGTTTGAAATATTGAGGCCCACGGTCGGAAGTCCGTAGACCTCGTGGTACATCTGGGTGAACTGCGTCGAAGCCGTTTTCGTTATGATGTAGGGCGTCAACCAACCCGTCTGCATGGGACGAGGCGGATAGACGAAATATTTTACGCCAGCCTTCAAGGCGGCTTCGCAGACATGCAAGGTTCCGATCACGTTGACCTCGACCGTCCTTACTTCTTGTTTGAAACGTGAACTCGTGCCCATCAAAGCGGCGAAATGATAAACCATGTCGGCGCCCTGAACGGCGTCCTCGACGGCGGCCTTGTTGCAGATGTCGCCTTTCACGTACGAGACGTTCTTATGCTTCTCGAGCAGCTGGAGGGTGTATTGCGGGATCTGATGCTGCTCGTTGTTGTCGAAAAGCACGACAGTTTCGCCCTGTTCTGCATAGCGCTCGGCAACGTGGGACAGAATAAATCCCGTACCGCCAGTTAAGACGATCTTGCGACCGCTCATCATAGTCCTCCGTGTTTGATTACCTTTTCAAATCGAATTATTACCTTGATAAGATACTAAAAATGACATTTTAAAAGATTTACAACCGATTTTTTGAGCAAGATTTGCATTTGGCCGCAATCCGGCAGCCGTGGTTAAAACTGCGCGCGTTGGCGCATGACCCTATGGCGTGCCAAAGGGTTGCCGTCCTGGAAAATCTTCCAGGACACTCTCAAAGTGGCAGTAAGTTCTGGCTAGAGATGCATGCCGGGCAGTATTAAGACGAATAATTTTGGTTAGCCGCTCGATCGTCCTTGGATAATACTTGACGACCGCCCGCCGCGTAACGACGGATCGGGCGCAGGTGGCGCAAGGGCCGCGACTCGTGGCGGGAAGACGACGCTCAGTAGAGCGCTCCGTCTTTGATACGCTAGCGCCCACTTTCCGAAGTTCGTGTTACATCTCGAGCCAC
>DASREJ010000192.1:0-4466 GCA_035652115.1 Bryobacteraceae bacterium
TAAGTTCGACAGCAGACGAGGTAAGCAACGGCCGCAATGCGCCGCGCAACGCTCCAAACAATGTTACTACAGTGAAGCGTGTCGGCTTCACTTCGATTTTTCCGGCCTCGACCTTCGAAAGATCAAGAAGGTCATTGACGAGATCGAGTAGACTTTCCGCAGAGCGACGGATGTAGCCGATTTGCCGCTCCTGCTCGGCGGTAAGACTACCGTCGATACGGTCCAAAAGAAGGCGCGATAGTGCGAGAACGGAATTTAACGGCGTGCGAAATTCGTGGCTCATATGCGAAAGAAATCGAGATTTTAATTCGCTTGCTTTGCGCAACTGCTCGGCACGTTCGTCAAGTTCGGCATACAGCGCCACGACACCACGATTGGTATCGCCGAGTTCCTGATTGAGTTGTTTGCTTTCCTCGTCACGGCGACGGATTTCCTCGAGGCTTTGCAGCAGTTCACGGTTCTGATCGCGCAGCACTTCCAGAGGATCGGCGGCACTGTCTCTCTTCAGCGCGGCAGTAATATCCGTTAATTTTGTTGGTGTGATGCGCCCAACTCGCTTCGAGATAATCTGCTCAAGCTGGACTATCGTGCCTTTGTTCGGCCCGGTGTCGATCCGAAAACGATCCATCAACCGCCGGGCACCGGTTAGCCCAAGGCCCATTCCACTTTGCGAACGGTATTCACCGTCCAGGATACGTTGGAGATTCGGAATTCCTTTGCCTTCGTCGCTGACACGGATTGTAAACAATTGCGGGTCGCCTGGCTCGATGGCGAATTCAGCACGGCCGCCGCCGGCATACCCGAAAGCATTCCGGGCAATTTCCGAAACCGCTGTGGCGATGCGGGTCTGGTCCTGCCTTTCGAAACCGATCAATTCAGCGATGCGCCTGGCGCGCTGTCGCACGGCGACCACATCGCCCTCAGTTTTGATGGGTAGCGTGATGATAGGCCAAATCATTGCACGCTCGATTCACCGCCTTCGTGCGGGGTAGGCGCCCATTTACCGACCAAAACAGTGGCATCGTCGCGCTTGCGTGCATAATCTCGATAGAGGATTGCCGCGATCAGCGCGGGATGAGCAGATTGAATGCCGGGATAACGACCAAGGTTCCAAGTTGTACTGATCCCATCTGACGCAAGCACGATAAGACCACTTTCGAAGGGATAATCGAAACCCTGTATTTTTCGGGCATTGTGCCCGGCCGTCCCAGGCATCGTCACCATACGCCGCAACGTATTGCTGTTTGAGGCCAGTGCGCCACCAACATTGCCGATTCCGGAAAACTCTACTTGCCGCGTCCCTGGGTCAAATCGCGCAATCGAGACTGCTGCACCACGCGTGGCGCGCAGGCCGCCGTGCACATACTCTAGTAAAGTTGGGACTCGATGCCCGTTGAAACGATGAAATAGCCTTACGGCCTCCACCGACGCATCGGCCGCGTCCTGCCCATGTCCCAGACCATCGGCGACGAAATACGTGGTGGCGCCATTAGCCTCGACACTCCACGAGTCTCCGCATACGTCTTGGCCCGGCATCGCCACCGAAACTGCGCCCCACCCGGCATGTAACGTTGCTGGTTTAGGATTGGGCGTCCCCGGCTGGATGCGCGCCAGCACTCCGGTACCGACACCCGGCCACGAGGCAATGTCCACCACGTGCGATTGGCGAATGACCGCGCCAAGCCCGTTCCCAGCAGTGCCTGCGCTTGAGTAGCCATCGCGCAGACATTGCTCGACGTTGCCAATGCCCGGCCCCTGATCGATCGCCACAAGCTCTACGCCGCTGCCTTCATTGTCTTGAAAAAGATTGACGAGCAGCTCACCGCCGCGGCCATGTTTGGTCAGATTACTGCACAGTTCGGTTGCGATCAAAGCGACGCGGCCAGCATCGGATTCATTGAAGCCGTTACGCGCTGCGACTGCGACGGCTTCACGCCTCGCCTCGGCGATTTGGCTGGTGTCGCTAATCTCGATGGAAATCGTCATGCTTTCCAGCGCCCAATGGTGATTTTGGTGCCAGAGCCCGGCGTAGACTCGATTTTGAATTCGTTCGAAAGCCGCTTGGCGCCGCCAAGACCGAGACCGAGACCTGAGCCTGAGGTAAATCCGTCTCGCATGGCTTGTTCGATATTGGCGATCCCGGGCCCGCGGTCTTCGAAGACCATGCGCACGCCACGCCGGCCACCGTCCTCAAGAACTTCCATATGCACTTCGCCTCCGCCGCCGTAATCGAGCGTATTGCGTGCCAGTTCGCTCGCTGCGGTAATGATTTTCGTCTGATCGACGAGGCTCAGGCCAGCCGCAACGGCCATCGTTCGCGTCTGCTGCCGCACCTTCACAACGTCGTCCGACGACCGGATATCGAGGCGGTCAGTCCTCGTCGTCGGCATCGAACTCCTCCAGACGACTTTGGATAAGCGCCATACCTCTCTCGACGTTCAAAGCAGTCTTGACGCCCGAGAGCGAAAGGCCAAGCTCGACAAGGGTGATAGCCACTGCCGGACGCATACCGACGACAACGGTGTCGGCATCGAGAATGCGCGACACCGCTGCAATGTTGTCGAGCATTCGACCAATGAAGCTGTCAACGATTTCGAGCGCTGAAATGTCGATCAACACACCTTTAGCGCCAAAGGCAACGATCTTGCTGGTTAGGTCCTCTTCAAGGGCAGTGGCGAGCCGATCGTGCATGTCGACCTGGATGGTGACAAGCAGCGCATTCCCGAGCTTCAGGATCGGAATACGGTCCATGATCAATCGCCGCCTTTATTGGCAGCAGATTTGGCCTTGGACTCGTCAGGCTTCGCAGTTTTTATTTTGGCGACTGTACGATTGGTGCGCCGGAGCGCAACGGCAAATGCATCGGCCAGACTTGCTTTTGAAACGACGTTGAGATCGACGCCGAGGTGAACAATCGTTTGCGCGATTTGCGGGCGAATGCCACTGATGATGCAGTCCGCACCCATAAGCCGCGCGGCCGATACCGTCTTGAGCAGGTGTTGTGCGGTTAGCGTATCGACGGTCGGAACTCCGGTGATGTCAATGATAGCGATTTCGGCACCGTCATCGACAATGTGCTGAAGCAAATTCTCCATAACGACCTGGGTGCGCTCGCTGTCGAGCGTGCCAATGATTGGAAGTGCAAGCACCCCCTCCCAAAGTTTAACAACCGGCGTCGACAGTTCGGTGATTTCACGTTGCTGTCGGAGTATCACTTCCTCACGGCTTTTCGAGAAAGTCTCGAAAGTGAAAAGTCCAAGCTCGTCGATTAGGATTGTGATCGTCCAGGTAACCTTTGCGAGGTCTGCAGGCGAGATCGACTTATCGCGATTAAGGGTGTTGAATAAAGGTTGCTTCAGCGAAAATACAAATGTCGCCGTTTCGGTCGGTGAGAATCCTTGAAGCGCGCGCGATCGCGACAGGGTACCGAGAAAGTCTCGCGCTGGGGTGTAGGCCGCGCCCTTTACCTCGACACCGCCGGTAAGCAATCCGGCGCGCAGTAGATGCAAAAATTCGGTGGACTGCGATGAAAGTTCTGCCTCGGTAATACGTCCAGTTTGCAGCGTACCCGCCCTCTTCTGCAATTCCAGCCATTCCGGGACGATTTGCTTTTCATTGTCGCCCACCAGCGCGGCTAATGTAGCCGTTTCACTTGCTGCCATAGTCGGTCTCCAAACTGTCAACTCAACACGATATTGCCACCCAGTGAGGTAAAGAAGAAACGTTCTCCCTTATTAGTCGACGGGCGTCCAACCCCTGCAGAGCAAGGGAGAGTTCGCGGCCAGCGCGACCAGAGACACCGCCGGTCAGGGTGAGAAATTTGAATAGCCCTCTTCCGTTCTGGTTAAGTGTTCCCGGTCGAGAAAAGTTCCATTGTCTCGCAACTGTCCGTTTTAATTTGTTTTTTTGACACAAATGAAGTCCCAGAACGGGAACGAATTCGGTTTCCTTTATTTGTTTTCAAACATTGGGGCTCGGGTTTGAATGAAATTCACGATCGAGATTGTTCGCGCTGGTGACGCCCGGCAGCCGGTAGTCTTGTATCGCGTTATCGCAGACGAAATCAGCCCAAAGCGGGTCAAGACCCGCGCCGATCACCTCTTAGCTTCTTGGCGCGGAAGAGGAGCGAACTCGGCAAGGGTTTTGAACGCGAAAGGCGAACAAATTTACACAACTTAAAAGGCCTCGTATCCGATGGTCCGCGTCAAGGGCACGGCACTAGGACACCACCGACGCACACTACTGGAGCAATAGATTTGGCTTCGTCTCCGCCTGCGCAGCCAGCGTGTCCCACTCATCGGCTTTTTCGAGCCAGTGGGCTTTTCGGTCGGGCTCCGGCGAAAGGTCGGCAAGATGCCGACAGGCCTCCGCCTTTCGGTAGTGACTCTGGGAAATCTCGGACATGGTGGAAATCTCGGACATGGAATGTACCTCCCGGGAACTCAACGCCCTTGCCGGGTTCCAAG
>DASREJ010000193.1:0-5206 GCA_035652115.1 Bryobacteraceae bacterium
TGGTCGTACTGGAGATAGCTCAATTATTAAAACAGAGAGGAGAGAAAATTGCATTGCTGGCTCTGCTCGATAGCTATCCAGATGCGCGATACTGGCCATTGCGATCCTGGATAAGTGTCATCATTCGTCGTTTCTTCGAGCAGGCGCACTCTGTCGTTAAGCTGCCACCACGCCAGGCGATTTCCCGTGTGACGCAGTTATCAGGAGGTCTGATTGAGCACGTGAGACGTCGTAAGGGTGCCCTACCACAATGGGTAAGGGAAGGGCAGTCCGAACAGGGCGGGGCCGATAAGGTCCATCGTCTGCGACATGCGTGCATGATCGCGATGGGACGTTACACGCCACGGTACTATGATGGGAAGGTCGTTTTCTTAAAGTCTGAACTAAGTACCCGGTTCCCCAGTAGCCCGGTCGCTATATGGAGGGATTTGGTCCGTTCGCTTGAAATACATCGGGTGCCTGGCGACCATTTGGCGATTATTGCCGCCCACGTGGATATTGTTGGTGCTCACCTATCATCTAGTATTGATCATGGACTCCGCGAATCAAGCTAGAAAGACGAGCGGTCGAGAACCTCTGGAGCAATGGATGAAGGAATACGACGAAAAGACGACCGGCTACTTCGAGTTCGATCGCCAAGACGTTTTACCGTATCTGCCGTTAACAGCAGATCGCATTTGCGAAATCGGCTGCGGTACCGGGAAGACCCTAGCAGGTATTAAACGGAAATATCAGGCTAGTCTGGCAATTGGATTTGATATTCACGAGCAGTCAATAGCTACCGCGCGAACTCGGCTTGATAGAGCAGAAGTCATCGATATCGAGGCGATCGATCTGCCGGAATATGTCCACGATGTAGACGTCTTTTTATGCCTAGACGTTCTAGAGCATCTTCGAGATCCGTGGTCTGTAATTAAGGCGTTGCATGCGCGTCTGCGCCGAGGCGGCTGCATAGTCGCCAGCATTCCCAATGTTCGACATTACAGCGTTAGTTTCGGTTTGCTCTTTGCCGGACAGTGGGACCTTAAGGATGCAGGTTTACTTGATAGGACACATCTTAGATTTTTTGTGCGTAAAACCGCTATCGAGCTAATGTCGTCCAGTGGTCTTACGGTTGACGCGGTTGGTGTGAACTATAGAAGAAGACGAGACCGGGTTATGACAATGATCACTGCTGGTGTATTTCAGGACGTCTTCGCGTTGCAGTACGTCATTCGTGCAACAAGAGTGTAGAGGCCAATTGCGATGGGGTCTCGGATCGGTAAGGATGCTCTATTCACGTGGACTTGGCGGCATTTTCCTTCGAACTTTGAGATCAAACCCGGTTGGGACAATTCATTTTTTGGAGCGTTCTCCACGTTAGCGTAGCGCGTCACCTCAAGGCCCGACTTGGCAACCACAATAGTTATACCGTCACTGCCGATCTAGAATGGGACAAGGGGTCCGGGGTACGATGGATCATCAGCAGAATGAAAATTCCATTCCTGCAGCACAGAGCCCAGTCACAGACTCATTTGTGCTGAAAGGAAACATCCAGCGAGGCGACCTGGCGCCCTGGTGGAACCAGGGTTCATACAAGTTTGCGTTCGATGCCTTCGGCGGCCGTTACATCGTCCTAAATTTCTACAGGACCTATCGTGATGAAATTGGGCGAGAAAGCCTCCAGGTCCTCAATGATCAAAGGACGCTTATCGGCAACCAAAATACCGTGTTTTTTTGTGTTTCATCAGATTTCCGCGACAAAACGCAATGTCACGTCGATACTCGCTTCCCTCAGCTGAGATTTCTTTGGGATATTGATGGTACAATTACTCGTGCTTACGGGGTTGGCTCAGGAAGAATGTGGATCGTTCTGGATCCCATGTTGCGTGTGCTGGAAGTCATTCCCTATCGGCGGGACGGGTCGGATCGACTTGCGCTTCGTGCTCTTCTGGAAGGGCTACCCGCGCCCGCGGGTCACGTCGGCATAGAAACCGTTGCTCCCGTGCTCCTGTTGCCGAATGTGTTCGAGCCAGAGTTTTGCCAGTACCTGATTAGCTGCTACGAGACCTCCGGCGGACGCGAGAGTGGGTTTATGCAGGAATTACAGGGAAAGACCGCAGAGGTGTATGATTCAGATTGGAAGCGCAGAAAGGATTTGTATATTGCTGACCCGCGTCTGATTGACCTGATAAAAACGCGGCTTAGTAGACGTGTAGGCGGAATATTACAACGAGTGTTTCAATTTCAGATGTCGCGCGTAGAGAGATTTTTGGTCGCTTGCTATTCAGCAGAAGATGCGGGACATTTTGGGCCGCACCGCGACGATACCATAAAAGCGACCGAGCACCGAAGATTTGCGGCGTCGATAAACCTCAATACTGAATTCGATGGCGGAGAGCTGATCTTCCCGGAATACGGGCCGCGCGCTTTCAAACCGCCGACGGGTTGCGGTTTAATTTTTTCAGCATCCATCTTGCATCAGGTCACGAGAGTTATGCAAGGACGGCGATATGTATTTCTGCCCTTTTTTCATGACGAGCAAGCAGAAAAGGTTCGGTTGCAAAACCTTCAAGATCTTCACGGAGGCTCATAAAAGGATAGAAGGCAGCTGCATTATTCTGTTATCATTCGCGGCACTGCAAAGATAGCGCTTAGCCCTGGATTGCTGCTGCTTACGCTCCATACGACGAAACGCTTCGCTGCGCCCCCAGAGAACGCCATGGATCAAGGTCGCATACCTATTATTATTGTAGGCTATCGGAATAAGGTTGACATCGTCGGATGCCTCAAGGCCTTGCAGGGATTGATCGAAAGGCCGAAGTTCGACATTTACATTTGCGAAAACGGAGGCGCCCGTGCATACGAAGGTCTTGTGCGTGCTTTGCTTGACCATCGCGGTTTATGTAGGCCGGCTGATACTTTCGGAAAATCTAAGCTCTTCGACCACCAAGTCAGGCGCGTTCAAGCGTTAACACTGGATCGCGCAAATGCTCGCGTGCTGGTGGCTGAGGCGGGGGAAAACCTTGGCTATGCGGGAGCCATAAATGTTTGGCTGCGGATGCTTATTAAGTCAGATTCGGCGTGGCCGGGGGTTTGGATACTAAACCCGGATACGGAGCCAGATTCACGCGCCCTTGCCGAATTGGTCGACTGGGCCGAGGTGCGAAAGCTTGGAATGGTCGGTAGCCGAATCGTTAGGATGGATCGGCCCGATTGTATTCATTCGCGTGGCTTACGATGGCGGAGGCTTCATTCGTCGGCAGAGGCAGTGGATTACTTGGCCGCGGCCGGAATCGAACCGGATCCAGACGTCATCGAGCGCCGCATTGATGCCCCTTCAGGCGCGTCGATTTATGTAACGCGGGAGTGCCTTAACGGGATCGGTCTAATGGACGACCGTTATTTCCTGTATTTCGAGGATCTGGATTGGGGATGCTGCGCGAAGAAGTGTTGCGGTGTGGGTTATGCATATAAATCAATTGTACCGCATCGGGTTGGGACGACAATTGGGACGCCGAGGGGGCGTCGGGGGAGTTCTCGATTATCCGTTTACTTGGAATACCGGAACCGAATCCATTTCGTCCGCAAATACCATCAGTCTTGGCTATTATGGACCGTCTTTGTGCTCTTCTTGCGAGGGCTGGAGTATTCAATCATAGGAGAGCCGGCCAATATGCGGGCCGCACTAAAGGGATTGTTAGCGGGATTGCGCGGGCAAACCGGAAGGCCCGATTGGATGTTCGATTAGTGCTCCCATTCAAAATCGCTTCACCGATACGCTCCGCTTGATCTTGCATAGACCGCTTGTTCGGTCGGTGCGACATTGCTAGTCATGGCCTTCGATTTTGACCGCCGAAGTCGACCCAACTCGCCAAGATGTGCGCTAACGCCTGCAAATAGGCCTGTAAGTGTCCACAGTATTCCTAAGATATCCACGGTGCAGGCAAAAAATAGAGTTAGAAAACTAATGATCCCCAGTGTCGTTCCGAGTTTTCTCTCATTTTCCGTCAAGTCGAGATATGGACGTCTAGTGGGCACAGCGGCCGCGAATGTGATCGAGAGCGCCACGAGGATGGCCCCTGGCCAGCCATAGTGTATACCGAGAACGAGCCAAAGCTCATCTATTGAGTGATTGAGTTCATCTGGCAGCGTGCCGAAGCCAAGGCCAAACCAAGGTGATTGCGCAATGTAAGGAGTGACAGTGGCCCAGGTCCATACACGATAATAGCCAGTACTCGGGTCGAACGTAAAATGCGAGATGATAAAGCCGATCGGACTATTCGTAATGAGGTACACAGCGAAAACGACTGCTCCGGAGATCCCGAGTATCAGTGCCCATCGGATCTGGAATCGGTAAAACATACGATCGTATGTCAATAGACCCAATCCTAAAAGAGTGCACTGGATTGGGGCTGAAGACAGTGACAACATCACGCCGATGCTGCATGACCCGATTACAAATAGTCGCCGTTGAATGGGGATGGAAGCCGCAAGCAGCAGCCCTATACCGCAAATAAACCCAAACCAAATCGGATGCTCTATCGGGCCACTCGCCCGCAACAGTCCCATTCGGTACGCGTCGGACCATTCGGTTCTGGCTGCCGGAGAAACGTAGCCGGTTAATTGTTGTGCCAAGTCATGTATTACATATCGTCCGAAGATAGGGTCGAGTGCACCTATCAGCGCGACGACCGCGATCACTTTACAAAGCAAATTGGCGAACGAAAGCGCGTGACCGCGCTCTGAGAGTAGCATGCGGCTGATGAAATATGCTCCGGAAAATTCAAGGGCATCCGGACCCGCATGATTTAGAGCTGGAAGTAAGCCGTCTACATTTGCAGGTGCTAAGATCATCCAAATTGCTGTAATCCCAAAAAGGACGTCCGAGAAAACGAAGCGGTATCGTCCCGACGAGATTTTGTCAGCAAACCTAGACAGAAGGAGGGGAATGAGCGACAAAAATATAAATCGTGTTGCAGTCAATCGCAACCCTACTATATAAAACGACGATTGCTCAGGGAAGCAGAGGGTTAGCAACACAACCCAAAGCGAGCGCGGGAGGGTGCCGGCTCTGTTCTGTAGTGCAATGCCTTGTTTGCACCCTAAGGCTGGGCGCGGGATTCCAAACGGTTGTCGGCGGTTGCGCGTCATAGTTGATCGGTGTGGTCGAATCCCTGTACTTCAGCTGCGCAGGAACTTCAAGCGGGGGCCGTTTCTGCCGCCG
>DASREJ010000194.1:0-23210 GCA_035652115.1 Bryobacteraceae bacterium
TTCCATCGGCATATCCTGCTGCCAGTACCGCAACCCGAGTAGGCCGAGTCGCTCTGAATATCCCGCCGTATCCAACGAGCGAACCGGCTGGAACTTCCTTAACCGCCAACACACTTGCGCGCCAAGTCAAGGCAGGCTTCACGTGCAGGATCTGAGATGGCGCATGACCGCGTGCGGGAGAAACGTAACCGTAGATAGCATGGCCGGGGCGAATCATCTCACGCCAGGCCTGCTTGCGACCGTAGGCGACTGGAATCGTACTGGAGAGATGAACAAGCGCGGGAATAATCCCTTCACCCCTCAAGCCAGCGAGCAGAGTGTCAAACGCTGCAATCTGTTCGTCGGTTTGCGTGCTCTGGTAATTGGCTGCAGAAGCGAAATGGGTCATCAGACCTTCCAGGTCGATGTTTTTTGCAGCAAGGATGGCGTTTCCAATCGCATTCAATTCCGACGACCGCACGCCAAGTCGCCCCATGCCGGTATCGATCTTGAGGTGGTAGCGAAGGCGTGTGGCCTTTGTCCCGGCCAGTTCATTAAATTCGTACAAGCCTTGCAATGAATGAATGACCGGCGTGAGATTGTGTTCCAGCATCACTTCACGTGTGAACGGCAAGCAATCAGCCATCACCAGAATTCGGGCCTGGATGCCTGCCTCCCGTAGGGCGATTCCTTCATCCGTGTTACTCACAGCAAGCCATCGCGCACCTTCGCGCTCCAATATGCGCGAAACCTCAACTGCGCCGTGCCGATATGCATCAGCTTTAACGACCGGCATCACCTCTACACGCGTGCCGACGACCGCACGGATTGCATTAAAGTTCGCCGCAATCTGCGCGCGAGAAATCTCTACCCAAGACCGATAAGGCATCTTGTGCTTGACAGCTTCGTTCATGTCTTTCGCGTTAACTGGTGAAACAACTTTTCGTATTCGTCTGTGACGGCCTGCCAACTGTAGTGGCTCTCAATTCGGCGCATGGCACGCTCGCCCCACTCTACGCGCTCCTTAGCGGGAAGATCCACAGCCCATTGGAGTTTTTCCTGGAGATCGTTGGTAAAGGGAACCGCGGCATCGCCGGCAACTTCGTCGCTTTCAGGCGTTCGCAGGTAGAGCACCAACGCACCCCGGCCCATCGCTTCGATGAGCGCGGGATGCGTGCCGCCCACTTCAGTCGCTTGAACGTAAACCGCGGAATGAGACTGTAACTCATGATAGGGATCGCCATAAATGGCGCCGGGAATCAGGATGCGCTGGTCGTTCGTCCTCTTTACTTCGTCGATATAATCTGCCGCATACGGCGCGTCGCCCACCAACGCGAGCTTGAAATCCGTTTTCACTTTTTCAAAAGCTTGTCTTACCAGAAGCGCATTATTCTCAGGTTCCATCCGGCTGACATACAGAACATAGCGGTCCGGTTCCAAACCGAGGGCACGTACCGCGTCAAAACCGGGAGTCTTTCCTAACTCCGCGCCATACGGAATAAAGGTCGATTTTTTACCATAGCGAGCGACGTAATACTGTTGAATGCTTGCGGCATCGGTCACCACCGCAGAGCAACACCACGTCGCCAGCCACTCTGAAAGGTGATACCAACTCTTTGCCAGCGTGTTCCATTTTTTGCGATGCCGTTCCAAGCCGTCTACGTTGAGCGCGGTGGGCATACCGCGAAACCGCGGCAACAATGTGAATATGGCGTTCGCCGCATTGCAGTAAAGCACCGCGTCGACACGGCGAAATAATAAATCAAGCGTAGAAATGCCGGTGTGCGCAATCGTGTCGAAGTATTTGTGACGGATGGTGGGTAAATAACGAAGCCGTACACCGCGATAGCACGAGCTGGAGTATTTCTCGCGGCAGTAAACGGCCACGGAATGCCCGCGTTCCGCAAGCCGAACCGACAACTCCTCGGCGAACGTTTCAAAGCCGCCATAATTGGCCGGGATCCCGCGCGTCCCAAGCAGGGCAATCCGCATCAACGGGACGTAACCGCTCTTGTCGGCGTGTTTCGCAGATTATCAACTAAAGAAAAGCTGGTGGGCCGATTTGAGAACCAGGCCGCGATGTATCGCGAATCCGCGCGCCGCCGGCGCATGATTTCCCGGCGTTTTGCGTGCATCTTGCCAAAGTTTCGAATTATCAATAAAAAGGCGGGAAGCGAGGAAAATTCGCGAAGCAGGCATCCTCCCAACACAACCAAATCGCGAAGTGTAATTGGAAGCAAATGGCGGATATACAAATCAGGCGTAATGTTCTTGATGCGCATCAAAAAACGATTCTTTACTGAATGCATATTAATAGCCGCAGCCAAAGATTTTCGATTGGAGGGAAGTACGGCTCGCACGTGATACGCGATAGCGTCCGGCGTATACAAACATTTCCAACCCAACAGTTGTGCGCGCCAAGCGAGATCGGCATCCTCGCGGTAAGCAAAAAAATCACTGTCGAAAAACTCGCCCTCTATTGAGACGTCGTCGATCATTTTCCGACGGTAGAGGGCGGCCGCACCGCTTACCCCGAAAACATATTCCACTTGATCATAAGCGCCACCGTCAGGCTCACCGCTTCCCCGATCAAAGTGTCGCAAGGCCGGCGTGAAGTAAATGCCGGTCGAATCGAGCGTCTTGCGGGCGGGAATCTCAAAGTCGGGCGCCATGCGCAACAACTTGCCGGAGATGCTGCCAATATTTTCGTTAACTTCCGCTGCCGCTACCGCTTTTTCCACAAAATCCGGACTAAGGCGGACATCAGGATTCAGCGTAAGAACCCATGCGCTTTTCGATAGGTTGATGGCGTAATTCTGCGCCTCGGCAAAGCCGACATTCCTTTCGTTACGCACAAACTTGATACGATCGCTAAGCCGATCAAGAATCGATGTGGTTTCGTCGCTTGAGGCATTGTCCACGACGATGACCTCGATATTTGGATAGTTTTGCTCAAAAAGATATTGCAAACACCGGGCGATGAACCGCGCACTGTTAAAAGTCACAATTGTGACAGCTACTGTTTCCCCAGTCATCCGGGTCTTACAAGGCTGAAATATAAGCGCCAGTAGATATCGAAGCCCGCCTGTTTCTGGAGTTGATGAATTTCCCTTTCACTCTCTCGAAACGTGCGCTCGATTATCGGCGGCGTGCTGACGCGATAGTTTTCGAACTCGTTCCATCGGCGCAAACCGCTCCACTTACCGCGCAGTGCGGCGAAAAAATTGCGCTGTTTTGCCGCCGCGAATAGCGCCAGAAGCTGACCGGCAAAAATGGGCCATGCGAAACGAATTAGCGTCCGCCGTGAATAGTATTTGGCAAGAATGAAAATTTGATTGCGGGCGGTCAGATAATAAACTCTCGCAGCGCCGCGGCCCAGCGTTGTCTTACTGAGGTGACGTGCTACTGCCGCCGGTTCGTAAATGCCTTTCACCCCGGCCAACGCGCAGCGCACGCCAAAATCGACGTCTTCATAATAGGATTCAAAGCGCGTTTCCAGCATCCCAATCCGCTCGAACACGTCGCGCCGGAAAAGGGCCGCCGTCATGGGCGCAAAGGCAATAGTTCTGGGAGTGGACCAAATCGCACTGTCGGGCTTGCCATATCCGCAGCGCCAGGCATAGGCGGCCCGTGAAACTAAATCCCAACTGCCGTCGATTTCGCTTTGGCCGTTCGGCCGTAATAACTTTCCGACGGCAAATGCGGCGTTCTCCCGTTCCGCCGTTGCGGTGAGCCGTTCAAGCCACTCCGGTGCGAGCACAACATCGTTATTTACAATCAAAATCCAATCGCCCGTCGCACGTCCAATGCCTTCATTCACGGCAGCCGCGAAGCCGCGATTTTCCGGGAATACGATCAAATCAATACCGAATTCCCGCGCGACCAATTGAGTGGTATCGCTGCTTCCGTTGTCAACGACGACGATTTGGTTAGGAACGCGGCTCTGAGATAACAGATTCGTCAGAATCGATTTCAACAGGTCAGCACGATTCCAAGTTGGAATGATCGCCGAAACGCTGGACATTCAAAGCTATAGCACCCTACACGACGGCATTGCGTATGATTACTTCACGGTAGAACGATGCACTGAGCTTCGGGTATCGCTTTTGTGTTTCGTAATCCACATAATAAAGACCGAAGCGCAGGCCATAGCCATCAGCCCATTCAAAGTTGTCCATCAAGCTCCACAAGAAGTAACCCCGCACCGGAAAGCCTTCTGTTGTTGCACGGTGTAACTTAGTCATGTAGTTGCGCAGGTACATGATCCGGTCTGTATCATAAACATGACCGTCAGGCGTCAGCACATCAGCCGACGAGCAGCCATTCTCCGTGATGTAGATCTCCTTCACTTTCCAGATCTGTGCAGCATGACGCGGGGCCCAATAGAGCGCCTCCGGTCCGATGTCCAACCATGGCGACGCCATGTGGGGATATGAGGAAGGTTTTTTGATTCTTATAAATCCGCCGGGAGCATGCTCATCTGCCCGCACATAAGCGGGTGTGTAGACGTTAACGCCCAAGAAATCGATGGGACTACTAATGACCGACAGATCCTCAGCAGAAAATTTTGGCGCATTCGCTCCCTGCTCTTGCAGATATTGCTCCGGGTACTTGCCTTCCATGATTACGGTCAGATAGGGAGCGTTTATGATGCGCGTTGCCTGTATGCTCGCTTTGAGATGCGGCTCGGCTTCTATAACCGGAATGGCAATTACAAAGTTCTCCGCGAGCCCTACCTTTGTGCCCGGTTTGGATTTCGCCCGAATCGCGCGAACGGCTAAACCATGCGCCAAGACGGCGTTGTGCCGTGCTTGATTCAGCTTTCCCGGGGGCAGTCTCAGGCCAGGAGCAAATCTTCCATCTCTGTATCCGAGATCGATAAATGACGAGAATTCGTTCATCGTGAAAAAGTGCTGAATCCTGTCTGATAGTTTGTTGGCTACATATCCGGCATAATCCGCAAATGCCTTTGATGTATCGCGCGATTCCCAACCACCAAAGCGATCTTGAAGCGTCTGCGGAAGATCCCAATGAAAAAGCGTGCAGAACGGTTCGATTCCGTTCGCCAGCAACTCATCTGTTACACGCGAATAGAAATCGATGCCGGCATCATTCGGCTTACCCGTCCCCTGCTGAAAAATGCGCGGCCACGCCACTGAGAAACGGTAGACCTTGGCGCCTAGCGACTTGAGTAATTGAACGTCTTCTTTATAGCGATGATAGTGATCGTCCGCGATGTCGCCGGTTTGATTTTTGTATGTCTTTCCGGGAATGTGCGAAAACGTGTCCCAAATCGACTTGCCTCTGCCGCCTTCGTTCACTCCGCCCTCTACCTGGTACGAAGCTGTAGCGCAGCCCCATTTAAAGCCATCCGGAAAACGATAAAAATTTTCGTTCGGCCGGCCCTGAGCCTGCGCGCTTTCGGCAAACGGCAGCAGAGCGACGCCAGCCGCGGACGCGCCAGTTGCAGCTTTCCCTAATCGCTTACCGAACGAGCGCCTGGATAAAGTCTTTGACATCAGTTACTAACTAGACTAAATCACGTAGCGGCTGTTTTCAGGCGGCGAATACAATCGCGGTTTTATCGGGTAACAAGCTCCGGTCGTGCGCCGACGCTACGCAGGCAATGATCGACCCATAGTTTGGTGAGTTTTTCCTGAGCGCCATTTTGCGAAAGCCGCGAACGCAGGCTACCGAATTCGACGTGATCTAGTGGTTGATCCTGATTGAAACAGGAGAAAACAACCGTTTCTTTTCCGGTTACCGGATCTTTGTGCATTTGCAGACACTGTGCACAAATTTCCTTCATCATGCATTGCATCGGCGAATTGATGCTGCCAATTGCGTGATGATCCGGCTTCAAATACGGCCGCAACACAGAGTGCCGAGCCTGCTGGACCGCGCGCATCATGCCGTCAGACCCAATCACTATCAAACGGTCTACGGAACTCAAAGGAATGTCAGGATCGCCCAGTTCTCCCCGGCCATAGGCAAGCATCCCTTCAACAATATTGCCGACGAACGCGCTGTCCTGCACGCGTCCAGGCGTAAAGCCGGGTGCCTCATCACACACCCAGACGACTGCATCCGCTGCCTTTTCGATCTCCTCGACCTTGTATCGATCGATGATCTTTTTGTATCCAGCGAAGTAGATGACGCGCGATCCCGCTGCTCGTAGCTGCTGCCCGATGGAGAACAGAACGGCATTCCCCAAGCCGCCTCCTGCAAGTAGGACGGTTTCCTGAGCCGGAGTTTCCGTCGGTGTGCCGGTGGGGCCCATGAGAATAACCGGATCTCCCGGCTTCAGTAATGCGCACAGATCTGAGGAACCACCCATTTCGAGCACGATGGTGGAAAGCAGGCCTTTTTCAAAATCGACCGAAGCCCCGGTTAAGGCAAGTCCTTCCATTGCCAGCACGGTGCCCTCGGTTTTTGTTGCCAACGATTCGTAGTTCTGCAGCCGGTAAAATTGCCCGGGCTGAAAGGCTCGGGCGGCGATGGGTGCGCGCACGACTATCTCAACGATCGTGGGAGTCAGACGAATGACATCTTCCACCACCGCTCGCAATTCGCGGTTCAGTTTAGCCGTTAGCTCAGCTGGCGAGGGGCCAGAGGGCGCGTGCTTTGCCAGTACGCGCGAAAGCACGGGGTAGCCCCGTTTGGCGCTGCCCATCGCTTTTACTACATTGCCTGAAAACGAAGGATGCAAATCGCCGAAGAAGCTGATCGCGCGTCCGTCAGGACGCAAAGAAATCAGCACATTCGTATCGAGCGGCTTTGCGACGCGTTCGGGCTTAACCGGGTTTCCGTTTTCATCGACCGCTTGAAAGTGGCGTCCATCAAGCTTGAAGTTACGCTCGTCTTCCCGCGCGAGAACGGTGTTGGGCTGTGTACCGGCGGCGACCAATATCGATTTGGCCGGAAGCGTTATGTATTCACCTGTGGCCGTCAGCTTTCCAGTCGCAGTGTCTAGCGCTTGTTTTTCCAGTCGCAGAGCCTTTGCGCTGCCAGCGCCGTCTACTTGTACTTCCTGCGGCGCCAGGCACTCGGCAAAACGAACTCCCTCTTCCATCGCTTTCGCAACTTCTTCATGATTTAGCGTGTAACTAGGCGAGTCAATTAGCCTTCGCCGGTAAGCGATAGTCACGCCACCCCAGGAATCCAGCAACTCAATCAGTCTTGGTTTGCGTGCTTCGCGCGCCGCTGCGGCGCGCTCCTCGTAAATCGCTTTCGCGTGCGATAGAAATTCTTTGGCAATCTCGCGTTCTTCGGCTGTCCATTTTGCTTCGATTTCGCGCTCGCCTATTTCCGCCGCAAGCAATTCGTAGCGCTTGAGAAACTTTTCGACTTGTACGACGTAATAAGCCAAAGACTCGGTAGCGGTATCGATTGCCGTTAATCCGCCCCCGATCACAACGATCGGCATGCGAATCTGCAGGTTCGCCAGTGATTCATATTTCGCTGCGCCGGTTAGCTGCAGTGCCATGAGGAAATCCGAAGCCTGTCGCACACCGCGCACCAAACCGTTCTTCATCGGAATCACAGTCGGCCGGCCGGCGCCGGCGCACAAGGCAATGTGATCGAAGCCAAGCTCAAAGGCCCCATCGGCGGTGAACGTGCCGCCGAACCGCACGCCGCCGAACATGGCAAATTCGTTGCGGCGCTCCAGCAATAGGCGGATGATCTTTAAGAAATTTTTGTTCCAGCGAACGGTGATCCCGTACTCGGCTACTCCACCAAAACCCGCCATGACACGTTCATCCAGACGCTCATAAATCTCGGTGATATCGCGTAAAGGCCGGAATGGGGTGCGCTCCCCATATGCGTTCACGCCGGAAATGTCTGCGGGTAGCGGCTCAATCTTTAGTCCGTCTACCGCGACGACGGTGTGTCCGTCGTTCATGAGATGGTGCGATAGCGTGAAACCCGCCGGTCCCAAACCGACTACCAGGACTTTGTAACCAGTCGATTCGCGCGGATATGGCCGAGCGATATTCAGCGGATTCCAGCGAGTCAGCAAACTGTAAATTTCAAATCCCCAAGGCAGTTCCAGGACGTCTTTCAAGCTGCGCGTCTCAACCTGCGGAATGTCCACGGGATCCTGCTTTTGAAAAATGCAGGATTTCATACAGTCATTGCAGATTCGATGTCCGGTACCGGCGGCCATCGGATTGTCGATGGTCACTATTGCCAACGCGCCGATTGGATTACCGTTGCCTTTTACGGCATTCATCTCGGAGATCTTTTCGTCAAGCGGGCAACCCGCTAACGTTACGCCAAATACGCTTGCCTTGAATGCGCCGTTCTTTTCTTGAAGACCAGTGGAACAGCTATCTTTGCCTTGGTTGTGACACTTAATGCAGTAATAAGCCTGGTCCAGCGCGCCGGTCAGGTTTGTGCCCGCATCTGTAAGTTGAAAGCCTTCGCGCAATCGCCAGTGATCAGAGCTAAGTTCCAGGCGGACTAAGCCATCCGATTCACTCGCCTGAACCGGGACTAAATGGTAGTAATCCAGCTTGTGCGGCGTTTTGAACAAGACGCCGTTGCCGTGCTTCGCTTTTCCTTGAGGTGAAAGCGTGGCCCAGGCCGCGTATTGCGCCGCTAAGTGCAAGTGGCGTTCGTGCTCCGCTTCCTGCTCCAGCCAGCGTGCAACATGACGAGCAAAGCTTGATTCGGTGAGCGGCTCCTGGATGAGATTTTCCACCTCCGCGGAGATTGCAAAGCCGTCGAGTTCGCTCGCCTTTTCAGGCGTATACCCCGTAAGGGCTTTTCGCTGAACGAACTTTCTCTTGACCGCCAACAATGGAGCCAATGCAGAATGGCGCTCCTGCAATTCGCGCAACTCCTGCTCTATGCCGAATAAATGTCCGAGAAAGTCTTCTAAGTAAGGAGCAAGCTCAATGATGAGTTCAGAGTGCAGCTTCGCGGTTAAAGCGCCTGGATTTTGGCGCGCTGCAACCAGGCGCTCCTCTAAAAGCGGCGCGCATGTCTTCAGTTCCTGGAGAAATGACTGGTCTAGCCGAATCAGCCCATCGCGTTGATACAAGTCTTCAAATGTCAGGCCAAATAGCAAACAAAGAGTTGGAGTATCCAGGTTTTCTGCGAACGTATTCACGGCAAGAACTGAGTTGGACTTGCGTCCGTTAAGTAGATGAAAGTCAGAGAGCAAAAAGCTCAAAGACAGAAGCGATTACCTTTTTTATTCTCTCAGATCCTGCAAATTTTTTCGCAGCGAACGGTAAGTAGCTGCATTTAAGACAGTTGTTTACCTATTTACCGAAGCACGGCGCTTATCGGCCACCGTCTTCAATCCGTATGGAACCGGTGGTTGTAGAGGCCGAAATTACCGGACCTCCCTTTCCCAATTGACCACGCAACTCATGTTTGTCGCTTTCTTCCGAACTGACTGGAAGCTCGCTGGTGATGTGCGAAAGGCTAGTTCGCGCTTCTATCCGAGCGTCGGTATCGTGAGGCAATCGCAGCGTCACCCCACCGTGTGTCGTCTCAACGTGAATGGGATTACCCGCGAACTCGCGCAACGCGACTGTGATTGTGCCGTTGGTTGTCGAAGCCCGAAGAGCCTCATCGTGCCGAGGCTTCAACAAGGTCAGATCGATAGCACCATTAGTGGAACGGGCTTCAAAAGCGCCGGCTTTTAATATGCCGCGCACGCTGCCGTTAGTAGTCTCGGCTCGTTCCACTCCGCTGCAATCTTCGAGTTCAATCCCTCCGTTCGTAGTGTGCAGATCGAAATTGCCGTCGTCACGATGCAGGGAGATTCGGCCATTCGTGCTGCTGAGCGAACCGCCGGCGCTCATGTCTTCCGCTGTCACGCTCCCATTTGTGCTCTTGGCCCGGGTCACCACAGTATTGTGCGGCAGATGAATGGTGTAATTCGCGCCATAGTTCCCCCAAGCTTCGCGCGGCGATTCCGTTGTAATCGAAGCCATGCGACCCGTAACATCCACTTTGATGTGGACCTCTTTGAGATCCGCGTCGGTAGGTGCGTACTTGGTGCCCGCTACGTCCACAGAATCGCGGTCCCAACCGATGATGGAGATGGAACCGTTCCGATTATCGACATCCAGGTGTCCGCCCGGCTGCATCGTATACGAATAGTGAAAGTCTTGCTGAACTCGGCCAAAGCCTTCGAAATCATCGCAACTACATAGCCCCGCAAGCGATCCTAATAAAACCACTGCCTGGATTCGGTTCATGTTTGTAGCCCCGTCTTCTTTTGGAACGTTCCAGCCGGATAATACGAATCAGCGTATGTTGTTGTTCCGTTTTAATGTCGCTCTGGCTTTTCGCCGGTACTCTCAATGAAAAAACTGCTCGCACTGAATCGTGGCGAAATTGCAATCCGCATATTGCGCGCTGCAAACGAATTGCGGTTAAGAACGGTTGCCGTCTATTCGCAGGAAGACCGCCTCAGTCTACATCGCTTCAAAGCAGACGAAGCGTATCTCATCGGCAAAGGCAAGGGACCCGTACAAGCTTACTTGGACGTCGAGGGGATCGTCGCTCTTGCTGCTGAAAAAGAAGTAGACGCCATTCATCCCGGTTACGGATTTCTGTCTGAGAACCCCGCTTTGCCGCGCGCCTGCGAGCGCGCCGGAATCACGTTTGTCGGACCCAGCGCGGAAATCCTTGAAATGTTGGGAGACAAGACGGCGGCGCGAAAAATTGCCCAATCTGCCGGTATCCCAACGGTCCCCGGCACAGAGAATCCGCTGGATCCAGCTTCAGATAGTGCGGACGAAACCGCACGCCGCATCGGCTTTCCCCTGATTGTAAAAGCGGCCTTCGGGGGCGGTGGCCGTGGGATGCGGGTGGTGGAGACGCCGGCAGAGTTTCGCAGCAAGCTTCATGAAGCGAGTCAAGAAGCTGGCGCAGCCTTCGGCAATAATGCCGTCTTTTTAGAGCGGTACATCCGCCGGGCCAAGCACGTTGAAATACAAATCCTCGGCGACAGCTTTGGCAATATTCTGCACCTGTATGAGCGCGATTGCTCCGTCCAACGCAGACACCAAAAGGTAGTTGAGATTGCTCCCGCTATCGGACTTCCCGAAAAAGTTCGCGGCGAATTAGCGGGGGCTGCTGTGGCCCTCGCGCGGGCGGCGCGCTATTCCAACGCAGGCACGGTGGAGTTTTTAGTGGATGCCGACACGCACGAATGGTTTTTTATCGAAGTCAATCCACGCGTGCAGGTTGAGCACACTGTCACGGAAATGATTACGGGCGTTGATGTCGTCCGCACTCAGATTCAAGTAGCTCAAGGATTCAGCCTGTTCGGTTCTGAACTTGCGCTGCCTAAACAGTCGGATATACCGCTGCACGGTACTGCTCTACAATGCCGCGTAACTACGGAAGATCCGGCTAATAACTTCATTCCGGATTACGGCAAAATTCACACCTATCGTTCACCGGCTGGATTCGGTATTCGGCTGGATGCTGCATCGGCTTATGGCGGTGCGGTTATCTCCCCGTTTTATGACTCGCTGCTCGTGAAAGTTACCGCCTGGGGCAATAATTTCAAAGAAGCTTGCCAGCGCATGGATCGTGCATTGCGCGAATTCCGCGTGCGTGGTGTGAAAACGAATATTCAATTCCTAGAGAACGTGGTCAACCATCCGCTCTTTCAATCAGGCGGAACGACCACTTCGTTCCTCGACGAGACACCTCAACTCTTCGAATTCGAAGAGCGGCGGGACCGCGCGACCAAGCTCCTGACTTATGTGGCCGATGTAATTGTAAACGGCAACCCGGAGGTGGCCGGCCGCGCCAAGCCGATCATACTGCGCGAACCGCGAATTCCGCACTCGACCAGACCGCGCGTACATGCGGGGACACGGCAATTGCTCGAACAGGCCGGTCCAGCCGAATTTGCCCGTTGGACACAATCGCAGACCCGACTATTACTTACCGATACCACTTTTCGCGATGCTCACCAGTCACTGATGGCAACGCGCGTAAGAACTTATGATCTTTTGCGCATTGCCGATTTCGTGGCGAAGGAGTTATCCGGGCTTTACAGCCTGGAAATGTGGGGCGGGGCTACGTTTGACGTCTCCATGCGCTTTCTGCTGGAGGACCCCTGGAAACGGCTGCAATCTTTACGAGAAAGAATTCCGAATATTTGTTTTCAGATGTTGCTGCGCGCATCGAATGCAGTTGGCTACACCGCTTACCCAGATAACGTCGTCCGCGAGTTCATCAAGGAAGCAGCCGTTCAAGGCATCGACATTTTCCGCATCTTCGATTCGCTCAACTGGATGCCGAATATGCAGGTTGCCGTTGAGGCGACGTTAAAGACGGGCCGTGTCTGTGAGGCGGCGGTCTGCTACACCGGCGACATTCTCGACCCCGCGCGCGAAAAATACTCATTGCAGTATTACGTGCGCCTCGCGAAAGAGCTGCAACGGATGGGCACTCATGTCTTGGGCATAAAGGATATGGCCGGGCTCCTGCGCCCGTATGCTGCGTATAAGTTGGTGAAGACCTTACGTGAGGAGACAGGCCTTCCAATTCATCTTCACACCCACGATACAAGCGGAATCAATGCGGCAACGATTCTGAAAGCTGCCGATGCTGGCGTGCATGTGGCGGATGGGGCCATTTCGGCGATGAGCGGTACCACTAGCCAGCCGAATTTGAATGCTATCGTGGCTGCGCTCGCGCACACGGAACGCGAGACGGGACTCAGCTTCGACGCGTTGAACCAATGTTCCGACTATTGGGAAACGGTTCGCAGCTACTATACGCCATTTGACAATGCTCCAAAATCGGGCACCGCCGAGGTATACATTCACGAGATGCCGGGCGGCCAGTACACGAATCTTAAAGAACAAGCCGAAGCTATGGGCTTAGGTGGTCGCTGGCCTGAACTGGCGCGCATGTATGCCGATGTCAATATGGCCTTCGGCGACATCGTAAAAGTTACGCCATCGAGCAAAGTGGTTGGCGATATGGCGATTTTTTTGCTCACTCGCGGCATGACTGTGCGCGATTTGGAAGAGTTGCCGGTCAATCACAACCTGACACTTCCGAATTCAGTAGTTGACATGTTCATGGGCGGACTTGGACAGCCTGAAGGCGGTTGGCCCACCAAGTTGCAGCAGGTTATTCTGCGCGGGCAGAAGCCGACAGAAAAGCGGCCGGGCGCTAGCTTGCCCGCTGTCGATCTCAATGCCGCCGCCAAGAAGCTTGCCGACGAAACCGGTTCCAACAGCCGCACCGATCTGATGAGTCACCTCATGTATCCGGACGTGTTTTCAAAATTCGCCGCAGCCCGCGTCAGCTACAGCGATCTTGACGTCCTGCCGACGTCAGCCTTCTTCTACGGGCTAAAAGAAGGGGAAGAAATGACGATCGATCTGGAACCCGGCAAGACTCTGATTGTGCGGCTCTTGACAGTCGGTGAGCCGCGCTCGGATGGTCTGCGCCCCGTATTTTTCGAACTGAACGGCCAGCCTCGCGAAGTAGAGATTCGCGACAAATCAATCAAGGCGACAACACAGGCTCGCCGTAAAGCCGACCCAAGTAAACGAGGCGAAGTGGGAGCCCCCATACCGGGCGCCGTCACAACCCTTCATGTGAAACTGGAGCAGCACGTCAAAGAAGGCGAGCCGCTTTTGATCATGGAAGCGATGAAGATGCAAACCAGTGTTTATTCACCAGTCTCGGGAATTGTCAAGGAAATTGCGGTTCGTCTTCGCGATAGCGTCGAGTCCCACGATCTATTGCTGGTCATCGAATAGCAATTCTTGTGAACTCGCTAGACTAGAGGACAAATGGGGGCGTAGCTCAGGTGGATAGAGCACCTGCCTTCTAAGCAGGTGGCCGCTGGTTCGAGTCCAGCCGCCCCTACCACTTGGTCATTGCCGGAAGCGCGCAAGGTCAGGCTGCTGCAGTAAAACGTAGAGCGCTTTTGGCGTACGGAAGCCGGTTCCGCCCTTCCATTCAATCGGAAAATCTGGATCGAGTTCTGCGACATTCCCTACAAAGCAAGTCATGGCGACCCCTGCAAGCATGCGAATCAGCGGGCCTCCTGCGCAGGAATGCAGACCTATTCCGAGCGCGAGTTGCGGGCCGTTGCGGCGTCCAAGATCCAAACATTCGGGATTTACAAATTGTCCTGGATCTCGATTTGCGGAGGAAAGCTTCAACATCACGCGATCGCCTCGCGTAATGGTTACTCCCGCCATGTTGATATCTGAAGATGCACGCCGAAAAAGAGTGTGGGCCAGACCGGCGTAACGCAGAAGCTCTTCGACAGCATTGGGTATCAGAGCAAGTTCTTCGCGCAAACGACGAAATTGCTGGGGACTACGAAGCAGCGCGAGCCATGCATTCGCAAGAAAGCTGGGCAGCGTCTGAGACAACGCGACAAATGCGGGACCGCTCATCGGAATTGGGCTCGATTCCAAATAACGTGTCAGTTCGTCATTTGCTGCTTTAGCGGCCTCACGTATCGGCTGATTAGTTGGGTCAGCCGAGGCCATCGAGATGGCGTGGGCAAGAGCGTTTAAATGTGCAGCGTTGTTTCTATCTGCTCGCGTGACGGTCAACGCGATATCCAGCCCCAACGGTTCAGCAAAATTCCCAACGATTTCCGCTCGTACACAGCCGCGGAGCTTCGCCATCAGTTGTTGCGCAATTTCTGCAAATTGTATTTGCCACTCTTTGACTTGTTGGCCTGCGCATGCCGCGAATGTTTGCGCTCTTAAACGGTGTTGTGCATCGATTTCTTCTTGGCAGGGCACATTTTCTGTGCGCGAATCCACCGGACATAATCGTTGCTCGTGCAACGCGGCCACCACGTCTGTATATCGGCTGAGTACCCATCCGTTCAGCGAATCGTCATAGTAAGCCGGCGGCGGGTCAAACGTGCTGTGAAGCGGGTTGTCGCCCATGTGATTTGTTCCGCGCGTGTCGAATGCGCCACCACTCAAGGCCTTCCGCCAGGGTTGGTCCGAAAGTCCGAACATGGTGAGTCGCTCGCAACAAGATGCTGCGAGGCGCGCCGCCCTCACCGAAGCTTACAGTCTTCGAGCCGTGAATTGGCAGCATACGCCTCACGAAGAGTTGTATTTTCCCGCGAAGCGATGAAATAAGGCAGAGATTCAGCCACAGTTCCGTCTTGTTCGAAGCGAATAGAGCCTCTACTGGAGAAAATCCGTACCGCTCGATCCAAGTTTTCACGTCAGGCGCAAGTGTTTCAGCTTCTCTCTGAACAATCTGCGGCAACGTACAGCCGAACCATTTGTCAATCAAAACAAATATGAGTGATTCGAGTTTTCGCAATTCAGGTGGATGAAGGTTGGCCCATTCGTGCCAAAAACAATCGTCACGGGAACGCCGCTGCAAAAACTGCCCGATCTCCCAGGCACGCTGCGGCCGCAGGTCACCGTGAAGGATGTGCATTAACAAATGCAGCGCGGAAAAGGCCAGCGCATCGGGCAGGGCCAAAATGGAAATGGTCTCGCCTTCGAAGTTAAGGTATGACCGCCTGCCCCAAAAGGCGTCTTCTGGCGGTCCTTGAATGGACTCCATCTCCTCGTCCCAAAGCCGGTGATGCAATTCAATCGGCAGCGGCAGATCGGGGGCGTAGAAGTCGCCAGACCAGCGCCAGTCCTTCTCGCGAATCATCGGCGCAAGGTGCCTTCCATGGTCGTTTCCCATGGAACGATAGCCAAGTTTAAGCAGTTCGTTGCGGGCCCGTCCGACTTCTTCCGGCTTGCACCAAAGATCTACGTCCGAAGTCGCACGAAGCAACATATCGGGACCAAACTCTTGTGAATGAGCGTGTCCTTTCAACAGCGCAAAATCGATCTCAGCCGCCTTGAACCGGCGCACAATTTCCGTTAAAGCCGCATCCAGATGGGACTGTCTTATTGCGGCATCGCGACGGTTGCGAGCAACACGCACCGCAACCCAATCCGGAATTTCAGATTGATACAAGTTAAAAAAATTGAACGTTAGCTGAGCGGCATCACAGAAGGCAAGTAATTTTGCCCAGTCGTCGGTCTTTAGCGATTGCGATCCAAATAGATTCCGGTCCGAGAACTGTAATGCGTTCAGAACTGCTTTCCCAAAACCAGGTACCGATTCAGACAGCGCGAAGTTCTGGATCATACTAAGCAACATCGAACCTGCTCAGTCGGTCCAGCATGTTGACGGCCTCCGCATAATGCGTGTAGGTCAGT
This sequence comes from Bryobacteraceae bacterium, assembly GCA_035652115.1. Classification (GTDB taxonomy): domain Bacteria; phylum Acidobacteriota; class Terriglobia; order Bryobacterales; family Bryobacteraceae; genus Bog-105. The sequence continues at coordinate 16,188 of DASREJ010000194.1, forward strand.
TGCAACGCTGTCGCGCCGGCCAGATATTTGAGCGCGTCTAGACGCTCTTGCTCGATGCACAATTCCGCCGGCCAAGCATTTAGCCGTGAGATACGCTGCCAGCATTCCGTGCTCGAAATAGGATGCAGCGCAGCCGTCAGATGCTCGCGACTGCCCCGATTGAGAAAAACGATGTGATTGATTGTGCACGCTGTCGCTGTATCGATCCACGGAAGGGCCGAGGACTTGATCTCGATCGTAGGCTTTCCACTTCGCAGCGACACCCGGCCTTCAAGCTCTGGGAAGAGCGCGGAAGTCGCCGGCCGGAACCGAAACGTGCGTGGATTTCCGACGGCAATGCGTCCAGCCATACGTCGCGGGATGAATGTGCAGTCGTCGGAAATATAGGTCCAACCCCGCTTGGCGCACGCGTATGCAAGCGAAGACTTGCCGGCACCGGAATCTCCGAACAAAAGAAACCCGTTGCCATTTCTCGCTATGCATGCCGCATGGAGAGCCACAAGATGTTGTACATCCAGCAGTGTGTACACCGTGGATTCGAGAAAGTTATAGCGAAAGTAACTTTCATCGCGAATGGTCGCTTCCGTCAAGTGAACAAAACCAACTCCGGACTTCAAATCGCACAGCGCAGAGTTGTGGGCATCTGCCACGACAACGAGCAGATTGTTTTGCGCCCGAAAAACAGTGCCGGGAAGAACGCGATCTTCAGAACCTTTCGAAATGATGAAGTCAAGCTCAAGGAGATCCGCTGAAAATCTCGGCTTGAAACAGGACCAACTATCTCGGGCAATGTCGACGACCGAGGGATGGTTTGATTTGATGCGTACCGAAAAACCGAATGGAAATACTTCTGTTTGGAAAGGAAGCGCAGCAGTACCACTGGCGTAATTACTCGTAGTGCACTCTTGCTGTCTGTCGACAAGGCACTCCCCTGCTTGCATAACGTTCAGAGGATAGCGTTCTGTCGCATGCGCACATGCAGAAAAATTGCAAAGAAGATGTAAAAGCGCAAAGTAATCAGGTGTATTGTCGTTATTTTTTAACAAATGGCAGATCCGCGGCGATTGCCATTCGCGCAGGACCACCGCGCATCTTCAGACGCCGCAAGATACTGCAAGGCATGTTGCTGCTCAGGACTATGAGTTCATCGGACTCGCCGACGGTCGCGTAGATGCGGCTTGCGTCCGGATGTACCTCAAGCCCTTGCGGACGGCCTCCAGTGTTAATTCGCTGAATCTCTTCACCACGTTCGATGGAGACGACGCTTACGGCGCCCTCGCTAAAACACGTAACCCATGCGGTTTCGATGTCCTGTTGAGCAAGGGGTACTACGTCGATCGGCCCGCGGCCGACGGCGATTTGTTGTATTTCTTTGCGAGCCGCGATATCAATTAATGAAACGCTGTTCGATCCGAAATTCGCGATGAGAAGTTGGCTTTCGCCACGGATAACGGCAATGCCTTGAGGAACCTTGCCGACGGGGATATCACAAATTTTCTTTCGTGCGAACGCGTCGATGAGCGAAATATTGTCATCTCTTTCATTGGTTACCCATGCGTGGTGTCCACTATCGGTGAAAGCAATGTCGGATGGACCGCCTCCGGTAACAATCTCCGCGGAGAGGCTCCAATTGCGCGCGTCGAGGATGGTGACAACGCCCGCCCCTTCGTTCGAAATCCAAATCTCGTCCGTTTCCGGTCGCGGCATCGCCCATGCGGGGAGTCGGGCTACGGTAAGTGACTTCTCCGTTTTAAGCGACTCCAAATTGATAGCCTCGATTGTTCCGCTCGTCCAGCAGGCGGTGTAAAGATACCGATCTTTTCCATGAAATGTGAGCCCAAACGGCCGCTTACCTTTTACTCGGATGGTGGCAAGTTCACGCTCAACCTCATCGAGTTCCAGAATCGTAACCTTGTTATTTTCTTTGCGGCTGATCGCCAGCAGCGGCCCGGGCATTTTGCGTACCTCATGTTAACTTGCGCGCGCACTCTCAGTTATTTGCGATTGTCGACCGTTATGCTGAGACAAGCTTGAGTTTGCAGCGAAACTAACGCCGATGATACGCAGCATCGGGAAGACAATCAAAAAAATTGCTTTAGGCGATGCAGATGTATCGCAGCAGTGCACGGTGGGAATGCCTGATCCTCAGACGGAAATACGCGTTTGGCTGGATGGTATGAGAGATCCCTTGGACGTAACGAATAATCACGTCGTGGCTTGTGCTTCGCCTTTAACGGTCGGTATTGGTATGAATCCCGAGCAAAGCCAGCGTACCCGGCAGTCGCACCCTGGATTAATATTTCGTGAGTACGGCGGCCAACAGCGTCTGCTCGCCCGGATGAGACTGCAAACATCGGGAAGCATTTGGGCCGGCTCCCAGGAAATGTGTTTGTATCAAATACGACGTTGTAGTAACTACTGTCTTGCGCAGCACCGGCTTTGGGCGCACGATTTGTATCAGTTTTTCGTGCGTCATCGCGCTGAAAAAAATCCCGAAATTCCTATGTCGATACGCGGCGCACGTTCCATGAATGTCTTTTTTATCTGCCCCCGCCCCGTTGTCTTAGTCAGCGCGATATATGGAGACGCCGGAAACATTTTCCCCATGAACTTGCTTGGCCACATCGCGGATGGCTACTTTGCGTTTGCGCTTAATAGTTACAGGAAGGCCGCTCCGCTTGTAGAACGTGCAGGCCGTGTTGCGCTCAGTAGTATTCCGATTGAGCAGGCAGGACTCGTACGCCAGCTTGGTAAACATCACCGGCTGGAGCGCGTGAATTGGGAAGAACTACCGTTTCCGATCATGCGGTCCGCAGCGTTTGATCTTCCCGTCCCGCAATTCGCGCTGCGCATTAGAGAAATGCAGATAGAAGCGGTTCACAAGCTGGGCAGTCACACATTGTTTTTCGCTCGTCTCATTCGCGACGACCGCTTGAAAGATAACTTGCAGTTCTGCATGATCCATGGAATCTATCAAGCGTGGCGCACGCGCCAGCTTGACAGATGAGGTTTTTGCAGGCGTCGCGGGGCCGGACTGCTGGCCTTCTGTTGGCGATTTGCGGCACGGTGTATTTTCTCGGTACCGACTTTCGGAAGGGTTGGACGCAGAGCACGACCGACTTTCCGAACTATTACACTGCCGCTCGGCTGGTGCTTTCCGGCAAGCATCTACGCGATTTTTACGATTGGACCTGGTTTCAACGGCAGATGAATTACGCCGGCATCGAAAACCAGTTAGGCGCATACACACCACAGCCACCGTTGACCATGGCGCCGCTATTACCCATCGCGAACTTTGCTCCTCAGACGGCCAAACGGATCTGGTTAGTCCTTAACTTATTGTTTCTGGGTTTAACTGTGTGGTTGCTTTCGAAAACCGGGCGACTGCGGGCTGAACATATAACACTTCTAATACTCGCCGGATACACGTCGTTACGAACCAATTTTGTACTCGGTCAATATTACGTCTTCCTGCTGCTTTTATTGACGCTGTCGTTCTATCTGGTTTCGCGGAAGAAATTTGTTTCAGCCGGCGCTGCCGCAGGAATCGCTTTTGCGCTGAAGTTATATGGCGGCCCGCTGTTCCTTTACTTCGTCGCGAAGCGGCATTGGAAAGCTGTTGCCGGAATGATCGGCGCCACCGCCCTGGCTGCAGCAGCGGCAGTCGCAATCTTCGGCTTGGCAGATGTGTGGTTCTATGCAACTCAGATTTTTCCACGCGCGCTCGAAGGCGTCCCGCCAGATCCGTACACGCCTGGCGTTCAAGCCGTCGCTACACTATTGCGGCGGCTGTTTTTGGCCGATCCGGCACTAAATCCAAGGCCGCTGTATAACGCGCCCTGGTTGCTGTTTTTCCTTCAGCCGCTGATCGGCTTGGCGGTTATCTTGTTTGCGTCGTTGGCCATTGCGTTGAACCGGACAGGCACTTGCCGCCGAGACTTTGCCATTTTCGTTGTCGCCCTCTTTCTGCTCTCCTCGAGCCCAGCGTCTTACGCATTCTTGTTATTACTACTTCCAATTGTGCTGTGTTTGGATGAGGCGGGCCCGCGCGAAAGTTGGTATCTGATCGGTTCCTACATACTTTTGACTGCGCCGTTGCCGGGCGCTCGTTTGTTCCCTAAGGTATGGCTGTTGTTTGCTTTGTTAGTAGTGATCGGCAGGCGTTACTGGCCGATCTTGTCTCCACACATCATTGCGGCAACGTTCGCAATAGTAGCCCTTTTAGCCGCGCTGAAAGCATATCGTTCGGTTAAGGATTATCGAAGCGCGCCAGACAAACACGATCAACTTCTCATGGCGGAAAAAGGATCTCTGTTCGTTACATTCCCCGCGATCTCACGCAGCGGATTGTTCTGCCAGGCTCAAACGCGAGATCGCTATGTTTTGCGCTGGCTACATGGAGTTACTGTCGAAGATCTCTCATTTGACGGACAGGCGTTTCATCCAATCGCACCGGCCCCCGACGGCCCAATCTACTTCGAATTAGTCTCTCACGCGACCTCAACAATGATGCGGTTCGATCCCGTCACTAGAAAAGCGGTGCCCGTCGCAATACCCGTGGACGTTCATCCGGGCATGCCGGCAGTTTCCCCGGATGGCCGTCAGACAGCTTTCACAGCAAGTGTCCACGGCTCGCAGCAAATCTTCATTAAGAACAACATTACTGGCGAAATAAAACGCGCGACCGGTGGCAACTGTAACAACTCTGAGCCGGCGTGGGAGCTGGATAATAAGGCCATCGTATTCGCGAGTGATTGCGGACGCTTAGTCGGATTACCGGTGCTATACCGTATGAACGTTCAAGGAGCCCGCTAACGTTCCAAGCCCATTGTCCGGTCGTATAGCAAATCAAAGATTGTGGTTTTCTTGTGGCATCAAAGCGTCGCGAAGCCGCTTGAAGATGTTTTCGGAGCCGGGAAAGCCCTCCAGCATCCAGATATCGCCGCGTGGTTTGCTCACGGCGACGGCGATTTGCTGACCATCCCGCGAAATACTAAGACGGCCGATCTCAGCGACCGAAGGCAGGTCGAGAGTAGCAATCTCATGTAGCGTACCACTTGGAACTTCGACCGAAGCGAGTAGTCGGCTTCCGTCTGCGTGACGCAAAATACCGATCAACCGGCTTCCATCATTTTGCCAATCGAAGGTAATCCACTGGGCATTATTGATCGTTTGCATTTGCGCGCCATCGGGTGAAATAAGAAACAGCGCATCACGCGTATTACATGCGATGACTTTTCCCGTCGGCGACCAACGTACATCGTGAATAGAAGGAAGCTCTCGAAGAAGAGAAGGCGAGCTGTTGCCACTCGAAGAAGCTGTTGCCAACCACCACTGGCCGTTTTTGTTCATTGCGAAGGCGAGGGAATTTCCATCCGGTGACCAACTGGGCGCGTGTTCTTCATACATCGGCGTAATCAGCTTCACTAGCGGTCCACCGGCATAGTTAAAGAGGTAAGTCGAACGAGTGCCGGCCCGGCTTGCTACGAAAGCGAGCCGCTGTCCGTCCGCTGAAAATGATAAGTCGTTGAATGACGAAATCCACGAGCGGCCCAAATCTTTTGCGACTACTAGGGGCCGTTCCCATCCTTCTGCAACGCTTTTCACCCAAATCTGGGGAATACCTGTGCGATCCGTCACAAATCCTAACTGCGATCCGATCGGTGACCAAGCCGGACTAAATTCATTAAGTGAAGATGTTACGAGCCCCTTGGGTTTAGGATCCGTGACCGAAAGCTGGAGTAGGTCAAAGTCTTTATCCGCCACGGTAAAAGCGATGTGTTTGGAATCCGGCGAGATGGCCGGCTGCAAGGCCTGCCGCGTGGTTTTGCTAATGGCAACGATTCTTCCCGATGAAAGATCGACAATGTGCAGGTCGGAACCAACCGTTTGCGGGAGGATTCCGCCGAAGAGAATGCGGCGGCTGTCCGGCATCCAGTGAAAGGGATAAATCCCGTCCTCGAATGTGAACGCACGACGAGGTTGACCTTCAGGATATGGAATGACCCAGAATTCGGACGAACCACTCCAGGCGGCAAGCCAGAGCCCAATCGATTTACCATCAGGCGAAAACGAAAGATAACCTTTGCTAAAAGAACGATGGCTCCAGTTGGGGTTGCTATAGCGAATGCCCTGGGCGGACTGCGCATCCGGCGCAACCCAAAGCGAAAGACCCTCACCGGTTTCAGGTGCGAGATAGGCGAGCGTGCCGTTTGGCGCCACCGATGCCGCGTTTACATTCGATCTGAGATGTTGTGGCGCTCCGCCGCTTGCGCCCGCAGACCACAGGGAAGTGTTACCGGATTCGTCGGCAGCAAGATAGAAGATGCGAGAGCCATCCGGGGACCAAAATGGTTCGCTGCAGTCTTGGGGCGCATGGGTAACTTGAGCTGCTGTATATGCAGACAGATTTCGTACGAACACCTCGCGGACATGCCCGGCATCACCGGTGAAAGCGATATTCTTCCCATCCGGTGACCACGCTGGTTCGCCCTCGAAAACTCCGGATGTCGCTAAGGGCGATAACCGGTACTGATGAAAGTCGACCGTATGGTTGAGATTCCACACTAGGCGCGCTCCGGCGCCCGCCAAAGCAAGGCATACGAAAACGAAGCCAATAATCAGGCTTCGGCTGTACGATTTTGTAGCTTTTGGAGGTGCAGCGGCAGCAAATGCCTGAGTTTTACTATCGAGAAATTTAAGGTCGTGATAGAGATCGAAAGTCGCGCCATAACGGTCTTCGCGATCCTTCGCAAGGCATCTTTCCACAATCCACACAACAGGCGGGGGAACGGCTTTATTTAAGGCCGAAAGCGGAGGGCACTCCTCACTGAGAATCGCAGCCATAGTCTGGACGGCGCTGCCCCGATCGAAGGCGGGCGCGCCCGCGAGCATCTCATAGAGGATGAGTCCGAAAGAAAACTGATCTGACCGGACATCCACAGGCTCGCCGCGGGCTTGCTCCGGACTCATGTAGGTAGCGGTGCCCACAATCAGACCGGGCTCGGTAAGCTCGCGGGTTCG
>DASREJ010000195.1:0-5405 GCA_035652115.1 Bryobacteraceae bacterium
AAAAGCTGCCGCTGAACAGGCGCGCAACACGCTTGAACCAATCAGAAAGGATCAGCCAGACAACGCGTTCGTTGCAGCAGCGCTGGCCGTGGCCTATGCCACGCTTGACGAGAAGGGCCCAGCCCTCAACGAAGCGCAGCGTGCAATCACGCTTGTGCCGAGTAGCAAAGATCGGCTGTCTGGACCCGGCTTCGAAGAGAACCTGGCGCTCGTTGAGATGATAATTGGCGAGAATAGCCCTGCGATCGCAATTCTGACGCGATTGTTACAAACGCCGTATGGTGGCTGGCTTTACAGCCCAACGCCTATCACGCCGACCCTTCTTAGGCTCGATCCAATCTGGGACCCGTTGCGCGCCGATCCCGCTTTCCAAAAACTCTGCCAGGGAAGCAGCCGTGGACGACAGGACGCGTCCCATCACGATCAAGGGAATCAGTAATTCTAGTTTTTGGCGTTTTTCTCAAAAATTTTCGTGACTTTCTGGTTTGAAAGCCTCGCCGTTGCTGCCTGATCCCTTCTTCCTTCTTAATTTTTACTTCTTACTTGGCTTCGGCCGCCAGCGGCTGACGCGGCCGAAGTACGCTTCGTATTGAAACTCACTCGTTGCCCACACTTGCTCGCCGCTACCCCTCGCAGCTTTGCCTTCTATGTCGCTCATCCCAGTCGCTCCATTCACCACCGAAAGTTCGTCGCAAAGTCGGCTCTTCGTACAACTCAACGAACAGGTGAGTTATGAGAAAGAAAAAGCAGGTACAGATAAAGATCGCTAGCGACTCGTAATAGAGCGCCGCGCCGGCCAGGGTCATTCCGGCGCCGATATACATCGGATTACGCACGAAACGATACGGTCCACGGATCACAAGTTTTCTTGGCGGATCGAACGCGCGGTAGCCACCGGCAGTATAGGCATGACCAGAAAAAGGTGTGGTCACCATTGCGGGAAAGCCCAGCGACGATCTTGCGCCGGCACGCAAAATAGTATCCTTAAACAAGCAGGATTAAAATGGGCCGGTACTTGATCATCATTGAAGAAACTGCGACCGGCTATTCCGCCTATTCGCCCGATCTCCCCGGCTGCGTCGCCGCGAGCAAGGCGCGAGACAGCGTCGAACGCGAAATGCACGACGCCATTGATTTCCACCTCGACGGCTTGCGCCGCGCGGGAGAACCGATCCCGGCGCCTCGTTCGCAAGCATCCTACTGCGAATGGAGCGAACGGGCTGAGCGACATGGCCGGTAAAGCCGCGAGGTAGCCGCCGAGCGCAGCGGGAGATGCCGAGAAACAAGTAGGCGCCTAATTCCACTCTCGCCAAACTTCTAAAAGGCGCGAAAGATTTTGAGAACTCTGAAACGATCAGCTTTGCGGGAAGCGGGCAGTGTCCCTCGCTCGTAGTTTTCAATGGAGCGGCTTCTGTGTAGGAGAAAAAAGGTGTTGCGGTGAAGAGCGACGGCAGATTGAATTAGGCGGATATGTTTGCCGGTCCGCGTTGATGCAAGAGTACAACATACGCAAAACCCAATTCGCCGTTGCTGACTTCCTTAGTTGGCAAAGGGACAAAAGTATCGACCTGAATCCGAAGTTTCAACGTCGTTCCGTTTGGAAGCCCGATGCCAAATCTTATTTCATGGACACGGTAGCGAAGGGACTACCCGCTCCAATCATTTATTTGCGGCAACGAGTTGATCTCACGACGCAAAAAAGCCAGCGAGAGGTTGTGGACGGTCAACAAAGACTGAGGACGATTTTTGCTTATATCGATCCTGGGCTGTTACCGGACTACGATCCGGCTCGCGATGGTTTTATTGTGCGAGAAATCCACAATCCGGACCTTGCTGGAACTACTTTTAAGAAGCTGTCGGAAAGGTTGCGTAATCGGATTTTGTCGTATGAATTCAGCACTCACATCTTACCTGCGGATGTTGAAGATCAAGAAGTGTTGGAAATGTTCGCGCGCCTAAACGCAACCGGAACCAAACTTAATCACCAAGAGTTACGGAATGCGAAGTACTTCGGCGAGTTTAAAACCTCAATGTATCAACTCGGATTCGAACAATTTAATCGGTGGAGGTCGTGGGGTATTTTGAGCGATGACCAAATTTCGCGCATGAGAGAAGTAGAGGTGACCAGCGATCTTGCAATGAATATGGTCAAAGGCCTTTCAGGAAAAACTCAGAAAAGGCTCGACGAGATCTACGAAGAGTACGACGACAGCTTTCCCGAGCGGAAGGAGCTGGAATCCAGATTTCGAGCAACAATGGATGAAATTGACTCCCTTTTGGGTAATCAGCTGCCCCAGACGGTCTACGCAAGCGAGGTGTTTTTCTTTTCACTGTTCGTCTTTCTATACGACGCACAGTGGCGGTTGGGCTCAGCTCTAAAGAAAACCACGCCGAAAAAGCTTAAAAGAGGATTGGCATCGCAGCTGTTGAGGGTCGGGGAAAGATTCAGTAACGAGGAGGTCCCTCGAGATGTTCTCGATGCAGTACAACGAGCTTCATCCGATTTCGGACGCCGCCAGACAAGACTGAACTTTATGAAGCAGCAGTGTCATGCCTAATGCTCAACGAATCGCTAATGAAGTCAGTATCCGGGCACGTGCGTTGGACCGGTATTTGCAAAGAATGGAGGGGTTATTCGTAGAGGGTAGTGTGACAAGACAAGATGTGGAAAGGGCCTATAGCGGTGGCCTGCTCGAGTTCCATGCATTTCTAGAACGGTCGATTGAAAGGCTGTTTGTTGGCCTTATGCGAAGGCGACTGGTTCACTCATCCGCGAGGGTTAGATCGCTAATTGGTGTGGAGTCCGACGCGGTGGCTCACAAGATTATCATTGGCGAGCGCCGTTACGTTGATTGGTTACCATTCGAGGGGCGGACCATAAAACGGGCCCGCGCATTTTTTGCCTCGGGGCTTCCATTTTGTAATCTCGATACGGCTGATCAGGCTTCTTTCGATGAGCTTTCCACAGTGAGGAACGCGCTAGCACATCAGAGTGCGCCGGCGCTTCGTAAGTTTGAGAAGAAATTCATAGAGCAGAAGTTGATCCCCCCCGCGCAGCACAGGCCGACTGCATATCTTCGAGGTTCGCACACTGTCGGGCAGACGCGAATGAATTACCTTCTGAGCCGTGCGGTGGTAACAATGAACAAATTGTGTGGCTGACTTGACTGATAACACGCAGCCTCGACCACAAGGAGGCGTTCTCTCACTCGTGGATTCAGGTGTCACTGGTTCGAAATCGCAGGCTTGCCGCGAGGGAGATACTTCTGGACTTTGCCGGCGGCTGTTTTCGGCTGGAGTTTCGAGGCATCCCAAGAATGGATGTTCAGGAAGACTCTCTCCTCACTGCCCTGCTAATTGAGTACGCCGATAGAGCTTGGTCAAAACGCTTCTGGCCACGATCAGGACACTCATTCAGGCAGCCAAGCCTTGTTCACGGCATCGAGAATCTTCAGCTTCATTCCATGCGAAATCGGATAACCGTTAATTTCAGTCAGCACGCCTTGGCGCTTTCGGCCTTTTCGTTTTAGTTCCTTGATAACAGCGACAACAATCTTCTCGAAGCCATATTCTGCAATGGCCCAGGATATCAACGCCAGAATAGCGAGCAAACCGACGCCACCCAGCATGCCTAGCGGTCCCCCAAGTGCAGCCAGCGCGGTGGTGAGCGCCGCCGCTCCGGCCCATCCAGATACGGCCATGGCGATCAAGAGCACCAGCCCAGGAACGCCGAGTCCTGCAATTGAATTAATAATTTTGTCGAAGGGAATGTTTCTCATGACGTAATTTTACAATTTACGTTATCAGTGAATGCGCTGCGGGGCGTATTTTGCAAAAGATTGACCGTTTGTTGTCCGCGAGCACGTGTTTAACCAGTAGAAGAGAAGGAGCGGGGTCAGATCTCAACGCCGCGACAAGGGGTCAGACCTTACGGAGTTGAGAGTCGATAGCGGCAACATATTTTACGTGCGATGAAACGAAGAACGTTTTTGGAAGTGAGTCTCGCGGGTGCAGATGGTGTTCTGACCGGAGGATTCTACGAAGGAAGAATGAATGAAGTGACTGGCATGAACGACATAGAAGGTAAAGCCGCAAGGGTCAGCAGCGAGCGAGTGCGGGCAACGAGTGAGTTTCAGTTATGAAGTAGGAAGGGAAATTCAATGCATAACGATGTAACACGGCGAACATTTTTGACGGCCCTTTCCGCAAGTGCAGCTGGCGTTCTAACAGGCGGGTTACACGGAATTCTCGCGGCGATTCCGGAGGCGCGGAATTCCACGTTCGAGCTGGGTGGAGATCTTTTGGTCAACCGACTCGGGTTTGGGGCGATGCGGCTGACGGGCGAGGGGATCTGGGGTTGGCCGCCTGATCGCGAGAACGCGAAGAGAGTTTTGCAGCGCGCGGTCGAGCTGGGTGTCAATTTCATCGATACGGCCGATGCTTACGGCCCGGAAACGAACGAGCTGCTCATTGCCGAAGCGTTGTATCCTTATCCCAAAGGATTGGTGATCGCGACCAAAGGCGGTAACACCCGGCCCGGGCCGGGAAAATGGGTGCCGGACGGGCGGCCGGAATATCTGGCGCGATGCGTGGATAAAAGTCTCAAGCGATTGAAACTCGACCGGATCGATCTTTATCAGTTGCATCGAATCGATCCCAAGGTGCCGGTCGAAGAGTCGTTAGGCGCGCTGAAAGCGGCGCAGGATGCCGGAAAAATCCGGCATGTTGGATTATCGGAGGTGACGGTCGCGCAAATCGAGCAGGGTAAAAAGGTCATGCCGATTGTCAGTATCCAGAACCAATACAACATCACTGACCGCAAGTCGGAAGCCGCGCTCGACTACTGCGAAAAGGAAAAGATGGGATTTATTCCGTGGGCGCCGATTGGCGGCGGTAGGAACCCCTCGTTGCGCAAGACCGGTAATCCTTTGGAAGCCGAAGCGAAACGTCACAACGTCAGCGTGGTGCAACTCGCGCTCGCGTGGTTGCTGCAAAAAATCGCCGGTCATGCTGCCCATCCCGGGCACATCGTCGCTTGCCCATCTCGAGGAGAACATGGCTGCGGAGAAACTTCAGCTCAGCGCGGACGAGTGGAAGAAGATCGAAGAGCTAGCGCGGGGAAGTTGAGAGCAGCAAACGTCCAACGCCCAACGTCGAATTCGGAAGAGGAAAGGGGAAGTTGAGCTGTTGCACGCAGCGGAATTCTGGAGACGGCCTGCCCCCAGGTCGTTTGTGATTTGTCGGTGCAACGGCGTGAGGGCACGCCGTCTCCAACGGTTAGGAAAGCGGCGAGGATTTCTGAAATTGCAGGTTGTTTCCAAGCGCGTCCCATTCCAACGTGAGAGAGATCATAAAGGGTAAGAAGGAGGGCATGGATGACTGACGAGCACATCGAGAAAACCAGA
>DASREJ010000196.1:0-11837 GCA_035652115.1 Bryobacteraceae bacterium
CCCCTTGATCGTATCACGTCTATGCCCCATCCCAAAACCAGTACTAGCAGCCGCGCGATTTAAAATTTTTTTACTACCGCCGCGTAGAAGCCATCCCCTTGTTCCCGTCCTGGTAGCCGCCACATCTCACGCACACACCGCAAGCCCGGCCACGCTTTCAGTATATGGCGTACAACACTTTCATTTTCTTCGATCTCGAGCGAACAAGTAGCGTAAACTAAAGTGCCGCCCGGCTTCAGGCAACGAACACCCTCCCCCGCAATCCTCGCCTGCTTCTCCCCGAACTGTGGAAAATCTTCAGGTTGGACGCGCCACTTTATTTCCGGGTTGCGGCCAAGGGTTCCAGTACCAGAACACGGTGCGTCGACAAAGATCCGGTCAAATGCCCCGGTAAATGGCAGCCGGACCGTCGCATCCAGCACAACACGGTCGCAGACTGGCGGGATCTGCAGAATTCGCGCGAAGCTGACGTCGCACGCAATCGCGAGACTGAGCTGCGTCTCCAGCGCCTGGAGCGTCTTGTTGCCAGGGGCCGCGCACAGATCCAGGTAGCTGTTGCCTGGCTCTAATTCGAGCAGCGGAACTATGGCTTGGGAGCTAATGTCATGTAGCCGTAACTTGCGAGGAGCCTCAGATAGCACCCGATATGCGCCGGCAACACTGGTGGGTTCGAGTTCCAGACCCTCGGGCGGCACGCTGCCCCGTGGAACACGAATGTATGGCGCCGGCTTCCGCAGCGCCGCCTCCGCTATTCCCCGCGCCGGTTCGGGACCGAAATGCTGAGTCCAACGATCCAGCATCCATTGCGGGACGCATAACTCCGTCGCCACGTCCGGCCACACAACCGGATCGCGGTTCACTTTGCGCAGAACGGCATTCACGAAGCCCGCTGCAGAACGTGCGCGGCGCTTCACCCATTCCACCGCGTCGTGTACGGCCGCATGTGCGGGCACTCGCTCTAGATACCGCAACTGGAAGATTGCACAGCGAAGCGCCAGAAGTACCGGAGCATCTAATTGCCTGATTTTTCGCCCTGAATACATCTCCGTCAGAAAGTCGAGCTGAGCTTGAAATCGTAGGCAGCCGAACACAATCTGCGAAGCCAGACCGGCGTCACGAGGCGTCAGAGGCTCTGTGATAGCGCGCAGTGTGTCCGACGCATACGCGCCTTCCTGGACAGCTTCCAACGTTTGCAATGCGGCTGCGCGGCTAGGTGAAATTCCCATCATCAAAATGCCGGTCACATGCATCAAACAAATCGGCTAGCTATTGCGTACCAACAAATTAACTCGATTTCGCTGTTTACCTGTTTGCGCACGCTATGCTAGTATGCTAATGGCCTCTGGAGAGAACACCCCCCGAGGCTTAACCTCTCACTTCCCTCACGGAGCAAAAAACAATTAACTAAATGAGCTTTACCGTTTTCCTCGGCAATCTCCCTACCTGGGTGACCAAGGATGATATTAAGTCCTGGCTATCGTCGGAAAACCTTGTAGCCGACGACGTCAAGGTCATTCGGAACCCCGAAACGCAAGAATCCAAGGGCTTCGCTTTTATCGAATCGCCAAATCAAGAAGAAATGAACGCAATCATTCGCCGATTTGATCGAGCCCCGCTCGAAGACCGTCTTCTCCGCGCCAACCCTGCTCAGCCTCCCAAATCTGGAAAAGGCCCCAGCAAGACTGTCGCTTCTTCTGACCGCAACAAACGTCCAGCCATTGGTGCAACAACTGCCACGGCTGCGCACAACCGAAAGTCCGCGACAAACAATCGCCGTTCCGGCCTTCAACAGGGCCGTCAGAGCGCATTCGCTGAGGAACTGGCCAAGGCGCTTTAGTGCCTCAGGTTCCCCCGTTTGCGCTGAGTTCAGTTAGTTTATATTTCTCTCACCTCTTCTGTCCCCATCCGGCTGGATATCCGCGGGATAACTCGTTTTCGAAGTAATCCTAAGGTTTTGCTATACTTCGTGGCCCTGCAATAGTAACTTAATTCTAGGTTCCCGGTGATTTTTACTACATATAAGGTCAATCGCCGGACACTCCTTAGGAGGGGTGTATACCGTGCGTCGCCCGAACTGGGATAGTCTTCTCCTTCGCGCCGGTTTCGTTGTGCTGGTCGCGGTACTTGCCGGGGTCTTCAGCCCCTTCGGTCTCTCCACAAACATTGCCATCTTTGGCGGAGTCGCCGTTGCGCTAATTGCAAATCTAATTGAATCTCGCATGCGCCGCGCGCCGTTGCAGTCGTTGATTGGGGCTTGCGTGGGTGCGCTGTTGGGCGGATTGCTCGGTCTTTTGTTCGTTGCCGTCTTGAGTCCCATCTCGGTTTGGAGTGGGAATACAGCTCAATTTCTTCGTCTTGCGATACCGTTGTTTACTGGGTTCCTCGGTCTCCTCGCGGGCATCGCAAAATCTAATCTTCTCGATCTCTCCGCGTGGGGATTATTCAGCGATGGCTCAAAAGTGGAATCGTCTTTGAAGATCCTCGACACCAGCGTACTGATCGACGGTCGCATCGCAGACATCGCCGAATCCGGTTTCATGGATGGCTTGCTGGTAATTCCTCAATTCGTTCTGCACGAGTTGCAACTCGTGGCGGATTCGGCCGATTCGGCGCGGCGCAATCGCGGACGCCGAGGCCTTGATATCGTGCAGCGTCTGCAAAAGATGCCAAACATCGACATTCAAGTTTCGACTCTCGACTATCCAGCGGTGCGCGAAGTAGACCTCAAGCTCATCGAGATGGCCAAAGCGGAAAACGCCAAGATCATGACGAACGACTTCAATCTGAACAAGCTCGCGCAGGTTCAAGGCGTCGAAGTTCTAAATATCAACGAGCTTGCCAACGCCTTGAAGCCGGTAGTCCTGCCCGGTGAGACGATGCGCGTCTTCATCTTGAAAGAAGGCAAGGAATACAACCAAGGCGTTGCCTATCTCGATGACGGCACTATGGTGGTGGTCGACAACGCTCGCCGCCTCATATCGAAGACAGTCGATATCACCGTGACCAGCGTTCTTCAAACGACTGCGGGCAAAATGATCTTCGGCCGGTACGATGAACGCGTTCAGTCGTCTTCCGCCGAACGCGCAACGGCGGCGTCTGGTTAATCTACGATGAAGTATTGTTCTCTGATCCCCACGTCCAGGCACAGCTATCTGTCGTCATCCCAGCCTATAACGAAGAAGCTACGCTCGCGGTAGTAATCCACAAACTGCTCCGGTTGCCGTCCCTGTTCGAAGTCATCGTGGTAGATGACGGTTCTACCGATCGAACGGCAAAAATTGCATCACAACTCGCAGATCAACATCCGCAGATCCGTCTGCTGCATCAGGATCGAAACCAGGGGAAATCACAAGCAGTTATTGCCGGTATCGCCGCGACCCGTGGTGATGTAGTTGTGATTCAGGACGCAGATGAAGAATACGATTCCGATGAAATTCCGGAACTCATTCAACCTATCCAAGATGGCGTTGCGGACGCCGTCTATGGATCACGCTTTCTGGTCCGCAAAGCGGCTCGCGTGCTGTACTACTATCACTACGTCGCGAATAAACTGATTACGCTGCTGTCGAATTTGCTGACCAATATCAATCTCAGCGACGTGGAAACCGGGTACAAAGCGTTTCGTGGCGACATCATTCGCCAAATGATTCTCAACTCCACGGGTTTTGGGTTTGAATTGGAAGTGACCGCCAAGTTAGCGAAGCTGGGGTGCGCCATCTACGAAGTGCCGATCAGTTATTACGGACGCACTTATGAGCAAGGCAAGAAAATCGGATTGATGGACGCGTTCGCGGCGGTTTGGTTCATCGTCCGTTACAACCTGTTCTGCAGCCTGAAGCAATCGTACCGGACCATTCCTTCTGTGTCGCGCGGTCATCAGACCGCCGCTGACGCCAGAACATGATCCGGCGCAGCGGCCGGGAAATTGTCCTTGCCTTTGCTGTTATCGGTGCGGCGCTCTATTCCTGCTTTCTGCCGCTGTGGGAAGGCTTCGATGAGCCATTCCACTACGCTTACGTCCAGAGTCTGTCAACCGGCCATCAGTTTCCTGTCTTGGGCCGCGCGACCATATCGGACGAAATTTATCAGTCGTTCAACGATGTTCCGTTACCGCGGCTACTGAGCGTAACGCTGCCGGGAACGCTGTCGTTTGAAGATTGGTTCCATGTCTCGACTGAAGAAAAGTCCCAGCGTGTCGCGCGCCTGAAAACGGTCAGCCCCGAGTTGCGGTACAAGCAGTCAAATTTGCAAAACTATGAAGCGCAACAAGCGCCGCTCGCTTACTTACTCCTGACGCCCTTCGACATAGCGCTTTCTCATTTGCAACTGCGCTGGCGCATCCTGATGCTCCGTCTGATCGTGTCCGTCGCAACTGCGCTGTTGCTTTACTTCGTTGTTCGTAAGCTCTCGGTTCTCCTGAATGTCACCGGTCCATTTGCCCTGGCCACATTGAGTTGTGTTTTTGCGTCACAAATGCTTTGGGCGACTATCGCGCATGTCGGAAACGACTGGCTCTCCGTTCCGCTGACGCTTTGTTTTTTGACTTGGCTTATTGCATTTACGAAGAGCCACGGCAGCCGGGATCTGCTGATTCTGGCCGTGCTCTTGTCCCTCGGCCTTTTGACGAAAGCGTATTTTCTGACGTTCGCGCCCGTGTTTCTTGCGCGCCTTGGAGTGCAGCTCATCCGGCGAAAATCACATGCCGCCGTTTGGTTGGCGTTACTGATTCCAGTGGTTACCGCAATTCCTTGGTACATCCATAACGAGTTCCTATACGGCAGTTTCACGGGAACGCAACAAGCTGTCGCCGGGATCGGGCCAAAAGAGGCGCTATCTGCCTTTCCTCAAATCCCGTGGCTCAGTAGTACGCTGGCATTTCTGCACTGGTCTTTATGGACAGGTAATTGGTCATTCCTCGCATTCTCGAAAACGACGCTCAACGTGCAACTCATTCTGATTGGCGCTGCGCTCGTCCTGTTTTTTGCGCGGTTTCGCCAATTTACCGAGGCGGAATGGTGGGGAATCGCGGCGTGCGCCTGCTTTATTGCAGGGCTTGTTTATCAAACGTGTGTGACATACGTTCACACACAGGGAGCTTCCTTGTTCGCCGAGCCGTGGTATTGGCAGGGAATTGTCTGTTTCCTTTGGGTATTAGGCTTCAAAGGTCTGGAGCAGAACCGGGGCGTTGGGCGGGTGCTTGCAGCACTAACAGTACTCGTTACGGGGTGGGTCGCCTTCGTCACTTATGTTGCAAAACTGTTCCCCCTCTATGGCGGAGGATTTCAGCGCGCGACGCTCACCCGAGTGTGGGCGTGGTGGTTCGCCCACCCGACGCAAGATCTTCGTTCGGTTACGCTAGCGCCCGTTAGCATTCTTTATATCTTGTTGACGCTGTTTTTGCTTCTTCTGGCCGTGCAAACCGCTTTAATTATCAGAGGGTTTTCCCGTTCAGGGCGTTGAGTGGCGGGCTGCGGCGCGGCGCGCGTCTTCCTGCCGGTCGCGCTCTTCCTGCTCCTTGGCCCGGCGTTCGCGTTCCGCAACAAGTTGCTCGTAAACGGGCACTTGTTCCGCGTTGAGAATCGATTTCACGCGACCGACCTGCTCTTCTTTGATCTTGAGCATCGCCGGATGATACGAATCGCGAACCGCCTTCACCTTCGCCTTGGTGTCGTCCAGAATCGTTTGCAGTTGATCGACCTGCGTAGGCGTGAGCTTCAGCCTGGACTGCATTTCGTTAATGTAGTGCTGACGAAAATCCTCGGCATTTTTGGCGCTGACGGCCTTGGCTTCATACAGATGATTTGCCAAAGCGCCGACGGCCGCTCCGCAACAAAACAACAGCGCTGCCAGAAGCAAAGCAGTCCATTGATTTCGCTTCATATCGAGTCGCCGTCCGTTTTAGTGTTGATAAACCGCGGGCCGTTCGTTTGCAGACGGCGCGCTGCGGATTGCCTCAGTGTAATACGTTTTTTCAGCCGAGTGGTCCGCGAGCAGCGCATCCACGTAGCTGGGCGCTGTCAGCCTTGTCTGTTGGCTCGAAACGATATTTAAAATGACCAGCAACAGGAGCAGCGCGGCTGAACCGGCCATCAGCGGCCTAGCCAACTGTTGAAATACAATACGAAAGCTGTGACGGGATTCGATCCTCTGCCATATGCCTGGCATGAAGTTGGCGCTCGGTTCCACATCGGGGCAAGCCGACCGATACCTTTGAAAAACGTCATTCAACCCGGAATCATCATTCGTCATCTCTAAAACATCTCCTACTGCAATGCGTTCAAGCTAAAAACTGCCGTTGGCAATCGCTGTTTTGTACGCCTTCAAAACCCGCTGCCGAGCCCGGAACAGCCTGACCTTCAAAGCGTTTTCGTTTACTCCGTAAACTTTTTCTAACTCCTTCAGAGAGAGCCCTTCTACTTCTTTTAAAGTAAGCAGAAGCCGATCTTCCTCCGATACATGGCGAAATAGCGCATCCATGAATTCGCGAACTTGGCCTTTTTGCCGCTCATCATCTTCCTGCCTGCCGCCTGCGAGCGAATCCGCCATCATTACCTGCTGCTCGCTCAGATCCGCCATCCTTGATTCATTCCGGCGCTTGGCGCGTCGCAAATAATCGTAGGATGCGTTGACGGTCAACCGGTACAGCCACGGTTCGAAAACTTCCGACGTCCGAAGCTGGTCTAGCGAATAATACAGCCGGACAAACACCTCCTGCGCTACATCTTCGACGTCTTCTGGACGTCCGATTAGCCGCGAGACAGTACCGAGAATTCTTTTCCGGTACGCAAGGACGATTTCATTAAACGCAGCAGCATCACCCGTTCGCGCTCTTTCAATCGTTTCCCGCTCGACAAGCATAACCGGCTGTATCCCGCCGGGACCTGTCTGGCCTTTGATCTGCTAGGCGCTCCGGCAACTTGTTAGGTTACAAGGGTTTGAGGAAAACTCCAAGCCGTCTGGGGGATGCGGGTTTAAGCAATTCAGAAAAAGGGGCTTGACGCTTTATTGCAATCCGTGATATTAAATTAGCAGATTGTTATATGACTGTCGCTGAGAAGCTTCGGTACCTGAGATCCGTGGAAGGGCAGTTGCGCGGTTTGGGTCGGGAAATGACGCAAAAAGAAGTAATTGCGGCAATTAAAAACGAGCTGAGCCGCTCCCTGAGCCAGCCTTATCTTTCACAGCTTGAGAGTGGACACCGCAAACACCTGACAAACACGAGCCGGTTGCTGCTCGCCAAGTTTTTCCGAGTGCATCCCGGATATTTAGTTGACGATCCGGAGGGTTTTCAGACCGAACTCATGACCGATCTCCGGCAGCAGGAAGACAAGTTGGATCTGTGGCTGATCCAGGGCGCGGAACGGTTCTATCCGGATGCGCCGCTATCGGAAGCCTTGCTCAAACTCGCGCGTCATGATGACACCCGCAAGTGCGTTTTGCTGTTGGGTGTCATTCTCGATACGCCTGGTCTGGTTGAGCGGCTCTCCGATGTGTTGAACCCGAAGGAGGGGGCACACGATGAACTGGCCTGACGTTTATCTTTTGTGTTTCGCAATAGGAGCCTTGTGGAGCTTGGCTTCGCTTTTGCTGGGCGGTCTTCATTTAGGACACTCGGGAGCGGGGCATGGGCATGCTGGCGGACACACGCATATTGGTCACGGTTCTTCCCATGGAGCGCATGGCGCAGTGAAAGGCGGTCATGCCGCGGTGAACGAATCCGTGGCCTTGGGCTGGCTAGGCGCGATGGCAAATCCGAGTTGCGCGGCGGTGTTTTTAGCGTGGTTCGGCGGCGTCGGCTATCTGCTGACGCGGCACTCAGGTTGGTCTTTTTGGGTGAACCTTGCAGTCGCCATTGCGGTGGGCTTGGTCGGCGCGTGGCTACTAGCCGCATTTTTGCGCTTTCTTCAATCGCGCGAGGAGCCGTTGAATGCGGCAGATTACGAGATGGTCGGCACGTTAGGCCGTGTCACCAGCGCCATTCGTCCTGGTGGCGTAGGCGAAGTGGTTTATGTTCGGGACGGCGCGCGCCGCCCGCTTTACGTTCGCAGCGACGATGGCCGCGAGATCAAGCGCGACGAAGAAGTGATTGTCACGCGTTTTGAAAAAGGGATTGCGTATGTACGCACGTGGGAGGCAATGACCCAGCCGGACAGTGTGGCTACTAGCCCGGAAAGACTGCCAAAGGAGACAAGAAATGTCCAATGAAGTGTTGTTTATCGCGGCAGTGGTTGTCTTAACCCTGCTCGTGCTCATGATGGCTATGGCTACGCTTTATCGCAAAGCGGGTCCGCACGAGGCGCTGATTGTATACGGCTTGCGCGGTACGCGCATCGTGAAAGGACGCGGCACGGTCATTTTCCCGATGGTTGAAAATTTCCGGCAGCTTTCACTGCAGTTGATGTCTTTCGATGTCGCACCGCAGCAGGACCTTTACACCAAGCAGGGCGTAGCGGTGACTGTAGAAGCCGTGGCGCAGATCAAAGTGAAGAGCGATCCGGAATCGATTCAAACCGCGGCGGAGCAATTTCTGACCAAGACCGATCAGGCGCGTGAAGGCCTGATTCGCTTGGTCATGGAAGGCCACCTGCGCGGAATCATCGGCCAGCTCTCGGTTGAGCAGATTGTCAAAGAGCCGGAGATGGTTGGCGACCGCATGCGCGCGACGTGCGCGGATGACATGAGCAAAATGGGCCTCGAAGTGGTCTCCTTCACCATCAAGGAAGTTCGTGACAAGAACGAGTACATCACGAACATGGGCCGGCCCGATATAGCACGCATTAAACGCGACGCGGACGTTGCGGCGGCGGAAGCCGAGCGTGATACCGCCATTCGGCGCGCCGAGGCTATGCGCGCATCGGCCGTCGCCAGAGCGCAGGCAGATCAGGAGCGCGTGCTCGCCGAAGCATTGTCATTGGCAGCTCAAGCTGAGGCCCAACGTGACTTGGAGATCAAGAAAGCGCAGTACGTCGAGACCATCAAACGCCAGCAGGCACAGGCGGACAAAGCCTATGACATTCAGGCGAACATGATGCAGCAGCAGGTGACCGCGGAAGCCGTCAAGATTCGCCAAGTCGAGAAAGAACAAGAGATCAAGGTGCAAGAGGCCGAGATCTCGCGCCATGAAAAAGAACTCATCGCAAACGTTCTGAAAAACGCCGAGATTGAACGCCAGCGCATTGAAATGCTGGCGGAGGCGGCGCGCCGGAAGATGACAATCGAGGCTGAAGGCTCAGCCGCCGCCACGCGCTTGCAGGGTGAAGCAGATGCCGACATCATCCTGAGGAAAGGCGAGGCCGAAGCCAAGGCTATGAACGTTAAGGCCGAGGCTTACCAGGAATGGAATCAGGCCGCCGTTGTCGACAAACTGATAACCGGTTTGCCTGAAGTGGTGCGCGCGATGGCCGCCCCGCTTGCGAACGTAGACAAGATCACGATTGTCTCTACTGGCGGCGACGGCGCGGCCGGATTACACAAAGTAACCGGCGACATGACGAAGATCGCCGCACAAATCCCGGCGCTCTTCGAGACATTATCGGGCATGCAAATGTCGGATTTGTTTGGCAAGATTCGTGGAATTAGTGATCGCTCATCCGGCGATGCAAAAGCCGGAGGGCCGAACGGTAAGCAATAAAGGAGCAGTTATGGCACTACTAGACAGAGTGACGACGCTTATCAAGGCAAACTTGAACGACCTCGTCGATAAAGCAGAAGATCCGGAGAAGCTGCTCAAGCAGCTTCTCCTCGACATGCAGAATCAGTTCATGCAAGTGAAGACACAAGTGGCTATCGCCATTGCCGACCAGCACTTGCTCGAAAAGAAACAGAAGGAAAGTTTGGCGGAACAGCAGGACTGGTTGCGGAAAGCCGAACTGGCTGTCTCGAAAAACGAGGAAGCTTTGGCGCGTATGGCGCTAGAACGCTCTCTCACTCACGAAGAGGCGGCCAAGAACTTCGCGCAGCAGATTGAGGATCAGGCTCACCAAGTCCAGATACTGCGCGATGCGCTGCACCGCCTGGAGCAGAAGATGACAGAGACTAAGGCGAAAACGGAAATACTTATCGCGCAGCATCGCCGCGCGCGTCTTGCCGTCCGCGCCGGCACTACCAATATGAAGGAGTTCGATCATGACGCCGCTTTCGACCGCTTGCAGATGAAAGTTTCAGAAGCAGATTCAATGGGGCACGGTCAGCTTTCCGCGGGCGAACCAAATGCGGAGCAGCGTTTGGCGGCATTGGAGAAGTCGGATCAGGTAGATCGGCTGCTGGCGGATCTGAAGGCCAGAGCAGGTCAATGATTTTGTGAATCGCCGCGCCCGACGCAAGCCAAGGGATCGTGCGGCAAACCACAACAGGCGGTCGGGGCATCCAGCCGCCCTTGGTACTGCGTGGGGAACCACGACAGCTATATGCGTTTGTGCGATTATGCTCTGATGCACTTATGCGGACGACCCTCGATTTGACCGACGGGGCCTATTACATCGCCAAGACCGTTGCACGCGAAACGGGCGAAAGTCTGGGACTGACAGTAAGCAAATTCATTACGCAGAACTCGGCCGCTCCTCGGAAGCTGGAACATTCCAACGGTCTGCCAGTCTTCCGTTGCATCCGCCGCGTCACCTCTACGGACGTACGCGCGCTCGACGATGAACAGTAAACAACCTGTTCATCTGCTCGATGCGAATGTTTTGATTGCGCTGTTAACGCCGGATCACTGCTCGCCACAATGGATGAAGCATTAGCGGCGCTCCACGTGAGTGCCATTCTGATCAAATGACTGAGCTTCGGTGTATCGAGCTGCCAATCGCGGTCGCGCGAGCAAATCGACTCGAAGTCCCTCCGGGACAGCGGTGGTACGCGCTAACATGCCAGCATGAAAGCTCTGCTGCTCTCTGAGTACAATCGGCTGGATGTCGTCGATCTTCCGTTGCCTCGACCTGGTCCGGGCGAACTTCTGGTTCGGGTCGAGGCATGCGGCATCTGCGGCAGCGATGTTCACGGCTACGACGGCAGCTCAGGACGCAGAATACCGCCGCTGGTCATGGGGCATGAGGCTGCGGGAACTGTTGTCGCGGCCGGGCCGGGAGTCTCCAAGTTTCACGAAGGCGATAGAATTGCGCCGGATTCGACCGTCTATTGCGGAGAGTGCGAATACTGCCGGCGCGGGCAGGTCAATCTTTGCGATCGCCGCGAGGTGCTGGGTGTGTCCACCGCGGATTTCCGCCGGGCTGGAGCGTTTGCCGAATTTGTAACAGTCCCGGAGCGCATTCTTTATCGCTTGCCCGAAACGCTGTCATTTGCAGATGCCGCGATGGTTGAGCCGCTCTCCGTTGCCGTGCACGCCGTGGAATTGGCGGGCGTGCCAAAAGGAGGAAGCGCGCTGGTTGTGGGCGCGGGGATGATCGGCTTACTCACGTTACAGGCCTTGCGCGTTGCCGGATGTCCGGCTGTTTACGTGCTCGATATCGACGACTCTCGTTTACAACTCGCCCGGGAACTAGGCGCATCGGCAGTAATAAATGCGAAGACAGCGGATGCTGCCGCCGAACTCAAGCGGCTCACCGACGGTAAAGGTGTCGATGTAGCGATGGAAGCGGTTGGTAGCACGCCAACCGTCAAAACCGCCATTGAGAATGTCCGCAAGGGCGGCACAATCGTGCTGATTGGAAATATCGCGCCCACGGTTGAAATTCCGTTGCAGATAATTGTGAGCCGCCAGCTAAGGCTCCAGGGCACGGCCGCCTCGGCGGGTGAATATCCCCGCTGTATCGAGTTGCTTGCGAGCGGCGAAATCAATCTAAAGCCGCTTATCAGCGTGGTAGCGCCGCTTGAAGAAGGTC
>DASREJ010000197.1:0-4836 GCA_035652115.1 Bryobacteraceae bacterium
GGCCGCTACCGCCAGTTCTATCAGATCGGCGCGGAGGCTATCGGATCTGATTCACCTGCTGTCGATGCCGAAGTGATTGAATTGGTGGTCACCATTCTTCATGAACTCGGTATCAAGAAATTCGAACTGCTGATCAACTCCGTAGGAACGAAGCAGTCGCGTGCGCGCTACAACGAAATGCTGCGAACAGCACTGGCTGACATTGCGCCAAAGCTATGTTCGGATTGCCAGCGCCGCGCACACACCAACCCGCTGCGGGTTCTGGATTGTAAAGTGCCGGAAGATCAGCCGGTCATCGACCGGCTTCCATCGATTCTTGATTCTCTGGATGAAGAAGACCGCGGGCACTTTCAGCGCGTGCGCGATTTTTTGGATGACCGGCGCATCGCTTATACAGTTAAGCCACGATTGGTTCGCGGCCTCGACTATTACGCCCGAACGACCTTCGAAATCACACACGGCGCTTTGGGAGCGCAAAATGCAATTCTGGGTGGCGGCCGCTACGACGGCTTAGCAGAAAGCCTGGGATCTAAAGCGGCCGCGCCGGGTATCGGCTTCTCCATCGGAGAAGACCGCCTGGTGATGGTCGTCGAAGAATCGAAAACCATCCAGCCGCGCGGACTTGATCTTTACATTGCTCCGATGGGAGACGTGGCGTTACGGCACTGCGCCACGCTTGCCGCCGATATCCGGCATCTCGGCGCATCGGTCGAAGTGGGTACGGATCGCAAGTTGAAGCGCATGCTGGAGCTTGCGAACAAGCTTGCAGCGCGCTACACGCTGATTGTGGGTGATAACGAGATCGTCACGCAATCCTACACACTAAAAGATATGGCCTCAGGCGAGCAATCGACCTTGACCCGCCAAGCGCTGCTCGATCGTATCGGCGGCGCAAGCATCCCGCACGAACTTGCAAACTGAACAATGGCTGAAGTAAAACTCGATTTTCTAGGAGCCCTGCGCCGCACGCACAGTTGCGGTCAACTGCGTTCGACAGACGCCGGTCAGACGGTCACGTTGATGGGCTGGGTGCATCGCCGCCGCGATTTGGGTGGCGTCATATTTATCCATTTACGCGACCGCGACGGCATCACGCAACTGGTCTTTGACGAAAGCAAGAACCGGCAGCCCCACCAACGGGCGCAGGAACTGAGTTCGGAATTCGTCATCGCCGCGCAGGGGACCGTGAATTTACGTACGGCAGAAACGGTGAACCCTAGCATCGCAACCGGCGACGTGGAAGTGGCGGTCGACCAAATCTGGATTCTGAACGAGTCGCGCACACCGCCTTTTCCGCTTGAAGATAACGTCGACGTCAAAGAAGACGTGCGCCTGAAGTATCGCTATGTAGACTTGCGCCGCCCGCGTATGCAGCGCAACATCATCATGCGTTCGAAAATCGCGCTGGCGATTCGGCAGGCGCTCTACGCGCAAGGTTTTCTAGAAATCGAAACGCCATTCATGACGCGCTCGACGCCGGAAGGCGCGCGCGACTACCTGGTGCCGAGCCGTGTTCAGCCGGGCAGCTTTTACGCGCTGCCGCAATCGCCACAGATCTTTAAGCAACTGCTAATGGTGAGCGGCTATGAACGCTATTTCCAGATTGTGCGCTGTTTCCGCGATGAAGATCTTCGTGCCGACCGGCAACCCGAATTTACCCAGATCGACCTCGAGATGTCCTTCCCTCAGGAAGAACAGGTATATGAAGTTATCGAGCGACTGATTGTGGATGTATGCGAAGCCGCGGGCAAGCCTCTCGCGGGACCTATCCCGCGCATGACGTACGCGCAAGCGATGCGGGCCTATGGCAGCGATAAGCCCGACCTGCGCATCCCGCCTTTTCACTGTGTCGAAGAGTTGTTTCCAGGAGCCGGCCTCACGACGGAGGGACTGCCTCTGGTTGCGATTCACATTCCTGGCACCGGCCAGTTAACTCGTAAAGAACGCGATGAGATCAAAGCGTTTGGACAAGAGCGCGGCCTGCGTGTGTTCGATGACGTAAAGCGGTTGGAGCGCGATTTTGCGGAACCGCTGAATAAAGTTCGGGAGCGCGTTAAACGGACGGAGAACGATCTGCTGATTCTTGCCGGCTGGGCCGGCGAGAAAAAAGGCGCCCTACCAGAGCACACCGTTCTGCTAGCCTGCGGACAACTTCGGATGTTCATCGCCCAGAGATACAACGACCGGCACAAATTGCTGGACCCGGAAATCCTGCGCTTCTTGTGGGTCGTGGAATTCCCGATGTTTGAATGGGACGCCGAAGAGAATCGCTGGAATGCTGCACATCATCCGTTCACTTCGGTACACGACCAAGACCTTGAAAAGTTAACGACAGATCCGGCGCACTGCCGCGCGAAATCGTACGATCTGGTGTTGAACGGAATCGAGCTTGGC
The DNA here is from genome assembly GCA_035652115.1 of Bryobacteraceae bacterium. Taxonomy (GTDB): domain Bacteria; phylum Acidobacteriota; class Terriglobia; order Bryobacterales; family Bryobacteraceae; genus Bog-105. The sequence continues at coordinate 2,395 of DASREJ010000197.1, forward strand.
TCGGGCTCGATTCGTATTCATCGCCGTGACGTGCAGTCGAAAGTGTTTGCGGCGCTCGGATTCAGCGAAGAAGAGGCAAAGCGCCGTTTCGGCTTTCTGCTGGAAGCGCTAGAATTTGGCGCGCCGCCGCATGGCGGGATGGCGCTCGGATTCGATCGGCTCGTCATGCTCCTGGCGGGCGAGCAATCCATCCGCGAAGTGATTCCGTTCCCGAAAACTGCGAAGGCAACAGACCTAATGTGTGAGGCGCCGTCGCCCGTGCCAGACCGGCAGCTTCGGGATCTAGGTATTCGTGTTAATAATCCGCAGTAGCCAGTCGCTACTTAAGCGGAAACCGGTTTATCCACGGCTTTCCAGTTCTTCTCATCCCAATACTTCACACGGCCTTCGCGATAAGAATCGACCGACAGGCTGATGAGGATCTGCGCGTGCGCAGCGGTTTCCACATCTAGGTGCGGCTTCTGGCGGCTGCGCATGCACTCCAGGAAGTTGCCAATGTGCGCCTGCATGGGGTCGTACTGATCCACCGCAATACGGATTTCGTCTGCGCCGAATTTGTAATCGGGGAACGGGTGCCGTCCCTGCTGGCCTTCGATGCGAACTTTTTCGGGCCGCACGACAATATCAGGAGTCGGCGCTTCAAACATGCCATGTTCCACCATGATGATGGTGCCTTCGTGCCCACGAATCAAACCAGGTATGTGCTGCGAGTTCGCCATGGACGAGCTCAACACAAGTGAATGGCCTTCCGGATATTCAGCAAGCAAATGGAACGTGTCCGGCACTTCACGATCATTTGTGAAGACGTATCTGCCGCCCGACGCCATGACCTTAACCGGATATTGCGGTTTGTCCCAGCAGATGTTCATCGGCGCGACGACGTGGAAGAAAAGATCGGTAGCGATGCCCCCCGAATAGTCCCAATATTTTCGGAAGCGGAAGAAGCGGTCAGCATCCCAGGCGCGCTTCGGAGCGGGGCCTAGCCAGGTTTTCCAGTCGATGTAGTTGTCGCCCTTACCGTCCGGCCCGGCATCCGCTTCGATGGGATAGTTCCACTCGCCTTCGATCGAATTGCGATGGTAGGAGCCCTGGCTCATGATCATTTTGCCGATCATGCCGTCGGCAATCGCCTTCTTCGCCTTCCACCATTGGTCGGCGGAAGTGGTTTGGGAACCCACCTGCAAAACTCGATTCGTCTCATGAACCGTGTCGACCAACTGCTTCACTTCCTTGATGGTGTGGCACATTGGCTTTTCGAGGTAGACATCTTTGCCCTGATCCATCGCATCGAGAGCGATGCGCGCGTGCCAGTGATCCGGGGTCGCGACAACGACTGCGTCTACGCCCGGCATTGCGAGCGCCTCTCGATAATCAAGAAAGCCTTTTACGCCGTACTTTTCAGCGGTCTCGCGCCTGCGCTTTTCGTAGACGTCGCATACCGCAACAAGCTGGCAGGCGTTGTTGTTCTCGTCGCCGAACTTCTTAAAGGATGCCGCATCGGAGCGCCCTCGCCCGCCGCAGCCAATGACGGCGACGTTGATGCGATCGTTCGCTCCCAGCACGCGGGAGCCGTTGACTTTGGAACTGGTCAATTTGCGCGCACTTCCGGCCACCGCTTTTCCAGCGAACACGACACCCGCGCCCAGGGCGCCGGTCTTCCTGATAAAATCCCGCCGATCAAAATTTTCGGGCATGCGAACGTCCTTTCTTGACGTAAAGTGCTTCGCCTTGCTTCGGATGAGCGCGGCGGTACCTCAAGTGAAGTGTAGCGCGGGCATTTGTAATGGAGTGAGGCGGGAGATATGGTTACGAAGACGTAGTTGTGACGTGGCTCACGCGGTTACTTAACGCTTACTTAGGTGGGCGGTTCAGTTGGGGGTTGTTCAGGCGGCGATTTGCTCCTTTTTAAGGGGCGTGAATGGTTTGATTTGGCCAGCCGCCGCCGTTTTGACCTGTTCCTTATGGATTATTTCGCGTTCGAGCTTCACTTGATCGCGCGCGAGCCGGATTTTTTCGCGGGCGACGGCTGTTTTGGTGCGTTCCGCCTGCCAAACATGCTTCTCTTCCCGACGTTTTTCCTGTGCTTCAGCGCGCCGCTGCGAAACAAAGCCACGCTCGGCTAACAATCTTTCTTTCCTTCGCTTTAGCAGTTCCGCGGAGGCGCGTGCGTAGGCCCGATCATGCTGTGCCTGATAGCGCATGAAGAGTTCGAGCTGCGGATGAACGACGACTTCGCCTTCCCCATTACGGCGCTGCTCGTCTGTGCGCGTAAACGTGAAGCAACCTGCCTGTAGACGGCTGGCTCGTTCGGAGCACCAGGTGTGCTCAGCCATTTTCTTGACTAGTTCGACTTCAGCCAGACAGGCCGGCTTCTCTTCTTCCAGGAGCTGGTTGAGCAGCGCATCGAACATCTCCTGGTCTTCGGCTTCGAGAACTTCGAAG
>DASREJ010000198.1:0-5038 GCA_035652115.1 Bryobacteraceae bacterium
GAGACCCGCGCGTTTGCTTTGGGATGCTTGTCGCTAAAGACCGCTGCAGCCGTTAACGCCGACCAGGTGGAGAACGCCAGCACAGCCACGCTTATTAGCTGAACTCTCTTGCCCAGCATTCTTGTGTTCACTCTGTCGAAGAAGGGAAGCAGCGCCAGACAGAGAATAGTCAACAAGGGGAGTATGAGCGTTCCAATTAATTCCAACTTGCCCGGAAAGATCTTCAACAACTGGAAAAGGAACAAAAAATACCATTCGGGCCTTGGCACATAAGCCGTGTCATTCGGATTCGCCATAGCCTCAAGCGGCACGTCCAAAAAACAAGCGGCAAGGAATAGGCAGGCGAACGTGATAAACACCGCAATGAAATCGCGGAAGAGTTGCTTTGGATAAAACGTTTGCATCTTTTCCAGGCGGTCTTCCGCCGGCGTGATGCCATGACGGCGCACCAGATAAACGTGAAAAATAATCAGGCCTACGGTGCAGGCAGGAAACAAAAGCGTATGCAGCGCATAGAATCTCGCAAACGTGATTGCTCCAACTCCATCTGCAGCGCCCGCTAATCGCGTTAAAACCGGGCCGGCAACAGGAAGACCGGCTACGATCTTGGTGGTAACAACCGTCCCCCAATAGGCGCGGTTATCCCAAGGCAGCAGATATCCCGTCAGAGCGAAACCGAGAGTAAACAAAAGCAACAGAACTCCCGCTAACCATGTCGCTTCACGTGGTCTTTTGAAAGCGCCAAAGATGAACACTTGCGCCATATGCAGAAAGACCACGATGATCATCAGACTGGCTCCCCAGTGATGAAGTCCGTGCATCATGCGCCCTCCGGCGACCTGCTGCATGATGTACACAAGGCTCGTATAGGCCTCGCCTGCCGTGGGCGCGTAATTTAGCGCAAGCAGAATGCCCGTCAAGCTTTGGACAAGAAACAGGAATAGCGCGATGCTGCCAAATACTTGTGGCCAGCCCGCTGACGCGGGAATTTCCTCAAAAAGAAATCGGGAAAGACCCGCTTGTAATCCAGTGCGATTATCGATCCACGCCGCAATCCGTGAAACAGAACTGCGCATTGACCTATGCGCCTTTTGTGTTTTTCACGGGGCCTAACCACAACCGGTTGCCCTCAATCTTGATTGAAAAGCGATCTAGAGGTCTGCTTGCGGGGCCAGCTATTACATCTCCCCTAATATTGAACACCGAGCCGTGGCAAGGGCAAACAAATAGTTTCTTGTCCGCCTGCCAGCCATACGCGCAACCGAGATGAGTGCAGGCAGGTGAAAAAGCAGTCACTTGCTTTTGGTCGTCGATCACAACCCATGCCGACGATTCCTCTGTCCGAAGTTTCCAGCCATCGACAACAGCGCGCTCGAAGCGGATCTGGCGAGGACTTGCCGCCGGCATATCCGAAACCTCTCCCGCATCTGCCCATCCATGCGTCACGTTATTCTGCTTGCCAAGCAGGTAATTCCCGACACAGGCCGTCAGCGCGCCACCAATAAGCACGGGAATTGCATAAATTGCTTGCATGATCAGCCGCCGGCGGCTTATGCCTTGGGCTTCGATCGTTATCTCTTGCATTGATTAGTTACACCTACTCGCCTTCGATGCTAAAGCCTTCGTAGGTATTTAGCTGTTGATGGTTTGTAAAAACGCAGTAACTAAAGACTTGGCAACGTTAGTCGCATCCATTTTGCTAATTCTTTACAAGTTCCCGACATCCTGATTCACACAAACAATCAATACTTAGGCGAGGTTGGCGGCTGTTATTAACGCCAATCAATGAGCTTCTAACCGGCGCGCTCATACCTTGCAGCACTTCTATCCCAGTCGCTCACTTATTGGAATAGCTGCCATTCTCTTGTGTGCAACATCGCTTCTCGCCGCCGATCGGGAATCGAAAAAGGCATCAGCCGGCCCCGTTTACGTTCCCCTAGATAGCTGGGTTTATCCGGCGCTAAAAAGACTGGCTGCGATGGGTTATGTGCCGGATGAGGAAGGTCTTGCCACACCCTGGACCCGTTCGGAATGCTTGATGCTTGTGAACGAGGCGGAAGATATTGCATCGCGTCACAGCACCAAAGTTATGGAAGGGATAAGGAACGACGAGGCACTCTCGCTTATCCACTCGCTAAAGCGGGAGTTCGCAGATGAGCCCGAAGCGCAAGCTCAGGGCCGCATCGAATCGGCCTATACGCGAATGCTTCAAATATCTGGCACGCCTTTACGCGATAGCTATCACTTCGGCCAGAGTGTCGCGAATGATTACGGTCGGCCTTACGGCGCCGGGACTAATGCTGTCGCAGGCTTCTCGGCGTTCGGAACACTCGGTATCTTCTCTGGATATTTTCGAGGAGAATATCAGGAAGCGGGCGGCCGCGGTCCCTACGACACCAACGTTCAGTATCTTTTAGGCAGCCTCGACGGTGTACCGCCGCAATCCGGCGCAATCGCCTCCACCAGCAAATTCGATCCGCTGGAAATGTATGTCGGCGCGCACCTTGGCATTTTCAACATCACGGTCGGCAAACAAAGCCTTTGGTGGGGTCCGGGTGAATCCAGCGCTTTTGCGTTTAGTAATAATGCCGAGCCTTTCTATATGGCGAGAATTGCGCAGCAAAATCCTATCGTGCTGCCTGGGCCGCTCCGATTTTTGGGGCACATCCGAACGCAACTGCTGGTGGGGAAGTTATCCGGGCATCTATATCCGCCCCGGCCTTTCATCAACGCAGAGAAGATTACTTTCCAGCTAACCGAAAATCTCGAAGTCGGCTTTACACGCAGTGCAATATTTGGCGGCGTTGGGCATCCGTTAACTGCTGGTAGTTTTGTCCGAAGTTTTGTTAGCACCTCAAGTACGGGTAGCACAGCGTATGGTTCTTCGTCCGATCCCGGTGATCGGCGCAGCAGCTTCGATTTTCTTTGGAGAGTGCCAGGATTCCGACATTTTGTAACCATTTATTCCGATTCACTTGCCGACGATGAACCGAATCCATTGGATGCCCCGAGGCGTTCAGCCTGGTCGCCAGGTATTTACTTCACTCAAGTGCCGTATCTACGCCGCCTGGACTTTCGATTCGAGACTTATTCGACCTGGCTTTACCGTGGCGACCAAGGAGGACAATTCTTCTATTGGAACAACCAGTATCGCGACGCCTACACGAATAACACCTATCTGCTGGGAAGCTCGGTTGGACGCGATGCGCGCACCTATTTAGCGTCGTCCACTTACTGGTGGTCGGCCCAAAGTAAGACGGCAGTTTCATTTCGGCAGACAAAAACCGGCAGCGCATTTTTGCCTGGAGGTGGGACGCAAACCGATATTTCCGTCAACAATCAATGGCAGGTGCGGCCTGACATGAATGCAAATCTGCTCGTGCAATTCGAGCGGTATTTCATTCCAGTACTGGGACGTCCGGCAAAAAATGTATCAATTGGGCTGCAAATAACGTTCACGCCAAAAAATCTCATTGTCAACCGTTAAGTTGTTTTCCGGTCAGGCAATTTTCAATCCCAGCAATTGAATGAGAACGTTTTTCCGATTGACAACGTCGGCCAAAGAATACCGATCCAGAACCGCCAAGTAAGCGTCCAGGGCTTCCTTCAATATGGGACGTAAGCCACAGCCGCCCGCAATCGGGCACCGGTTAGATGCGAGTTCGAAACACTCGACAATTCGCCAGTCTTCCACCTCGCGCAGAACTGTCCCAATAGAAATTTCTTTGGGTCTTCTCGCCAGCTTCAGCCCTCCGCCGCGGCCGCGAGCGGCTTCCACGTAACCCGCCTGAACAGCACGGTTTGCCACCTTCATCAAGTGATTGCGCGAAATTCGGTAGTGTTCTGCGATCTCCTGAATTGTCGCCGATTTGTCCGGCTGGATTGCCAAATGGATCAACAGACGCATTGTGTAATCGGCTTGTCGCGTAAGGTACATGACGAACGGCTTCTAAAGATGTATTATAGTTACATCTTTAGATCTGCGCATGTATGAGACCGTAACCCGAGACAGTATCGCCGAAATGGTGGACACGTTTTATGGAAAGATTCGCAACGATCGGCTTTTAGGTCCCATATTTACCGACGTGATCGGCGGTAATTGGGGGCCTCACTTGGACAAGATGAAAGCGTTTTGGTCGACGGTGTTGCTCGCATCTCGCACGTATAAAGGCAACCCGATGATCGCGCATTTGCAATTGCCGCGTTTACAGGCGCGCCATTTTCAACGTTGGTTGGAATTGTGGCGTGAAACGGCCGCGGAGCTATGTTCTGAAAGTCTCGCGGATCTTTTTGTGCAGCGCGCGGAAATGATCGGGCAACGTTTGCTGTACGCGATCACGGCGTATCACGAATTTGATCGAGAACCGACACTAAGGGTGCCTCAAGCGATATGAAGCTCACCGATCTCGACACCTTTCTAAATGATTCCATCGATTTGCCGCGAACAACGACACTGTTTCGGGAAAATGGCTTGCGCGCAGTGTTGTTTTACCTGAAGAGTGGTGAAGGACTGCCGGAACACCACACGGCCGGCGCGATTACAGTTCAATGCCTGAAAGGCCATGCACTTTTCTCTGCCGGCGGCGAGCGCGTTCCGTTGAAGCCGAATTGGCTGCTGAGTCTGGCGCCCGGTGTGTCGCACAGCCTGATTGCCCATCACGATACATTGCTGCTGGTAACGATTTCCGAGCAAATCCGGACCGAAGCGGCATGAGATTGTACGCTCGCCTCATCTTTCCAATCCTGATTACGCTCTGGGCCGGGATCATCATTGGCGTGTCGCTTATCGCGACGCCGGTAAAGTTCCAGGCGCCTTCTCTTAGCATGCACACGGGGCTGGAAATAGGCCGGTACACGTTTCGCCTTCTTGGGCGTGTTGAGTTATGCTTGCTCATTGCGACGATCGCAACTGCCGGAATTGCGCAACTTCGTTGGTCGACGATTGTGCTGATAGCTTTGGTTGTTGTCGGAATCCTTTTGCAGCGGTGCTGGCTCTTGCCGCTTTTGGACAACAAGGTTGGGCAAATCTTGGCGGGCG
>DASREJ010000199.1:0-6767 GCA_035652115.1 Bryobacteraceae bacterium
GGGCTTTCGCTTATCAGCGCAGAGCTAGCCAAAAACCCGGCTGATCTTTATCTCTTTCAGGAAGTGGATTGCAATACCAAACGCGGCGCCTATGTCGATGAGGCAGCCGAATTGGCGCGCCGCCTGAAAGTAAATATGGCCTATGCGGTGGAGTTTGAAGAATTGAGCCAGGAGCAGGGCAGTCCCGCCTACACCGGACAGGCCACGCTGACAACGCTTCCTATTCGCAAGTCGCGTATCTTGCGTTTTAAGAAGCAATCGGGCTTCTGGAAGCCGCGCAGTTGGATTCCCTCTTCGTTGCCTTTGCTCCAGCGCCGGCTCGGTGACCGCATCGCTCTTGTGACCGATCTGGAATTTGCCGGGAATCTGCTGGTTGTCTACAACCTCCACCTCGAAAGCCGCAGCATGGGCTTAATTCAGGCTCAACAATTGGATGAAGTGCTGACGGATATGAACCGCTATCCGGCCAACACCGCCTTTATCTTGGGCGGTGATTTGAACTCCAAGTATCTGCCCTCCATCTTCCTCCACAAACTCGAGCGCGAAGGTTTTCGAAGCGCAACTGGTGAACACATCGAGCGTACTCACGCGATCGCCATGGCGCTTGATTGGATCTTTGTACGCGGTCCTATTCGCATTGAAGAAGGCCGTGTCCGCCGCGAATTCCGCGGTTCTGATCACTATCCCATCTACGCGGAAATAGTGGCGCAATAGCTTCTCCTAAGGCGGTCGTGTTCGGACCTGAAAAAGAAAATCGCCTCGCAATTCCCATTTCGCTCATAGGCATTTTCTCAGCGTCTGGATCTTCAATTAAGCAGCTTTAACTGTTCTGAACGTAAACTCCGTCGCCTTTGAACCAGTTAGTACATGTGTAAGGAAGTAGTGGCCACACAAGAGTCACGGGGACAACTTATGCAGCGAACAAGCAAATTTCGAAATCTTTTAGCGGTATCCGCGGGGGCGCTACTCTTTTGCGCCGTTCTACCGTCCGCATCAGCCGGAATCGCGGTCTCAATCACGATTGCGCCACCGGTTCTTCCGGTTTATACCCAGCCGCCTTGTCCAGTTGAAGGATATATTTGGACGCCCGGCTACTGGGCTTGGGGAGATGCCGGATATTACTGGGTCCCGGGCGTCTGGGTAGCTCCGCCGACAATCGGCTGGCTGTGGACTCCAGGGTACTGGGGCTTCGTTGGCGGCAACTACCTCTGGCATGCGGGCTATTGGGGACCGCACATTGGTTTCTATGGCGGAGTGAACTATGGGTTTGGGTATTTCGGTACCGGATATGTCGGCGGCGTGTGGGTAGGCCGGACCTTTCGCTACAACACCGCAATCACAAATGTGAACACGACCATCGTAAGAAATGTATACGTCGACCGCACAGTTATTCGAAACACCTACGTCAATCGTGTCAGCTTCAACGGCGTTGGCGGAGTAAATGCGCGCCCCACGCCACAAGAACAGATGGCCATGCGTGAACGTCACGTGCCGCCGGTCGCCATGCAGATGTCGCATCAGCACAATGCAAGCCTCGATCGCGCCCAATTGGCTTCTTTCAATCACGGCCGTCCGGGAACTGCCGCGATGGACACCATCAACGGCCGGCGGTTCGATCAGCAAGGTCGAATTGCCAACGGTGTGGCTTCTGGCCGTTTAAGGCCCGGCGAGACTGCACATTTGGAAGGCCGCGAAGCGGCTGTCAATAGGGAAATCCATGCGGATCGGCAGGCGAATGGCGGCCATCTGACGCCGCAAGAGCGCCAACAAGTGAACCGGCAACAAAATAACTTAAGTCATTCGATTTATAACGACAAGCACAACGCGGAGCGCCGGCAACCTGAAGGTGAGCGGAAGCCGGGCGAAGAAGAGAAACACAACAACCGGCGCTAACAGTTCGGAGTAGCAGGGCGGGTTCTCTCGGAGGGAATCTGCCCTGCGCTTTCACTAAAGAAAACAGCCGGGCGGCCTTATTCGGTCCGAAGAATCTCCATCACATCCATCAGCGCAATCCGGCGAGTAGCAATCCAGATGCTCGCCGCGGCGATGAGACAAATCGAGATCGTTGCCAGAACATACGATCCCGCATCGAGCCCTTTTGCGCCTTCAATCAAATTACCGAGCAGGTTTCCCGCACCTACAGAGCATGCAACGCCGCAGACCGCGCCGGAGATAACAACCGCCAAACCTCGCCAAACAAATTTTGCTCGCAAGCTCTGCCGCGTGGTACCGAGTGCCAACCGGACGCCCATTTCGTGGGTCCGCTGCATGACAGCATAGGAAACTACCGCGTAGATGCCGATAAGCGCGAGTAGCAGAGCAAAGCTGGCAAAAAAGACGAGCGCCGTCCGGTAAAACTTCGGGCGCGCAAAGGCCCTATCCACCCGTTCCTGCATCGTCTCCACGCCGAAGACCGGCACCCCATGATCTACGGATTGCACAGCAGCGCGGATCGCGGCTACGCGATCTTGTAAAGGGCCTTCGACGTTTACGACAAATGTCGAATCAAACCCGCCGGGATTGTGCGCCGGAATGAAGAGTTCCGGAGGGTCTACATCGAAAACATCCGAGATGTATTGACCCATGAAATCCACATTCCTGACTACGCCAATAATCTTTCGCGCCGTTCTGTCTCCAGCCGTTACCATATGGCCGATGGCATCTCGTGGCTGCAGCCAAAGCCTGGCGAAGGTCTCATTCACCAGCGCGACCTTCGCGTCAGATCGAACTTCAGCATCGGTGAACTCGCGCCCATAAGGAACACGTCCGCCAGTCGTGGCAAAGTATCTGGCCATGATTGGAACGATGTCGGTTCCCATCCCCTGCGGAGATGGATGACCGTCGAACGCATAGGAACCGCCCATGAACTTTCCAGATAAGAGAGGCAAGAACTCGGTGGCGCTAGCGTTTCGCACTCCAGGCAAGGAGCGTAGACGATCCAGCGCTTCTTCGAAATACTGCAATCGTTGACCAGGCTTGTCGCGGATCGTGCCGTCCAAGGCAACGCTTACGGTAACAACGCCGTCAGCGCTAAATCCGCGATCGATATGAAGCTCGTGGGACAAGGCTCGCGTGACCGCAATTGAGGCGGTTAGCAACAGGATCGTGAGCGTTATCTGTGCGGCAACTAGCACATCGCGCACCATACGCGAACTACGTAACTCGGTGGACCCTCGGGCGGCAAATAGGTGTGCGCGCCCAACATTTAGCGCAGGCAACAATCCGAACAGCAATGCGCTGAGCACCACCGTGCCGGCCATAAATGCGAGTACCCTAGCATCAAAAACCAAATAGGTCTGCGAGGTCAGCGCCGCCGGCTGCACTTTGCTCGCGAGCGAAGTCGCCCAAATCGCAACCACCGAACCAAGCGCGCTTGAGACGGCCGCCAGCAGCAGACATTCTGTGAGTAGTTGCTGAATGAGACGTGCTCGGCTTGCGCCTACTGCCGAACGAATCGAAAGTTCGTGCTGCCTGCCGGCTGTTCGCGCCAGCATCAGATTGGCTAAGTTTGCACAGGCAATCAGCAAGATCAATGTCACGACGCCCATTAAAAGAAGCGACGCGTTCTTGACCCGCCCAGCCAATTCATCCTGGAGAGGCATCATTATCGGGAACCAGCCGTTTCGGAACCTTCGATGTGGTTCCAGCCGGCGCACCTCCGCCAGGAACGCTGCTCGTGCTTGCGGCCAATTTATTCCCGGTTTCAGCCGTCCGATTGTTGCCCATCCATTGTTACCGGCCGTATACTCTGCTGCCTTCCACAGAACCGCATTTGCCGGATAATCGAAATTTGCTGGCATTACCCCAACCACCGTGAGCGGCTCGTCCGGATGTGGTTGCAATCCGTATAACCGGATCGTTTTCCCCAGGACTTGTTGACTACCGGCGTACAAGTCTTGCCACAGCCCATAGCTGATCACCGCGACTGCATGATCTCCTGGCGAAAAAGTTCTTCCGATTGCTGGTCGTGCGCCCAGTAAGGAAAAGAAATTCTGCGAGATCATTGCAATATGCGCCCGCAACATATGTTGTGGGCTGCCGATATTCAAATCGCCCTCTTCAAACAGAGCGGCATCCTGCAGATAATTCGAATTCTGCCGCCAGGAATCAAATTGCACCTCACTGGCATGCGGGGGAAGGAAATGAATCAACGCCGTCAACGCGGACGGATCCTGAAAAGGTAAGGAGCGCAGCAGCAGTGCATTAACAACGCTGAAGACTCCGGTATTCGCGCCAATTGCAAGGCCAAGAGCTATGACTGCAAAGCCCGTATGCCAAGGATGTTTTGCCCAGAGTCGTAAGGCGTGCCGGCTGTCCCGGCCCATCTCTATCGCGAGCTGAATAGGAAGCGAGACGGCTAAATCGAACAGTAGACGCATCCAAAGCCAGACGACGGCAAACCCGGTTTGCATTTCGGCGAGTTCATCCTTGAACTCCTGCTCCATTGCTTTGCCATATTGCTCGCGGAATGCTGCAGGGTAGAGATGCAACAGCAGGCAGTAAATTCTAAGCATGTCGGGTTTTCCCGAAGGTTAAAGCCGCCATTCCTGCCAGTTCCCGCATGCGCGCTGCTTCTGCTTGCGCCACCTGTCTTCCGAAGCTCGTGATCCTGTAGTATCGCCGCCGTTCATCATCGAGATGCGGGTCGGGCCGTTCGGCTGATTCCTCGATTAGTCCGAGTTCCGACATCCTGTTGATTGATCCGTACAACACACCCGGCCCGAGCTTGAGCTTTCCATTCGTACGCTTTGCAATTTCGCGTTTTAGCGCATAACCATGCCGTTCACCCTCGCCAAGGGAAAGCAGGATGTGAAATATGGCTGGCGATAGTGGAAGCAATGTGTCTGCGGACGTCACACTAGTACATCATACGACCTAGTGAGTCCTCCCGCGGCGGGTTTGGTGCCGGGGGCTCGCATGCGCAAAAGTATGTCAGCACCAAAGGCAAAAGAGTATCTTTGAGTGTGGCGCCTGGCCCCTAATTCAGGTGGTACCTGGTAGCGGCTTGTGCGTTGGGGGCTCGCCATATATAACCGTTTGTGGGCTGTATCAGACAAGCTTTGGCTGATAGTATGCTCTCCAAGCAATGATTCTGGAACGCTTAAAAGAAAAGCTGGCGGACCGTGAAATCATCGTCTACAGACACGCCAGTCCGGAACGAAGGCTTCGACTGCACTTCATCAACTTAGTCAAGCACGAACGGGAACTCCTGCTAAGCCACGTAGAAGCGGAACAGTTGATCAATGCGCTGCAGGCGACGACTTCTATACCAGGAGATGTCGCAGAAGTAGGCGTCTATCGGGGCGCTTCTGCCCGGATTCTCCGGCAATATACCAACTCCACAAAAACCGTTCACCTCTTCGATACGTTCGCTGGTCTGCCGCAGCCGGGCGCATCGGATGCGGACTTCGTTAAAGGCCAATTTGTGTCGTCCCTGAAAAACGTTCAGGATTATCTTGGCTTTAACGGTCTTCAATATCACGTCGGTACTTTCCCCCAATCGGTTACTGAAGAGATCGCCGGCAGGACATTCAGCTTCGTCCATCTCGATGTTGATCTATACCGGGGAACTCTTGAAGCCCTGCGGTTTTTTTACCCTCGCCTGACTCTGGGCGGAATCATCGTTTCCCACGATATGGGCGCGGAGCGCGCGCCTGGTGTGAAGAAGGCATTCCATGAATATTTTGGACCCCTCGGGGTTCCATGGATTCAATTAAGCGGTTACCAGGGCCTGGTTGTAAAAGTGCAATGCAGTGGAAAAGCGGAGGAAATCCGTTCCTGAAGCACCTTATATTCTTAATAATCCTTTGAAAAGAAAAGAAATTCATCGCAGATCCGGTTTCCACAGGAGTTTCCCCACCCGCCTTGCGGGGTTATCCATACTCTGTTATTCTGAACAAGTCGCCGCGAGCGAGAGTGAACGGTGAGTCGATCAAGCGAGAAGAGTAGAAAACTGCTTGCAACGGTCGGCAAAGGTTTGATAAGGTAACAGATGGGCGACGTCGCAATCGCCTGCGGGAAGTAAGGTAGGCAATCCGGTTCGGCGTCATGTCGAACTGATTTGGACTCCATAGCAGTTCTCAAGCAGTCCTGAATAATTCCAAGCTACCAAAGAACAGGGTTTTTCCCGACATTTTTCGAGTAAACGCGTTTGTGCTGAACGGAAGTAAGCCAAACGAAGTGGCTCAAACGGCTTTCGAGGCCGGCAGCGTCAGATCTTACGGAGCAATCCGATTATCGTTTGATTGACTGCGCAGTTGTTTGACAATCTGGTTGGACGCAATGAAGTAATTCGTCAGACTTTTTGAGTAAAAGCCGGAGCGATAAGCCGTCCTGACGCAAGTTGGGGCGATACTCTAAACGATCAAACGAGAGTTTGATCCCGGCTCAGAATCAACGCTGGCGGCGCGCTTAACACATGCAAGTCGAGCGAGAAAGTGGAGCAATCCATGAGTACAGCGGCGTACGGGTGAGTAACACGTGGGTAATCTGCCTCTTAGTGGGGAATAACCCTGGGAAACCGGGGCTAATACCGCATAATCCTGTGAAGGGAAAGCAGCAATGCGCTGAGAGAGGAGCCCGCGGCCGATTAGCTAGTTGGTGAGGTAACGGCCCACCAAGGCGACGATCGGTAGCCGGCCTGAGAGGGCACACGGCCACACTGGCACTGAAACACGGGCCAGACTCCTACGGGAGGCAGCAGTGGGGAATCTTGCACAATGGAGGCAACTCTGATGCAGCGACGCCGCGTGAGCGATGAAGCCCTT